>DASSWN010000113.1:0-4007 GCA_035704905.1 Flavobacteriaceae bacterium
ACATTCCGAAGGGAAAATCGTTTGCGAAAATTTTGAGCCCGGACAAAACCTAAAAATAAAAGAAGGCGCATTAAAAGAAAAAGAAGGGGTCGTAATTCGCCAGAGCAAGCATAAAGTCGTGCTGCAGATAGAACAATTGGGAATTTCCCTCACAGCAGAAGTCCCAAAAACCAAGGTGACTTCGGTGAAATAGGATTTGCCCTGTCGCACCCACACCGCATTTCCCCTTAACTCATCATCCTAAATTTTTTTAAAGGATGGGACTGAGGAGGCGGAGCCATGGACTACGGATTAATATGAATTAAATCGAATTTTTCGAATTGGCCGAAATACTGTACAAAAACGAGAGTTACAAAATAATAGGAGCTTGCATGAAAGTGCACCGTGCACTTGGTTCCGGTTTTTTGGAACCTGCCTGCCGATAGGCAGGGCTGTTTATGAAGAAGCCGTGGAAAAAGAATTCAGGAAACAAAACATTCCATTTCAAAGACAAGTGAAATTGAATGTCTTTTACGAAGATGAAAAATTGGACAAATTTTATAAAGCTGATTTTATCTGCAACGAAAATATAATTTTGGAAATAAAGGCTGTGCAATCAGTACCAATGGTTTTTTATTCACAGTTGAAAAACTATTTGGTAGCAACCAAGAAAGAATTGGGGTTACTCATAAATTTCGGCGAGCCTTCATTGAGTTATAAACGAGTCATCAATCCTACTCTCTCCCTTTAATCACTTAAATTTTGAATTATTCCCCCATAATTCGTATTAACCTGCCTGCCGGTAGGCTGGTTCGATTTAATTAGCATAATCCGTAGTGTTAGACACCTTAATTAGTTCCAAAACCCGCATCAAATTACTGCTGAAATTCTTTTTGAATTCAAGCAGCCGTAGCTATTTACGCAGTTTGGAGAGCGAATTTGGCGAAAGCACCAACGCCATTCGACTGGAATTGAACCGGTTTGAAGATGCAGGCATGTTGGAAAGTGAAAAAAAAGGCAACCGAAAATATTTCAAGGCCAATACCCAACACCCTTTGTTTGGCGAAGTGCAAAAAATCATGCAAAAATACGTGGGTATCGATCAAATTATCGAACGCGTGGTGGACAAGCTGGGGAATCTGGAAAAAGTGTACCTCGAAGGCAGTTTTGCCAAAGGCTTGGACGCGGAGGTGATCGATTTGATTTTAATCGGAAAAGAAATCGATCGCCAATACCTAACTTTGTTGATCAACAAAGCCGAAGAAGTCATTGACAAACGCATTCGTTATGTGCTTTTTGAACCGGGAAAAGAAAAAGAATATTTAAAAAACCAGCAGGTGAAACCTTTGTTGATCTGGGGAAAAGCGAATCAGTAAGCATTATTCAGTGCCTGCCTGCCGGTAGGTAGGTTCAGTGAGCAGTTTTTCACAGTACTGAAACATAGGACGTGACAACGAGATGAAAAAGTGCGACAATGCGAGAAAAGGCAACGGGAGAAACCTGGAGAAAAGGCGCAACCAAATTAAATCACAATCCCAAATCACAGATTAACCGTTCTCCAATTAACCGATCCCTGATTAACCAATAACCTAGTGACTCAATAACCACAGCGGTGAATATAGACATAATCATTACATCCCTAACGGTAATCCTGCTGCTGGTGGCCCTGCTCAAAGATATTGCCCGGCCACACTTGTTGTTCATTGCCGCTTTGATGTTGTTGCTGGTTACGGGGGTCTTGGAACCTGGATTGGCCCTCTCCGGCTTTGCCAGCGAAGCGGTATTTACGGTGGCAGCGCTTTTTGTGGTAGCGACCGGGGTGCAACAAACCGGTGCTTTGTCCTTTATTGATTTGGTGATTTTCAGGGAGCGTGACGGCCTGCAAAAAGTAGGCGGAAAAATGATGGGGGCCACGATGGTGCTTTCCTCGTTTTTGAACAACACCCCGATTGTGGCGATGTTGATTCCGCATGTACAAGCTTGGTGCGATAAAAAAGGGATTTCCCCTTCCAAATTGCTCATTCCTTTATCGTATGCCACGATTGTGGGGGGAATGTGTACCCTGATCGGAACTTCCACCAACATTATCGTTTCCGGAATGATGGTGGATGCCGGAATGGAACCCATAGGTCTGTTCGAATTGAGTTGGATCGGGATTCCGGCGGGAATTTTGGTGTTTTTGTGGTTTATGACCTTCGGCCTTCGGCTGATGCCAGAACGCAAAGTGGTGGCCAACAACCAATTCAAATCTTCCAATACTTCAGACACTTACCAATTCGATTACAAAGTTTCAGAAAACTCCCCTCTGCACGAAAAAACCGTTGAAGAAGCAGGGTTGCGGGCATTGGAATCTGTTTTCTTGATTCACGTGCAACGTGGAAAACACATCATTGCAGTCGGATCAGGGTTTATTATTCAAAACGGGGACCTACTGACTTTTCGTGGCACGCACACCGAAGTGCACAAAGTTGCTTCTTCAAAAGGTTTGTTGCCGGCCATTCCCGGAGGGGCAAAAAAAGCAGAACCCTTGCCGTTGTACGAAGCGGTGATTTCCGATAGTTCGCCCTTGGTGGGGAAAACACTAAAAGAACTGGAGTTTCGTGAGCGTTTTAAGGGAGTGGTGCTGGCCATTCAGCGCAAAGTGGAACAAATCAACGGGGCCTTGGGGAACACCCCTCTCAAAGCAGGGGATTTGTTGCTCATCGAATCCAAAACCGAGTTTGAAGAACATTACGGAAACAACAATCAATATTTTTACTTGGTGCGCCGCAAAGGAAAAGGCTTGCGGAATTATAGTGGAAAAAGCCGCATTGCACTGAGTATTATTTTTTTGATGCTCCTTAGCGTTGGTATTGGTTGGCTCCCCATGGTAACCGCTTCCTTGTTGGCGGCCATTGCCATGTTGCTCGTGGGTTGCGTCCATAAAGAACAATTGATCCATGCCGTCCATTTGCCCATTTTGGTCGTGATCGCCACGGCAATAGGAATTGGAAAGGCGGTCGAAACCAGTGGGCTTGCGGCAGGGATTGCCGATAGTTTGTTTGGAAATGTTGAAGGCATGCACCCCGTACTTTTTGTACTGATGTTGTATATAATGACCAACCTTTTTACCGAATTCATCACCAACAACGCTGCTGCCGTTTTGATGTTTCCGCTTGCAATAGCCATTGCAGAGCAAGTCGGGATCCCAATTCGGGCAGCCGCCATTGCAATTGCGACCGCTGCTTCGGCAGCGTTTATGACCCCGATTGGTTACCAAACCAACCTAATGGTCATGGGTGCCGGAGGCTATAAATTTTCAGATTATACCAAAGCGGGATTCCCGGTATCTTTGATCGTAATGGGAGTGGCGGTAACCGTAATTTCGTGGATATACCTGTAACGAAAACCCTAAATAGACCAATCTCGTTAAGACCAGAGTCCAAATCACAAATCCCGAATTAACAAATCCCATGAACAACAACACCCCACATCAAGATTACAATATTGACAGGGCCGACCGCAACAAAGCCAACGGTCACAATTCTGTATTGATCTGGTTCACCGGGCTCTCCGGCTCGGGAAAATCCACATTGGCCAATTTGGTGGAAGTGGAATTGCATAAAAAAGGAACAAAAACCTATGTGCTGGACGGAGACAATATCCGTCGGGGCATCAATTCCGATCTGGATTTCAGCCCGGAAGGCAGGAGCGAAAATTTGCGGCGCATCGCCGAAACAGCAAAATTGTTCATCGATGCCGGCGTAGTGGTCCTGGCCGCGTTCATTTCCCCCTTAAAAAAAGACAGGGAAAAGATCGCAAAAATCGTAGGGGAAGAAAATTTTATTGAAATATATGTCAACGCAAGCGTGGAGGAATGTGAAGCCCGTGATGTAAAAGGCCTCTACAAAAAGGCCCGTAATGGCGAAATCCCCAACTTCACTGGAATCAGCGCGCCCTACGAACCTCCAGAAAATGCAGATGTGGTGGTGAATTCTGGAAAAGAAAGTGTGGAGGAATCGGTTGATATAATAATGTTGAAAATTGAA
>DASSWN010000132.1:0-2155 GCA_035704905.1 Flavobacteriaceae bacterium
CAATCCCATTCTCCAAGGAGGAGAAAATGTCACCATAAACTTTAACTTGGATTACATAAACATACCCCTCTTGGCAAAATTTTACCCGACTCCCGAGTTTAATTTGTTTCTTGGCCCACAAGCGGGGTTTTTGGTTTCGGCGAACGAAAAAGTAATGACCGGGGAATATGAAAATTCTAAAAACGACCTTTCCGAAATTCTAAGAGATATGGATTTCGGATTGTTGGGCGGAATTGGTTATGATTTTGATTTTGGAATAACACTTCAAGCGCATTATTATTTGGGTTTGATCAACATCAATAAGGTGAGGTATGTTCTAGAAGATGGAACTTTCAGCCATCCCAAGCTGAAAAACGACGGCTTCCAACTTTCCGTGGGCTACTGGTTTTAAAAAATTAATCCTCGGAAAAAACAATCAATATTCATATTCCCGGATCGCCTCGGTGGGCGCAAGGATATTGTATTCTTTCCAGATTTCGGGGTTGTATTTGGAAATTTCTTGGATCTGGACACCTATTCTGATTTCGGCAGCATCGAATTCGGCTTTCGTGATTTTTTCGTTAGCGACCACCAGCCATTCCTGTGTTGCGTTCTGATCCATTTCGATGGTCATCTCGAACTTTATTTTCATCCGGTCGTCTCGTTCGTCGTTTTCCTTGAACACGAAATTGCGTTCGAAAAACACATAGGCTTTACGTTGTTTCCTAAGATATTTTGGGATATATTTTCCGTTTTTGTTTTTTTGAAAAATGATTTTCCCTGATTTCCCCTTTTCCTTAAAAGCCACACCAGCAATGAATTTCAGGTTTAGGTTAAACCCGTGTTCGCCTTCCGCAAAGCGATAATCCGCCATCAGCACCGCAAAACTATCCGCCGAAACGTACATCGTTCCACTCATTTTCCCATTTCCGGCAAAAAGACCCGCGTCGGGTTGGAAAGAAATTACATAAACCAATTCCCCATTGAACGTGGAAATATCCTCTATTGTGTATTCATAATCGTCCAACTGGGTTACAAAACCCATCCCTTTTTTCTCATCAAAACCAAAATCGCTTAAATGTTGACGATACTGACTTGGGGAAGCAAAAGCCGAATCGATCTCCTCTTCTTCGATGAGGATTTCATTCATATCCAATGAATCTTCGATGGGGATAATACCCGTGCGAACTTTAAAGGTATTCGAGGATTTTAGGTTTCGCAAAAGGGTTCCGAACACATTTTCTTGTAGATTTTCCATCGAAGTGCTTTCCTCTTCGTTGACCAAAGTCACAGCTTTGACAATTCGGGTTTTCGTGGAATCGCTTTCGCCAAAATACACGTCAACAAGTTCAGAATTGTAATAGCTGGTAGTTTTGTTTTGCATTGCGCGATTTAGGCTGTCCATAGAATGGTTAATTTCTCGAATGGCTTTTTTGTCGAGAAAATCATCGCGTTTGTCTTTGAAATCAAACCGCATTTGATAAGGAATGGAGGTATTCTTGTAGCGTTTGAAAACGGTGAAATGTATTAGGGAATCGTTGTAGTTTTTTGCAAGGTTTTCATTCACTTTCTCCATCACCTCCAAAGCCGTCAATTTTTCATCGAGCAACAAAACTTCGCCCAATTCTTCCACGTTTTTGGTCAAATAAACCGTTCCGTTTTCAAAATCTTTCAACGCAATGGCTTTTCGGTCGTAGCCCATACTGGAAAAAATCAAAGAATCTTTTTCGGAAAAACCGGCGGTGTTGATGCTGAAATTTCCTTCTTGATTGGTGACCACGCCATAGTTTTCACCGAGTTGAACCGTGGCGAAGGGAATGGTTTTTTGCGTGGAATTATCCACCAAAGTACCGGAAACATTTTGCGCAGAAGCAGCAGCGGAAAACAAAAGAAAAGCAGTGAAAATTGAACGAAGGATAAAATTGGATTTCATAAAGTTTGGTTTTGCTGTTGAAAGTATGACGGTTCGCCGGTGGTTTTGTTACATTCAAACCTTCAAGGTTTTGAAAACCTTGAAGGTTTATTCCCGTTTGAGCGTTTTCGCGCCATCCACTACTTTTTGTTTCAGGCCTTCTTTATAAACCAAAATTTTATCGAGCGTGCATTTATCGGCGATACCGATAATTTGCGCGGCCAAAATCCCGGCGTTTTTTGCGCCGTTCAGGGCCACTGTTGC
>DASSWN010000140.1:0-7399 GCA_035704905.1 Flavobacteriaceae bacterium
CCCAGAAAGGGCTTCTCATCGGTTCAACAAACTTAAACCTTTCCCCAACAAGTCGGGGACAACACAACTTTTTAAAAGCGGTCTGGAATCACCAATAAATTGGAATAACTCGTCCCCAACCCGTTGGGGATGACAGGCAGGCATTCATATTTCGTTTTTCGCAGAGACAATCAGTTCTTCCAACTGGGAATGGCTGTACTTTTTAAGTGATCTTTCTCGAATTAAAGCTTCTCGTTTTGTAGCGAAAGATTGAAGAAAAACCAGTTCCCAAGGCCCTTTGTTACGGGTATAACGGCTTTTATTGCTATTATGTGCCACCAACCGTGCAAAAGGAAAAAGCGAATATCCTTTATAAAAAATACTCAAAGTGGAACTATGAATTATGTACACAAAATGCTTCATCCCAGAAAACAAAAAAGCCCCAGAAAGGGCTTCTCATCGGTTCAACAAACTTAAACCTTTCCCCAACAAGTCGGGGACAACACAACTTTTTAAAAGCGGTCTGGACGAGACTCGAACTCGCGACCTCCTGCGTGACAGGCAGGCATTCTAACCAACTGAACTACCAGACCAATAATATTTAAGAACTTTTTTCAAGCGTTCGCTATTCTCGAACTCGTCCCCCAACCCGTTGGGGATGACAGGCAGTCCCAAACTTGTTGGGGATAACCAACTGAACTACCAGACCAAATTTTCAACCACTCTTTTCAGAAGACTCCAACAACAGTTGGACAAGGTGAAAAATTGTTACCAATACATTTTGGAACACTGTTCCTTGCTGTATTAAGCGGTGGCAAATATACATTAGTTTTTAGTTTCAGCAAACTGTTTTTTATGTTTTTGTCCAAGTTTTTTTAACCCTTATGCAAACTTTTGGCGTTCAATCATATAGGTCATCAATATTTTATTGAAGCTTTTCGAAATATCGGCCGGCACATATTTTATTTTATATTGGGCGCATTTTAATTGCAGTACTTTAAAGTAGCTGGAAACCGCCTTCTCGTAATTTTCTTTTATATTTTCCGGATATAAATTGATATGTTCCCCCGTTTCGACATCCACATATCGTTTGGGCGTATTGTCAAAATCAAAATTCAGTTCCCTTGTTCCATCGTACGTGTGGAACAAAACCACCTCATGTTTGTTGTATTTTAAATGGCGCAAGGCTTCAAAAAGCTTTTCTTCGGCCTGTGAAGTTTGAAACATATCGCTGAAAAGAAAAATCAACGAACGCCGCTTTATTTTTTCGGCGATCAAATGCAGATTCTCGTATGTTTCGGTTTGCCTTGTGCCCACTTTGGTACTGGCGGTTTTATTAAGAATATCCAACAACATTTGATGATGGCGCTCACTTCCTTTTTCGGGGGCATAATAATCGTAATTCTCACTATAAATGCTCAAGCCGACGGCATCGCGTTGTTTTTTAAGAATATTCATCAAACAAGCGGCCGCCAAAGCTGAAAACCCGATTTTGTTCAAATTGTCGATTCCCATTTTTTTTATCGGCGGGTAATGCATGGAAGCCGAATTATCGAGAATAAGATGAGCGCGCAAATTCGTTTCTTCCTCGTAGCGCTTTGTGTACAATTTATCGGTTTTCGCAAAAAGTTTCCAGTCGATATGTTTCGTGCTTTCCCCAGAATTATAAATTTTATGCTCGGCAAATTCCGCAGAAAATCCATGGAACGGACTTTTGTGCATTCCTGAAATAAATCCTTCCACTACTTGGTTGGCCAACAATTCAATATTGGTGAAACCACTGGTTTTGTTTACTTCTTCTTGTAAATTCATGAAATAAAGTTCTTCCTTTCAAAGAACGGAAAATTCGAACAACTTCTTTGGTTTTTTCCAATAAAAAAAGGTTTGATAAATCTACCAAACCCTTTTTTTTGCTTAAATTTCTATCTTATAAAAGTGCATCCAACGCATCGGCATAAGCTGCTTTTGGCGAAACGCCAACTTGCCTGCCCACTACTTCACCGTCTTTAAAAACCAAAACCGTTGGAATATTCCGAACACCATATTTTGCAGCAAATTCCTGGTTTGCATCCACATCGAGTTTCCCGATGATGGCTTTTCCTTCATATTCGCTACTAAGTTCATCGATTACGGGACCAACCATTCTACAAGGACCGCACCATGCCGCCCAAAAATCGACCATTACCGGTTTGTCGCTTTTCAAAACCGTTTCGTCAAAATTCGCATCTGTTATTTCGAGTGCCATAAATTTGTTTTTATTGTTCGGAACAAAAATAGGGAATATTCCCGATAGAATAAAAGGATCGGATTGTATTCGGTTATGGAAGGATTGAAAGAATTTATCAAAGAATTCATTTTTTGTCTCGCGTGGTTAGAACCACTACGTGCCTGAATTCTCAATTCAATTCACCCGATAATACACATTCATTTCTTTCAAAGAATCCAATAATTCCGGGCAGATATTCACCTTTTCGCGTTTGCTTGGCAAATGAATCTTAATTTGCTCCTGCGGTTCGTAAATTACAAAATTCAATAAATGGTTTCCGCGATAGGTTTTAAAAATTTTTCGAAGGTATTCAATTTTCTCTTCCGCGAGACCGCGTATATCCATCTGAATTGTAAGCTTTTTCGCATAGCTATCCATTACGTCTTGCAATTGTTTGAAGGATTGAAACTGAATGCGCGGTGGAAATTTTTTGTTTGTTTCGCGATCTACCCACCCCTCTTTTACAAAAACTTTCAAATAAACGAAGGAATTCGGCACCAAAAAATGGCGAAATTTCAAATATTCCTCTTTAAAAATCATGAACTGGAAATTTTCATCATAATCTTCCAACGTGAATTTTGCCCAACCCCTTCCATTTTTTCCGGTTAAGTGGCTCACTTCTGTAATCACGCCACCAAAAGACAATTCCCTATTGATTTTGCTTTCCAAATCGACAAAATCTTTTAAACTGCTGTTACAAAAATGGGTCATTTCATATTTAAAATCGTCCAATGGGTGTCCCGAAATATAAATGCCGACCACTTCCTTTTCCCGTTTCAGTTTTTCCATGGTTCCCCATTCCTGACATGGTGGGATTTCCGGTTCGGGAATTTGAACGTCGCTCGCCTCGCCAAACAAACTCACTTGTGCCGAATTTTTGTTTTCCTGAAATCGGACGGCATATTTAATCACTTTTTCCAAAAAGCTAATTCCATCTCCCGAATCATGTAAATATTGAGCCCGATGCGCACCCAAAAAACCATCGAACCCACCGGCGGCGGCCAAATTTTCAAAAACTTTTTTATTTGCTGCCCGCAGGTCAATGCGTTTTGCCAAATCGAAAACGGAGCGAAATGGGCCATTTTTTTTACGTTCTTCCACAATTGCGTGAACCGCATTCCCGCCCACGCCTTTTATGGCGGCCATTCCGAACCGAACCGCGTTTTCTTTGTTCACCGAAAAATTGGCATAGGATTCGTTCACATCTGGTCCCAAAACCGTCAATCCCATTCGTTTGCATTCTTCCATAAAGAACGTAACTTTCTTGATGTCGTTCATGTTATTGGAAAGCACCGCCGCCATATATTCCGCGGGATAATGCGCTTTCAAATAAGCAGTTTGATACCCGATCCACGCATAACAGGTGGAATGTGATTTGTTGAAGGCATAACTCGCAAAAGCCTCCCAATCCTTCCAGACTTTTTCCAATTTTTCCGGATCATGTCCATTTGCGGAAGCTTGTTCAATGAATTTCGGCTTCATTTTCGCCAAGACCGGAATCAATTTTTTCCCCATGGCTTTTCGCAATACATCAGCTTCACCTTTTGTGAAATTTGCCAATTTTTGCGAAAGGAGCATCACTTGTTCTTGATAAACCGTAATTCCATAAGTTTCTTTTAAATATTCTTCCATCGCCGGCAAATCATACGTAATCTCTTCTTTGCCGTGTTTTCGCGCGATAAAATTCGGGATATATTCTATGGGGCCTGGACGGTAAAGCGCGTTCATCGCAATTAAATCCTCAAAAACCGTGGGCTGCAATTCCTTCATATATTTCTGCATTCCCACCGATTCATACTGAAAAATCCCGACGGTCTCACCGCGCTGAAAAAGCTCGTAGGTCAGTTTATCGTCAAGCGGAAAATTTTCCGGATCCAACACAATGTCATGCCGCCCTTTCACAATGGAAACCGTATCTTTTATCAACGTCAAGGTTTTTAAACCGAGAAAATCCATTTTCAACAATCCGGCCGCTTCCACCACGGAGTTGTCAAACTGCGTGACGAACAAATCGGAATCTTTCGCCAAAGCAACCGGCACGTAATTCGTTATATCGCCAGGGGTAATGATTACGCCACAAGCATGAATTCCTGTATTTCGAACGGAACCTTCCAAAATTTTTGCCATATTGATGGTTTCGGCTTCCAAATCTTTCCCTTCCGCCAAATTGCGCAATTCCATTATTTTTTCCACATCGTCGTTTCGGAATTTGGCGCGGATACCTTTATCGTCCAAGGCAAAAATCTTGTTCAATTTGGACATATCGGGAATCAATTTTGCGATGCGATCGGCTTCGTTCAAGGGCAAATCCAAAACGCGTGCGGTATCACGAATGGCTGATTTTGCCGCCATCGTTCCGTAGGTAATAATTTGCGCTACTTGATTGCTGCCATATTTCTGAATGACGTAATCGAGCACTTTACTCCTACCTTCATCGTCAAAATCAATGTCAATATCGGGCATGCTCACCCGATCGGGATTCAAAAAGCGCTCAAATAGCAGATCGTATTTTATGGGGTCGATATTGGTGATTTTCAAGCAATAGGCGACCACGCTTCCAGCTGCGGAACCCCTCCCCGGCCCCACCGAAACGCCCATTTTCCTCGCTTCACGTATAAAATCTTCCACAATCAAAAAGTAACCCGGGTAACCAGTGTTTTCAATTACGGAAAGTTCAAAATCGATGCGATCTTTTATTTTTTGATCCAATTCGCCATACCGTTCTACGGCGCCTTGATACGTTAAATGTTTTAAAAACGCATTTTCGCCCCGGTTTTTTCCGTCCACTTCATCCTGTTGATCGACAAATTCTTCGGGAATGGAAAATTTCGGAAGTAACACATCGCGCGTCAAAGTGAACGGTTCAATTTTGTCCACGATTTCACCAATGTTGGAAATGGCTTCCGGCAAATCATTGAAAAGGGATTTCATTTCTTCGGAAGATTTGAAATAATATTCTTGATTTGGCAATCCGTAACGGTAACCGCGGCCCCTTCCAATTGGTGTGGCCTGTTTTTCGCCGTCTTTCACGCAAAGCAAAATATCATGGGCATTGGCATCTTCTTGTTTGCAATAATAGGTGTTGTTCGTCGCCACAAGTTTCACGTTGTGTTCCTTTGAAAACCGCACCAGGGTTTCGTTCACCCGATCCTCATCTTCTTGTCCGTGGCGCATTATTTCCAAATAAAAATCTTCTTGAAAAGTCTTTTTCCACCATAACAAAGCTTCTTCCGCCTGATTTTCACCAACATTCAACAGTTTGTTGGAAATTTCCCCATAAAGATTTCCGGAGAGAACAAGGATATCTTCTTTGTATTTTTCAATGATTTCTTTATCGATCCGTGGGACATAATAGAATCCTTCGGTGTAGGCCAGCGACGACATTTTCGCCAAATTATGATATCCGTTTTTATTTTTCGCCAAAAGAACCATTTGATACCCGTGATCTTTTCTGGATTTGTCCAATCGGTTTTCGCATACAAAAAATTCGCAGCCGATAATGCCTTTTAATTCTTTTTGTTGAAAAACTTCGTCTTTTTCTTCCGCATCTTTTCTTTTTGCCTCCAAGGATTTATTGTACGAAGCGATTTCGTTCACAAAATGAAAGGCGCCCATCATATTCGCATGATCGGTCAATGCCACAGCTGGCATTTGATTTTCCGCCGCGGCGTTCACCAACTCTTTTACGCTGATGGTCGACTGCAAAATTGAATATTGGCTGTGATTATGAAGGTGCGCAAATTCCGTTTCTTCCAGAACTTCAATATTTTCTTGCAATTCCTCTTCCGAAATACTTTCTTCGGGAAGAATTTCCTGCATTCTTTTCCGAATTTTTTCCGAAGCCTTTTTTAAGTTTTGATGCTTCAATCCAAAAGAAGGGATTGGTTCCACATTGGTTTCCGAAAACTTATCGAAATAGTCAGGCGAACAACGCAGTTCTTCTATGGAAAAAACACGTAAACGAATCAGTTCGAAAAAACAGCGCGCAGTGGCTTCCACATCGGCAGAAGCATTGTGCGCCTCGGAGAAAGCTTTTTGAAAAAGATGTTTATGCAATTCGGAAAGCGTGGGAAGTTTGAATTTTCCACCGCGACCGCCCGGCAGGCAGCATAGTTTGGCCGTAATTTCGGTACAGGTATCCAAAACAGGAAGCCGGTTCAATGGCGTTTCCAGTTTCATACGGTAAAATTCCGCACCCATGATTTTCAGGTCAAATCCAAGATTTTGGCCCACCACAAATTTGGTTTTGGCAAGGGCTTCATTGAATTTGTTGAGCATTTCATTCAATGAAATTCCTTTTTCCCGTGCTAGTTCAGTAGAAATTCCGTGAACCTGTTCGGCATCAAAAGGAATATCGAAGTCATCTGGACAAACCAAAAATTCTTGGTTTTCGATTAGCCGACCCATTTCGTCATGAAGTTGCCAGGCAATTTGAACACATCGCGGCCAATTCTTCGAATCGGTGATGGGCGCGTTCCAATTTTTTGGCAAGCCGGTGGTTTCTGTATCGAAAATCAAGTACATAGAAAGAATATTTTTTGGGAAATTGAACGGATAAATTTAAGGAATATTTGACGGAACTAAAATCCGAGCTTAGTAAAAAAAAGAAGTTATTATCAACAAAATGTAGAATGATTCCCGTCTTTAATATTCCTTTTTACCTTCCTTATTTTTCCATTGATCAAAAACTTCCTTGGCATTTTCCCGAGCGATATTTAAAAATTTTATTCTTCGTTCATCAGTGGGTTTTTCCAATTCCTCATAAATAAAATGATCGTCAAAACCAATTTCGGCGGCATCCTCTTTGGTACAGGCATAAAAAACTGCTTTTGGACGCGCCCAGTAAATCGCGCCCAAACACATCGGGCAAGGCTCACAAGAAGTATAAATGATGCAATCGTGTAACTGAAATGTGCCTAATTTTTTGCACGCCTCTCGAATGGCAACCATTTCGGCATGCGCGGTCGGGTCATTTTTGGAAGTTACCTGATTGAAACCCTCTGCAATTATTTCATTATCTTTTACAACAATGGCGCCGAATGGACCGCCAGCGTGGGAGTCCATTCCCTGTTTAGAAAGTTCGATGGCTTTTTGGATGAAGTTTTTATCTGTTTCTGAAATCATAATTCAAGTTTAATTCGGACAGATACATAT
>DASSWN010000152.1:0-2492 GCA_035704905.1 Flavobacteriaceae bacterium
ATCTGCCTGACGGCGAGGCAGGCGAAGAGGAAGGCCACGGAGAGGAAGCGATGCTTTCCGCAGAACGCTTCCGGGAATTGGGAATGAAAATCGACACTTTGGACAAAAGGCAACTTTCCACTTTTGTGAACGCCAACGGTACTTTGGAAGTCCCGCCGCAGAACGAGGCAACGATTACGACGGCTCTTGGCGCGAATATTAGTGAAATTTTGGTCATTGAAGGCGACCAGGTCAGCAAAGGCGAAACCGTGGCCTATATCTCGCACCCGAACCTCATTCAATTGCAAACCGAATTTTTGGAAGCTTACAACCGTTTGGGCTTGCTTGAAAAGGAATTCAACCGGCAAAAAAAGCTTTATGAAGCCGGGGTGACTTCCGGGATGGAATTTCAACAGGCGGAGTCGAATTTTCAGGTTGCTCAAAGCCTGGTGTCGAGTTTGGAAACCCAATTACAAATGCTCGGCGCAAACCCGCAACGGATTGTTTCGGGGAATATATACAAACGCTTCCCCCTGAAAAGCCCTATTGACGGTGCGGTTCAGGAAATTCACGTTGTTACCGGGCAATATGTCCAGCCCCAAACCGATTTATTCGAAATTGTCAACACCCGTCACGTTCACGTGGATTTGATGGTTTTTGAGGAAAATATCATCGCATTGGAAACTGGTCAAATAGTTTATTTTGAAACCAATGCCGTGTCCGATACAACTTTTACCGCCGAGATTATTTCCATTGGGAAAAATTTTGAGGAAGGCCCAAAAGCCGTGCACGTCCACGCTGAGATTAAAGGGCATACGAAAAATCTGATTCCAGGAATGTACGTAAGTGCGCGGATTGCCACCAACAAAGCCCCGGCAGAAGTGCTTCCCGAGGACGCCTTGGTCAAGGAAGAAGGAAAATGGTATGCTTTTACCGCTGAACCCGAAGGCGATGCCTGGAGCTTCCGTCCGGTCGAGGTAAAACCCGGCAGGAAAGAGGGAAAATGGGTGGAAATCGAATTTATGGAACCCCAATCTTCCGAAACCAAATTTGCCTATAACAATGCCTATTATTTAATGGCGGAAATGAAAAAAGGCGAAGGCGGCGGGCATCATCATTAAGCATAACTTAGTTTTCTGAAAAACCAATAGAATGAAAAAGAGCCTTTTCAACATTGATAAAATGGATTGCCCTTCCGAGGAGCAGCTAATCCGGATGAAATTAGAGCCTTTCGACCAGGTAAAACATTTGGATTTCAACATTCCAATGCGCAAACTGGAAGTTTACCACGATGGCGAAACCGAAGAAATTCAACAGGCAATTGCAAAATTGAAGTTGAGCGGGCGTTTGATAAGCACAAACGAGGCCGAACTTCCCGTAGGCGGCGAAGATGCCCGGCAACGAAAAACCCTTTGGTGGGTGCTCGGCATAAATTTTGGTTTCTTCATTATAGAAATGACCACCGGCTGGATTTCACATTCAATGGGATTGATTGCGGATTCCTTGGATATGTTGGCCGATTCCATTGTATATGCCCTAAGCCTGTTTGCAGTGGGAAGCACAATGGCAAGAAAAAACAAAGTGGCCAAAACAAGCGGTTTTTTTCAAATGGGATTGGCGCTTTTGGGGTTTGCAGAAGTTTTGAGAAGGTTTTTTGGGGATAGTGAAACACCGCTTTTTGGCTGGATGATTGTTGTTTCCATACTTGCGTTAATTGGCAACACAGTATCGCTTTGGCTCATCAACAAGTCAAAAAGCAAAGAAGCCCATATGCAGGCCAGCGCTATTTTCACCTCAAACGATATTATCGTAAACAGTGGGGTTCTCCTAGCAGGGGTTTTGGTCTATCTTTTAAGTTCCAAATGGCCGGATTTGATAATCGGTGCAATTGTGTTTGCATTTGTGATGCGCGGGGCGATAAGGATATTGAAGCTTTAGGACGGAAATAATTGAGGTTAAAGCAATAATATTATGATACAGATACTGGAACAAACCCAAGGCAACATCATTGCCACAAAAGCAACAGGCAAATTAACGCAAACGGACTACGACAAACTCCTACCTCTGCTGAACGACAAGCTGGGGAAGTACCCAAAAATCCGTTGGTATTTTGAAATGGAAGATTTTGAAGGTTGGGACCCGAAAGCTTTTTGGGAAGATGTAAAGTTTGATTTCAAACACGCCGCTGATTTTGATAAAGTGGCTATGGTGGGCGAAAAGAAATGGGAAGAATGGATGGCGGATTTGATGAAGCCGTTTACCGCTGCCGAGGTAAAATATTTCGATGCCGTCCAAAGGGAAGAAGCAATAAAATGGATAAAGAAACCATAACAATTCATTTGAACAAATCACAAGATGGCACACAATCACGACCATAGCAAACAACCGGGCAATATAAAACTTGCTTTTTTCCTGAATTTGGGGTTCACTATTTTTGAGTTCATCGGTGGTTTTTATGTTAACAGTATAGCCATTGTTTCCGATGCAGTACATGATTTGGGCGACAGTCTTTC
>DASSWN010000168.1:0-2335 GCA_035704905.1 Flavobacteriaceae bacterium
GCCCGGACTTGCTTTACTCATTTTCCTGCGCACCACGTTATCGCCGTCTTCGGGATATTGGGTGATGTAATTTTGGACTTCGGGGCTCTCCAATAAATGCAGTTGACGCAATTCACCGCCGAATTTTACGAGTTGAAAAAATGTTTCTGCGGAAGTCGGATAAGGAACCCGCGGAAAATCTATTTTCAAAAATTCTTTGTATTTCTCGCGGTAGGTGGGCGAATGCAAAACGGCGTAAATATAATCCAACACGTCTATGGGTGCGAAGGTGCTTCGGAAATCTGGTCTGACTTCCTCATTATTTGCCATACAAACATTGCCTTCTTCTTTTTCGGAAACAAAACTTAAACCCAAACTTTTCTCGATTTTGGAAATGATTTCCATATTGAAGTTTGGCGTTCTTTCAGGTTTGTTGTTTGCTGTTTGTTGTTTGTTGGTTTGTTGTTTTTCGTTTGTTGTTTGTTGGTTTGTGGTTTGTTGGTTTGTTGTTTGTTGGTTCGTTGTTTGTTGTTCGGAAGTTTTGGGATAAAGGTAAAGAGGGAAAACGTATCCAGTTTCTTTTGTTTGGGAAGAAATATTACACATATCCGAAACTAATCTACTTGTGAAGATATGCTGAAAATCAAAAGTTGATAACTGCCTACAAGTTATTATTGAAATATTTCCTTCTTTATTTAGATGATTGTACAATTCTGTTCTTGGATAGGCGACAAATCCTTTTGATTTTCCAGTAAAAAATGTTCTCCTATCATCAAAAGGTCTATACATCACTTGAATTTCAGATGGATCATTTTCTATTAAATCCTTTTTTGCCCATTCGATTTTCCAGTCCCGACCATCTTCAGGTAATTTCAACTCTTCTCTTATCTCATCAATTTCTTTTCCAGTAAATGTTTCTTTAATGGTTAATAGTTCTTCATGAGAAATATTAATAGTTATTTTATCTCTTTTTGTTTGAAAACCCGAAACGTATTTATTGAAAAGATTGTCCATTTTAAATCCCAATTCATAGCTGTTTTCATTTGAAAAATCTTTTGGAACAAAAAAGTAATAAGGTTCTTTATACTCTAATTTTTTCCATTTTATATTATTGAAATTATTATCAGTTAAAAAAAGATATTTTGAATTTCTCTTTCCAAAAAGATCAAAGTGAAATACTTCACCTAATTCTTTGCTTTTTTTCTTATTGATTTTCACCAAAATATTAATAGAAACACCCTGCATAATGTCAAACACATTTTCGTCAGAAGAACCATCAGGTGCAGTTTCTTTTTTCTTTGAATTTCCGTGCAAATCAAGAATATAAATCTTATCGAAACTTTCTAATAAAGTTTTCCGCATTTGTCGATGCGTAATTCCATCAATGAAACTATTGTTTGATATGTAAGCTAAAATTCCTTCGCCATTTTTATCAATAAAATGTTGACCATATCGAATGAATTTGATGTAATCATCATCAAGATTTATTTTTCGTTCATTCAAATCCTTTTTATAATCTTTCAGTAAATTCTGTATCCATTCACCTTTATTTGTACTACTTACCGCATACGGCGGATTTCCAATCACGCACATTACGGGTGCATCGCGTTTTATGGCGTTTGCTTGGTCGGCTTCGTCACTCAACCAACTGCTAAAAAGCGTATTGGAATCGGGGTGCGCTTCTTCAAGGGAATTGGTGAGGAAAATCCGCAGTCGTTGTTCGTCGCTGGGTTTGTAACCGGTTTCGGTGAGCAGCATATCCATTTTTAAATGCGCCATTGCGTAACTCGCCATTAAAAGTTCAAAACCGTTTAAGCGCGGTATCAAATCCTTGGAAACATAATTGCTCCAAATTCCCTGCTGACCCTCAAATTTTTTGTGAATGTGTTTTACAACTTCAGCAAGAAAAGTTCCCGTTCCCGTGGCGGGATCCAGAATTTGCACTTTATGGACTTCCTGTTCGTAATCACGCATTCCGGCAGCAAAACGTTTGTCGTGCGTGGGAACTTTCAGTGTAATTTTTGTTTTGCTCGTATCCGCAAGACCTTGCGGAAGCTTGAATTCGGTTTTTAAAAGATCATCCACGGCGCGCACAATAAAATTCACCACCGGTTGCGGCGTGTACCAAACGCCACGGGCTTTGCGCAACGCCGGATTGTATTCGCCCAAAAATGTTTCGTAAAAATGCACTACTGGATCTTCCTGTTTTGTTGCTTTTCCAAAATTTTTCATTATTTGGGAAACATCGGAAGCTAGGAAAATATTCACGAGTTCTTCCACAATCCACACCAATCTGTCATCCAAGTCAAAACCTGCAATATCCTGAAACAATTTCCGCAGGAACGGATTGCTTTTC
>DASSWN010000179.1:0-4618 GCA_035704905.1 Flavobacteriaceae bacterium
AAAAAGGGCGCAAATGGCTCCCGCCTGAGTACCCGTGCAGGGCGTGGTGGAACAAGTCGAACCTCCATGAATGTAAATAGTTGCTGGGAATACCCCAGGTGTAATCGGAGCTTGGGCACTTGAACTGTTAAAGTCGGTATAGGCATCCAAAAGGATTGAGTTTCCCGCAGGAACGGTAAAAATATCTGTGGAAAAAGAGGTGTGGCATTCATCACATTCGTTGCCACCAGGACTCCAAGGACCATCTCCATAAAAATAAAGGACTACAGGAACGGGCGAAGAAGAATTGTTTACAATTTTTAATGGAAGTTGTTGCGAAAAAGCAGATAAGCAATAAAACAATACAAGTGAAGTAAGTAATAGATTTTTCATGAGTTTAGTTTTTAAGGTTATTATTGTTTTTGGTATAAATGTCCAATGCCATCAGAAATTTTTGTTCCAACCCCAGCGCATTGATTTCATGTCGGGTTTTACCGAAAGACAGCAACAAAAATTCAGATTCTTTTTGGATCATTTTCAAACGATTTTGAAGCAGATCATCCGGGGTTTGTCCCTCTTGTAACGTAAAATTTTCAGGTTGATTCCATTCTTTCAAGGCCTGGGAAAAATCTGCTTTTGCAACTTCCAGAGAAGTTTGGGTCTGTAAATTGTCGCTGTCTTTGCTGCAAGAAATCAGCAGTCCTGTTCCGCATACCAAAAGGAACAGAAAACGAATCGGTTTTAAATAATTTTTCCTTTTCATCTTTATAGATTTTATGTTGGTTCTGTAATTTATTGTTTAAATATGAAAAAACAACTATTTCATCGTTTTTTTTTGTTTTTTAACGTTTCTTATTGGCCAACTCGCAAAAAAAATTTATTCCACAACAAACCTAAAAACCTGTTTGGCATTTTCGTCTCTCAGTTCCAAGAAATAAATTCCCGTTTCCATTCCGATTAATGAAATTTGAAAATCGCTGGAAAAAATGCGTTCGGGGAAAACTTGGATATTCCTTCCTAAAATATCCACAACCCTCATTTTCAAAGGGCTTTCCGGTAAGCCTTTTAAGGTGAAAATTCCGTTGTTCGGATTTGGAAAAAGGGAAATATTTGAAAAATCATTTTCCAAAATGCCCAAATTTTGAACGGTTATTGCCACCAATTCACTTTCGTCGCAGCCTTGAATGCGTTGGCTCACATAATAAGTTGTTCCGGGTTCAACAGCTGTTTCTGGAGGCAAAACTTGTGTGCCCGCGGCATCGGCGTACCAAGTTAGGATCGGTTCTGAGCCGGTCCAATCTTGGGTTTCCACCTCCAAATCGGCAAGGCTTTCGCCGGGTTGAAAATCTTGTGGGCTTTCAGCAGTGGGCATGACTGGTGTCGGGCAAGGAACGAACTTAGCTATGAAACCGCCCATTCCCCATGAACCTTCCCCTTCCGGGGAAGCTATATTGGTGGAACTGGAACTAATCCCCGAAATATAAAATCCGTTGTCCAAGGTGGGAACCAAGCCTTCGCCCCAACAATAATCGATGTTGGAACCACCATAATAGCTTCCCCATAATAAATTGCTCCCCATCGGGTCAAACTTTGCAACGAACGAATCCCCGTCACCACCATAATTTTCTTGCCAACTGTCGGGGGTGGCAATTCCAGAATCATTTTGAACATGTCCACTTAAAAAAACATATCCGTTTACATCTGCAAAACATGGATTGCTAAAACTAAGGCCACCAATATCAAAGTAGGTTCCCCACAAACGCTGTCCCTGCGGGTTGAATTTTGCCACAAAACTATTATTTTCAGAAACAAGATTGACCTGATAAGCCCCGACTGTGGCAATATTGTTCGGGCTGGTAGTCCGACCCGATAGGTAAAAATTGAAATCCCTTCCAATATGCACAAAAAGATGCGATTCGATCCCCGAACCGCCATAATAGGTGCTCCACAAGCGTTGGCCCGAACTGGAAAATTTGCTTAAAAAAGCATCAGTGTTTCCCCCCGCATAAGTGGTTTGATGAGCTCCGGGAGTACCATAATAGCCTTCCGTATCATTGCTCCGACCTCCCACATAAATATTTCCCAAAGGGTCAAGCGCCATTCCGCCATCCGCAAGAATACTATAATTGGTGGATTGATTGATATCCGGTCCATAATAAGTACACCACATTAATTGGCCCATATTGTTAAATTTGGCAAGAATGGGATAGAATGCTGCTTCATAAAGTCCCTGTCCGTTCAAAAATGGAGGCGGGATGTTTTCGCGGAAAGCACCAACAGTGGCCAGATCATCGCTTCTCGTCATCCCCCATACATAAACGGCATTATCATCGCCCGCTACCTCCCACAAAATGGCAGTTCGGTTTCCCTGAAAATATGTGCTCCACTGCAACTGCCCATTCGTATTAAAACAGGCCAAAAAACCCGCTTGTGGATTGTACGGGTTTCCATTGGGATCGATGTTTTGCAATAGGTTTTCTTGATAACTTCCCGTGGTGGCAATTTGCTGGGAACTGCTGGTTACTCCAGCAATATAGACTTTTCCATTCTTTGCGGAGATAGATACAATAGATTCATCGCCTTCCCCGCCAAAAAAACTGCCGTACAACAACTCGCCGGAGGGCGAAAATTTAGCAATAAAAACATCCGACTCCCCACCGCCATAAACCGATTGGTGGGCATCTGGGGTCAGAAAAGTGTAGGTATAACTTTGATCCGCTGACAGGATGACCCAAAAATTCCCTTCGTTGTCCACCGCCGTTCCTTCCGGAATACGAAAATATCGGCCCCATTCGCGGGTATATTTGATATCTGAAGTTTGGGAAAAAGCGGTAAAAAATGAACTTAAGGCTATTAGAAGTAAAATGTAACGCATAATTCATTAATTGAAAATGACCACAATATTACTTGCGGATATTACATTCCAACTCGCTGAGATAAACGAATCGGAAAAGGAATTGACAAAACCACAAGTAGTTTCGCCAACCCTACCCCAACAACAACCACTTTGACCCGGTTTTGAAAATCCTATTTGTGTCCATAAAGGATCCTGACAAATTGCATCAGCCAGAAAACCGGTACAAGGACCGACGGTAGTAGGACTAACGTTGCAAATATTACTTGGTCCACCGGTCAGAAGTACCGGGGGGATCAAATTGTCAAAGTCATTAAAGTTATCAAATATTGTAGTTCCGGTACTTATAGTAAATATTTGTGTCTCAAGATTTTGAGTGAAGATTATTACAATTGGTACCATCGGCCAGTAAAAAAACATCAAGTGTTTGTCCTGTATTGTTTATTATTTTCAATTCCTGTTGCGAATAAGCAGAAATTGAAAAAAATAAGCACGCCAAAACGAGTAAAAAATTTTTCATGATTTTAGTTTTTAAAGTTATTGTTATTTTTGCCGTAAATGTCCAATGCAGCAAGAAATTTTTGTTCCAAATTCAATGAATTGATTTCTTCTCGGGTTTTACCGGAAGAAATCAACAAAAGTTCAGTATCCTTTTGGATCATTTTCAGACGATTTTGAAGCAAATCATCAGGGGTTTGTCCTTCTTTCAATGTAAAATTTTCAGGGTCATTCCATTCCTCTAAAGCTTGGGAAAAATCTCCCTCTGCAACATTCATAGAAATTTGGGTCGGTAAACTGTCGTTGTCTTTGCTGCATGAAAACAGCAATCCTGTTCCGCATACCAAAAGGAACAAAAAACGAACTAGTTTTAAATAATTTTTCCTTTTCATCTTTATAGATTTAATGTTGATTCTGCGATTTATCGTTTAAAATATGAAAAAACAACTATTTCATCGTTTTTTTCGTTTTTTAACGTTTCCTATTGGTTGCAATCGCAAAAAAATTCTTATTCCACAATAAACTTAAAAACCTGTTTGGCGTTTTCGCCTCTTATTTCCAAGAAATAAATTCCTTTTTCCAAGTTGTTCAAAGAGACTTGAAAATCACTGGAAAAAATGCGTTCGGAAAAAACCTGGATATTCCTTCCTAAAATATCCACAATCCTTATTTTCAAAGGGCTTTCCGGTAAGCCTTTTAAGGTGAAAATTCCGTTGTTTGGATTGGGAAAAAGAGTGATATTTGAAAATTCATTTTCCAAAATGCCCAAGTTTTGAATGCTGATCGCCAGCAATCCGCTTTCGTCGCAGCCTTGAATGCGTTGGCTTACATAATAAGTTGTCCGGGTTCAACAGCGGTTTCCGGGGGCAAGATTTGCGTTCCTTCCGCATCGGCGTACCAAGTTAGGATAGGTTCCGAACCGGTCCAATCTTGAGTTTCAACCTCCAAATCGGCAAGGCTTTCCCCGGGTTGAAAATCTTGCGAGCTTTCGGCCACCGGCATCACCGGATCGGGGCAAGGAACGAATTTGGCAAAGAAATAACTGGCGTCCCCCATGAGCGAACTTTGAAAAGCATTTTCGGAAGCAATGCCATCACTACTTTCAGTTACTCCGATAATATAGAATTCATCATTGCCGGTCACGGAAAGGGTGGTGCATGAAAAAACCGGAATAATTTCACTATCCGCTCCTCCATAATACGAACCCCACTCCAAAGTACTACCGGAAGAATTCAATTTTAATATCCTATTGTCGGTCTCTCCGGACTCTTCTTCTTGATAGTTCCC
>DASSWN010000001.1:0-3853 GCA_035704905.1 Flavobacteriaceae bacterium
AGGGGTTTCGCGCAGTGGCGCTTCCATCGTTGGCGGAATGAGCCAGAAATTATCGCGTACCACCGCGGCGGAATTCTCCTTTTTCTTGGCCGTCCCCACTATGGCCGGTGCGGCTTTGAAAAAAAGTTGGGACTATTACCAAGCCGGTTTTGTGCTAAATGACGAACAAATCAATTTATTGATTATCGGAAATGTGGTCGGTTTTCTTGTCGCGATTCTCGCCATCAAATCCTTTATCGGTTATTTGAGCAAACATGGATTCAAAATTTTTGGCTACTATCGAATTGTAATTGGCGCGGTAATTTTGGCGTTTCATTATTTTGTGGAACCGCTGACGATGTAGGAAACCATTCAAAATTCAGAATTGAAGATTCAGAATTGAAAAGTTGAAGCCAACCTAAATTTCTTACCTTTGTTTTTATGGACGCCAAAACAAATAAAATAATCATCGATTATCTAAAACAATACGATCCTAACGAAATTGGGGTTTTTGGTTCGTATGCCCGTGGGGAAATGACGCCCGAAAGCGATATTGATATACTATATTCACTCAACAAAACCATTGATCTGTTCCAATTGGTCGGCATAAAATTGGATTTGGAAGAAAAATTGAATCGTAAAATAGATTTTGTATCCAAACATGCGCTCAACCGACATGTTAAACCATATATTCTGAAAGATTTAAAAATCATTTATCCAAAATGAGCAAGGACAATATAGTTTATATTAGGCAAATTTTGGATTTTATAGATGAGATCGAAAATTTCACCAAAGGGATTACCGAAAAAGAGTTTATTGAAAACAATTTATATTTGTACGCTGTTATTCGATGCTATGAAACGATCGGGGAGGCGGTGAAACGCTTGGATTTTGAATTTCGGGAAAAACATCCTAACATTTCTTGGAAATTTATTGCCGGTTTTCGGGATGTGCTGATCCACAATTATGAAGGTGTGGATGCAGCAGAAGTTTGGAAAACAACCCAAGAAAAACTTCCTAAATTAAAATTTGATCTTTTCCAAATCCTTGAAAATGAATGAAACAAATTCCTCCTTTGTGGTCGAGGGGGCTTCTTTCCAAACTGGTCAAACTTTATTGTTCGACAAACCTCTCGAATGGACATCTTTCCAATTGGTGAACAAAGTTCGTTGGCTTATCAAGCACTACTGCGATATTAAGAAAATAAAAGTCGGCCACGCCGGAACGCTCGATCCGTTGGCCACCGGATTGTTGCTTATTTGCACGGGGAAAAACACCAAAAAAATCAACGAATTTATGGGCTTGGAGAAAGAATACACCGGAACTTTTACGCTCGGCGCCACCACTCCTTCCCACGATTTGGAAACCGAAGTGAACGAAATTTTTCCAATCGATCATCTTTCCGAAGAAAAAATCAGAAAAAATGTTGAAAAATTCATTGGCGAAATCGAGCAAATCCCACCGGTTTATTCCGCATTGAAAAAAGACGGAAAACGTTTGTACGAATATGCCCGCAACCAAGAAGAAGTAAAAATTGAACCGCGAAAAGTACTTATCTCAGAATTTGAAATAACCCGAATAAATTTACCGAAAGTCGATTTTCGGGTGGTTTGCAGCAAAGGAACTTACATTCGAAGTTTGGCGAATGATTTCGGAAAAGTGCTGGAAAGTGGAGCGCATCTTTCCGCTTTGCGACGTACGAAAATTGGTGAATTTTCAGTAGAAAATGCTTTGGATGTGGAAGTTTTTGCGGAACAACTTAAAAGTCAGCCTTAGAAAACCAATTAAATCTGAATTATGGAAAAACTTGATTCCAACAAAACGAAATGTATCTGGTGCAAAGGCGATGACTTATACGAAAATTATCATGACAAAGAATGGGGCGTTCCGGTTTATGACGACAAAAAATTGTTTGAATTTCTGATTTTGGAAACTTTTCAAGCCGGTTTGAGTTGGATCACCATTTTGCGCAAACGCGAAAATTTTCGTGAAGCTTTCGATGATTTCAACTATGAAAAAATCGCCAATTATTCCGAGGAAAAAATACAGGAATTGTTGCAAAACCCCGGAATTATCCGGAACAAACTGAAAGTACGCGCCGCGGTTTCCAATGCAAAGGCTTTCATGGAAATTCAAAAAGAATTTGGAAGTTTCAGCAAATATATTTGGAAATTTGTAGATGGAAAGGCTATTCAAAATAGGTGGAAAAACCATCAAGAAGTTCCCGCGAATACCCCACTGAGTGACAAACTAAGCAAAGAATTAAAAAAACGCGGCTTCAAATTTGTTGGGACAACCGTGATTTATGCCCACATGCAAGCCACCGGAATGGTGAACGACCATTCGATTGAATGTTTCCGACATGCGGAATTATCACAAATTAAATAACAATAAGGTAACAATCTATCCATAAAGTATTATTTCGAAAATTCTTTTATTTGTCTCTAATTTTAACCACGGAAAACATGGATTTTCGACATTTGCTTATTTTACTTCTTTTTGGCCTGGTTTTTTGCAATTCGGGAAAAGCACAAAACAACTTTCCAGTTTATGGCGAACCTGCAATCGGAATCACCGTCAAAACCGAAAGTCCGTGGTCTTATGATTTTGGAATTTCCCATCGAAACTTGATTTATTCAGAAGATTTCCTTTTCCGGGAAATTCAAATGGAATTGATGCATACCACCAATTATGCTTTAAATGATCGCAACAAAATTGGGGCGGGAATTTATTATCGATTTCGTGAGATTTTCAGTGATTCGTATCAAGATGAATTGCGCTTTCTTCAACAATTCACTCACAGCGTAAAATACAATTCGGTAAAAACCGGCCATCGTTTCCGGTTCGAACAGCGTTTTCGCAAAAACACAACTTTTCGTTTGCGTTATCGGTTTTCGGGCTCCGTGCCACTGAGTTCGGAAGAAAAAGAAAAAAAATGGTTTTTGACGGCGCACACAGAAACTTTATGGAGTTTGGCCAAAATCGCAAGTCCGGAATTCGATCAACGATTTGCCCTTGGGTTCAAAAAAGAACTTAGCTCAATTACGGAAGTGAAATTCGGTGTCGAATACAAATATAAGGATTATACGCATCAGCCTGAAAGTGAATTGTTTCTAAAAATGGGTCTTTCTATCGAACTTTAAAAATCTGTATTTAATAATAGTTTGATTCAAGATTTTTGCTTTAATTTCTATAAATTACGTAACAATATAAATAATACGTATCTTTGGTGAAAAGAAATCACCAATGACCACAAAACTCACCTTAAGCCTTGATGACAAAATCATTGCCCGAGCTAAAAACATTGCCCAAAAACAAGGAAAAAGCCTAAGTAATTGGTAGAAGAATATTTCAGTTCCTTTCCCGAAAAAAAAGAAAGTCTCATAGTGGAACGTCTCGAAAATAGGGCAGCACCTTATCTTGCCAAACTGAAATTGCCCGAGGGAAAAGATTACAGGGAAATTGCTCGGGAATGGAAATATCAAAACCGTTTTAAATAAAATGGCGCAGTTTATTCTTTTTGTCGATACGAATGTTTTTTTGGACGCTTTGTTGGAACGGAAAGCGAGTAATGCTTGTAAACAAATACTGATTTTGGCAGAAAAAATGAAATTGACGCTGTACACTTCGCCTTCCTGCTTGTTGACCATTGTATATTTCTTACAGAAATCAGGGATGTCAGCAAAATCCGTGAATGACTCCGTTGCCGATTTATTGAAATTATTTTCATTGCGGCCAACAATACAAGAAGATTTTCATGCTGCGATAAATAGCGGTTTTGCCGATTTGGAAAATAGCGTTCTTTACCAAACAGCCCTCAGGATCAAAGGAATTGACTATTTTGTCACTTCAGATATCAAAGATTTCAAAAGGG
>DASSWN010000007.1:0-4706 GCA_035704905.1 Flavobacteriaceae bacterium
TCGAATATATCGAAATTTGGTACAACAGAAAAAGAAGGCACTCCGCTTTGGAAAACAAGACCATAGAGGAGTTTTGGGGAGCTAAAAATAATATTACAATCGCTGCTTAATTTTTTGTGCGGATTTTATTTGCATATCCAGTAATCACAATTAAACACATTGGAAATTTGACTATTTTTGAGATATGAAAATAACCGCCAAAAATATAACGCGTATTAAAAAGCTTTGCGAACAATACCAAGTTCGAACATTCTCTGCTTTTGGTTCGGTAACCAGAGATGATTTCAGCGATGAATCTGATATTGATTTTGTTGTTGACTTTGATGAAAATGACCCATTTGAATACACGAACTTATATTTTCAATTGAAAGATAAATTGGAAAAACTATTAAACCGTCAAATTGACCTCATTGAATATCGAGCTATTAAAAACAAATATTTCAGAAAAGAACTTGATGAAAACAAAGTGTTGATTTATGGACAATAGAATCAACTCTTGGCTTGAAGACATTGAAAGGTCCATTGATGAAATCTTTGACTTCTTACCAGAACAACGTGACTTTTTCGTATATCAACAAGACTTGAAAACGAAAAAAGCAGTAGAAAGAAATATAGAAATTATTGGAGAAGCAATCAACCGAATTTTAAAATATAAACATTCCGTAATTGAAATTAAAAATGCTCAAAAAATAATCGGGACCAGGAATCGAATCCCTAATGAATATGACAGCATCTCGGATGAAGTAATTTGGACGATCATCATAAAAGAACTTCCTGAACTGAAAAAGGAAATTAGAGAATTGAAAACGTAAACACTTGCCACAACCCCAACAACCCCAACACCTCCTAATTTTACCAAAATCCGATCTCATTTAGGCCGTTTTGAGCGGATTTGTTGAAGCTGTCTGATTTATAAGACCTACAAGGTCCGTAAAAAGACCTTGCAGGAAGTTTTATCTGCACTGCAAACCTTGAACTTTCAACCTTGAACCCGAAACTTTACAGCCCAAACGGATAGGTTTCCGGAATTTGGCTTTCTTTGGGTTTCAGAGGCAGCGGATGAAGGGCTTGGGTTTGGTCGATGTACATAAAAGCATCGTAGCGCTCCTCCAGTTTTGTGAGCACATAGTTTCCCTTTTCGTTGTCCGGGTGATATACCACTCCCACTGCACGATGGCCCATCGTTTTTTCAAATTCTTTCATCGGATACACCGGATCAAAAATAAAAAGTTGATTTTTGGCATACTTTTCATGCAGCGAATTTTCCAAGCTGCCATTCATAGCCGGTGGCAAAACCATTTTGCGCATATTGGCGCCCCAAAAATCGCCCGCAATCACATTTCCCCGATACGAACCAAAACCAGCAAGGATTACATTTTCCCTGCCGTATTCCTCACGGGCAAGTTGACCGATATTGTGCATTCCGCCGCGTGCCATATCCGTTGCGCGTGCATCGCCCACATGGGTATTGTGCGCCCAAACAATGGTTTTTGTATTGGGTTTGGAATTTTTTAAAATATTCAAGGTTTCCATCATATGCGAATCGCGAACGTTCCAAGACGAATTGTCAAAAGCGGTCATGGCTTCATAATATTTTTCGGCATTTTTTAGCACCAATGAATTGATTTCCGCGTTCAATCCGGCTTCAGGTTCATCTTTGTATTGCGCGGAATTTCGACGTATTTCCGCCAAAAGCTCCACCACTTCCTCTTTGCAGGTTTCCCGCAAATCGCGATAGGCCGTGGCATAGGAATCATTGCGTTTGTAGGGCTCAAAACATTCGGCTACTTCTTTTGCCAACGTTGCCGTTTTCGGGTCTTCTTTTTCCAAATATCCCACAATGGTTTCCAAAGATTGCCACAGGCTGTACACATCCAAGCCATAAAAACCGATTTTATTTTGTGAATCCAAATTTTGGTTGTGGCTTTTCATCCATTGAGCAAAGGCGGCGACTTCCCAATTGGCCCACATCCATGTTGGCCAACGTTCAAATTCCTTCAAGACATCATGAATGCTTTCGCCCGAATCGGGCAAGCCTTTTACCCACCTGTTTATTTTGTAACAATCGGGCCAATCGCCTTCCACGGCGACAAATGAAAATCCTTTTTCTTGAATAAGCCGTCTTGAAATTTGTGCCCGCCATGTATAATATTCGTGCGTTCCGTGGCTTGCTTCCCCTAAAAAAACATGTTGGGCATCGCCTATTTTCTCCAGCAACGGATCGAGGTCATACGGATTTTGTAAATCATATCTCCCTGATATTCCCTGATTTTCCATATCAACGTATTTTTATGAATTATTGTAAAAAAGTAAAGTTATGGGCTATATATAGAAAATAAAACCGCATTATACATACTTTAACGTGCTGTAAATCATATTTAACAGATTTGCAAATTACTTTAGTAGAATGAAAATCCTCCTCCTCATTTTTGGGTTTCTACTTTCAATCCTAATATTTTGGGATTTTTTTCTCACTACGGTGTCGGGCAGTGGTTTTGGTCCTATTTCCAAACGGCTCAACAAAATATTGGCTTATTCCATTTTAAAAATCCGCTCCAAAACCCTTTTTCATTATTCCGGTTTCATTCATACCATGGCAACCATTTGCCTCTTGTTCGGACTATTTTTACTCAGTGTTTTTTTGGTATTTATAAGTGGTGACCAAATGGTTGTCCACGAAGAAACACATCTTCCGGCGACACCCGCACAACGATTTTACTATATCTGCTATTTGCTTTCCACTGCCGGTTTTGGAAAATACATTCCCGGAAATTCCCTCAGCGAATTTTTTTCGAGTATTTATTCCTTTTCAGGGTTTATTCTACTCACTATTTCAATGGCCTACCTTATTTCGGTAATCAATTCGGTTTTGTTGAAAAAGGAACTCGCGCTTTATATTTCGGGTTTGGGGAAGAATGTGAACGCCTTGTACCATTACTTTACCGTACGAAAGAATTTGGAACTTTTGATTGGCGAACGCGGGTATATTCGTCAAATGGTGAATAAAAACACCAGCAACCTAAACACCTTTCCCATTCTATGTTTTTTTATGACCCGTCGCGAACCGTATGCGTTGTCGCTGCAAATGGCGCGTTTGTACGAGGTGCTGATTTTTCTGAAAAACCGTGCAAACCCAAATGACACCGGCGATATTTTCATTCTGAACAGTATGTTGAAAGCTATTGAAAATTATTTGGAGCAGGAAAATTCGTCACTGGAAACCGATTTCGAAAAAAACAAATTGCAAAAACTGCGAGCCTTTTGGGACAAACATGGTGACTTTCCAAAAGAAACCCCATTCGACCAACAGATGAACGGAGCCTTAAAAAAAGCCGGATGGGACTGGGAAAAAGTTTATGAACTGAATTAAACCCTTTACGAAAAAACCATAAAAATGAAAACAGAAGAAAAATCCGAATCCCGTTCGTTTTGGTATCGAAATGCCCTTAGCTTGGTTTTTCTGAGCTTGTTTCTGATTACTTGGGCCGCGCAAGCTTATTCCGGTTGGTTGGATTACGATTCGGAATTAAAAGACAAATTCAATCAGCATATAGATTTTCAAGAATACGTAAAAAGCGGCCATTTCATTTCTGCCACTTTCGAAAATTTTGAAAGTGAATTTCTGCAGATGGCCCTTTTTGTGTTGCTAACCGTTTCGCTGCGCCAACAAGGTTCGCCCCAATCAAAACCTTTGAACAGGGAAGACGAAACGGAAAAGGAACCTGTTCCCAAGGAAAATGCCCCGTGGCCGGTCAAAAAAGGCGGATGGATTTTGAAAATCTATGAAAATTCGTTGTCCATAACTTTCGCCATACTTTTTTTGCTCAGTTGGGGAATACATTTTTACGGAAGCCTGCGTGAACATAACGTGGAACAAATTTTATTGGGAAAACCCGCATATTCCGTCTGGCAGTATTTGGGAAAACCCGGTTTTTGGTTCGAGACATTTCAAAACTGGCAGAGTGAATTTCTTTCGGTTTTTTCCATCGTTTTCCTGAGCATTTTTTTACGCCAAAAAGGTTCCCCGGAATCCAAGCCGGTGGATGCGCCTTACGTGGAAACCGGAAAATGACAGTTTAAAAATATGATAAATTCTAAAATTTAAAACTTATGGACCCAACACATTTCAACAAAAAATTCAAAGAGGAACTGCGTGCAAATTATTCGGTCGCGGAAGTCAATTCAGCCTTCCATTTGCTATCGGAGAAATATTTCAAAACCAATGCGGACAACGATGAATCCGCAATTAATTGGCAGAAAAATAAATTAGAGGAAGCCATACAACGACTGAAAAACAATGAACCTCTGGAATATATTCTGGGAGAAGCCCTTTTCTTCGGAAGGGTTTTTAAAGTAAATTCCAATGTTCACGTTCCGCGTGTGGAGTCGGAAACAATGATAAACTGGGTATTGGAAGATTTTCGTGAAATTGCCAAAAAAATGTCACTTGATCTTCTTGATATCGGAACGGGTTCGGGGGTTTTGCCCATTACCTTAAAAAGCGAAATGCCCGAAATTTCAGTGAGTGCAATGGACATTTCGCAAAAAGCTTTGGAAATAGCCCGAGAAAACGCAGACCGCCTCAATACTCCTATTGAATTTCTTCAAACCGATTTGTTTCAGCTTAAAAGCTTGCCCAAAAAATTTGATATTATTGTTTCCAATCCGCCCTACATTCTAAAAAATGCGCAAAAAGATGTGCAGCG
>DASSWN010000015.1:0-13632 GCA_035704905.1 Flavobacteriaceae bacterium
TCGAATATATCGAAATTTGGTACAACAGAAAAAGAAGGCACTCCGCTTTGGAAAACAAGACCATAGAGGAGTTTTGGGGAGCTAAAAATAATATTACAATCGCTGCTTAATTTTTTGTGCGGATTTTATTTGCATATCCAGCAATTGAGAATTGGACAACCGATATTTAAGAGTTATTACTTTGGAAGATAAACTAACTATACATAATGCTTTTCCTGATCGAAATTTCAAACCATGAAATTAAATTATTATTCCGAAACAGATTCTTTATACATCGACCTTTCCGACCGGGAAAGTGTTGAGAGCCGAGAGATTTCGGAAGGCATTATATTGGATTATGATGCCAATGGAAAATTGGTGGGGATTGACATCGACAATTCCAGCAATAAAGTTGAACTGAAAAAACTTGTGCTCAATAAACTTCCAGGAACTGTTGAAGAAAATGTTGCCCAATAAATTCTTGTTTTTTCTTACCGTAAAATTTCTTTTGTGGAATTTAATTTCACATCAAATTACTCAACTCCATGTTCCGTTCGCAATAAATCTAGTACGGTTTTTACCGGATTGAAAGTTTCCGCAGGTACTTCCACAAAAATCGTGTTCCAATATTCCATGGAACCGTTCCACAAACCGGGCAATTCCAAGGCTTTTAAATTACGGCCGTTTGCCGATTTTTGTGAAATAAATCCACGCTTCGGATTGGCAAATTCGAACAAATCGAATTTTTCACCTTTGTAGTTTTTCAGTCCGCAAATCAAATCAACCGGATTAAAATGTGTGGCTTTTTCCAGAATCTCTTTCTGTTGAGGTTTGTTCAGATCAATTTGTGCGGTTTCCACAATTTGCAGCGAGGTGTTTTCTTTTCCATCTTTTATCCAAAAAGGTCCGCCGCCCGGTGCCCCTGCATTTTCCACCATTCCACAAATTCGAATCGGTCGGTTCAACATTTCGATAATTTCCGCGGTCGAAGTGGGTTCGTGGCGGATATTCAGTTTTTCTTTCGAGAAGCTTTTTGCATCCTGGATTATTTTTTCTGAAAAAGCTCGTTGCGATCTTCCTTCAGGCAATGCGTGAAGTTCCCGTAACAATCGAAATGCTTCTTCCTGTATTTCTATTAAAATACCGGCAAGCGCCTTTTTATACGTGGCAATAACCGGAAGATGATTTTTCGTGGCAACGTTGTCGATGTTTTTAATAAAGACAATATCCGCGTTTATGCGATTCAAATTTCCCAGTAAAGCCCCATGACCTGCGGGCCGAAAACACAAATCACCTGTTTCATTTCGGAATGGCATATTTTCCAAATCCACGGCCAGCGTATCCGTGGTTTTTTCTTGTACCGAATGTTGCCATTCAAAGATGGTTCCTGTTTTACTTTCAATTCTATCCTTAAAATTTTGAAATTCTTTTTCAAACTTTTCAGCATGCTCTTCCGCAACAGTAAAATGCAATTTGGCCTGTTCGTTTTTGGCGCAATACATGGCCGCTTCATGAAAATGCTCTTCAAAAGCAGTACGAATTTCATCGGTATATTCGTGAAAAGGCACCAATCCTTTCGGTAAAGTTGAGAAATTTGCCTTGTCCAAATCCAACAATGTTCTCAGGAAAAAATAGGCCTTTGCATTCAGGGAAGATTCTTTGTAATGGGGAAAATATTTTTCCACAAGAGGAAGGATTTCTTGATAAAAAGGAAATACCGGCAATCCATCGAAAAACATGCGGACATTTGCAAATTCCGGTAGTTTCAACTGATTTTCCAATTCCTTTTCATCTGTCAATTTTTGTAGAAAAACCTGCAAATCTTTGAACATGCGCGTTGCCGCGCCGCTCGCCGGAACAAATTTTATAACGTCAGGTTTTGCAGTGTCATATTTTTCGATATAACTATGAATTTCACTGTCAGATAATTTTTTGATACCATTTTTCAAGGTTGCAGGAGCGATTAATTCCGTATAGGGAATTCCTTGTTCAAAAGTTTCAATATTTCCATTGATTTCTTCCAGCGAAAGTCCGTGCCGTTCTATTTGTTGCAAATCATTTTCAGAAAATTTCTCCATAAAAGTGTTCAATTATCGTTATGAATATTTCGGGATTTCAATAAACCATCGACCGTTTTCACCGCGGTTTTCATCCGTTCACTTAAAGTTCCTTTTAATGAAATATAAGGCAAATTCCGTAGTTTCAAGGCATTTTCAAATCGCTCGAACATTTCTTCCCGTTCAGCAGGCTTGTCCCGCAAATCATCTGCTTCCCAAGGCACATCGATATACGTTAAAAAATAAAGATCATACCGACTGTTCTCTGCTGCCGTTTTTAAAATGTCATTTTTAAAATTGCGGTAATATGCTTGGCCGTAAACATAAGTTTCCAACAAATTGGTGTCGCAAAAAAGAACTTTATCGGCTTTTTGCGCCAACTTATTTTCGGCTTTCATTTGTCCTTCCGCAATGGGCATTAAATCTTCGGGCGCACAAATTTCACCGACATTGTCATATTTTTCTTGCAAATATTCCCGAGCGTATTCCGGTACCCATTCGGTGTGGTAATATTCCGCCAAGGATTTTGCCAAGGAAGTTTTTCCGGTGGATTCCGGCCCGAAAATCACAATTTTCAGACAGTCTGCAGCCTGTTGTTCGAGGGTTTTTTCCATGCGTAATAGCCAAAAATTGCAATAATGGTCATTATAAGAAATAAAACGGAACTAAAAAACAGTCCTTTGTAAAAATAAAGTGGAACGGAAATCAAATCGGCAAGTATCCAAATAAGCCAATTTTCAAGTTTCTTCTTGGCCATCAACCACATCCCGACGAAAAAAAGAGCAGTGGTAAGCGTATCCACATAGGCTGTCCAACTCGTCCATTTGTCAAAAATTTGATAGATCAAGAATACAAAAATCCCAGCCGCCATAAAAATCCCCAAACTTTGTTTTTTTTCTTTTCCAGTCGTGGTGGTGATAGGCGTGTAATGTTCCGGATCGATTTTTCGCGTCCAAATATACCAACCGTAAATGCTCATTGCAAAATAATAGGCGTTGATGAGCATGTCGCCCAACAGCCCATAAACCGCGAGAATATATACATAAATCAGGGTGCTGATAATTCCGGTGGGATAAACCAAAATATTGTTTTTCATCGAAAACCAAGGACTCAGCAACCCGAAAAGTACCGCGACAAGTTCCAGAACTATCAAATGCGTGGGAATATTTTCGTATTGCGAAAAAAGCCAGTTGAAAACTTCGGTCATTTTCAGAAATTCATTTTATGATTTCGCTCCATTTTTCCAATCGGCACATTTGCGCGTAAAAATCGCGTTCCAACTCTGATTTTAGGGGAATTAAAATCTTAAAATGGGACCAGCTCAATTGTCGCCACAGCGTAGCGACAATTTGGAAATCAGAAAAAACTTCGTAGAATTGCATCATTCTACGCAGGTTTTTGTTTGAGAAACCATTGCCGAAATCCTCTACTAATTGTACAGATAGATTCTTCACGACCTGTTCTCCATAACCTGCTCTTTTGTTCTGAAGAATATCTTCGTTAATACGCCCTATCTGCCAATAAGTGGCGGTAAGTCCCGCATTAATTGCTTGCGCAACCTGTTGGCGGCCTTGGTGAACGATTGTTTTTATCTCGTTGACCAATTCGGGATCGAGCGGAATATGTGGCAATTCTTTTGTCATTGAAAAACAATGGGATTTCGCATCGAATTTTTTCTAAAAATGTGGCTTATAATCGCTTCGGTCGGTTTTTACGACTTTGATGTACATTAGTCCACGTTCGACGGCTTCCAATGCAATTTTCATTTCTGTTTTTAACAAATCCATCACCTCATCGTAATCACCGTAAACCTGAGTACTTAGCGGGTTTTCTTTTATCGTTAATCCGGAATCGCGTAGGTTTTTGATGAAATTGATGATCGCTGGTTCGTAATCGTCTTGGATTGGTGTAAGTGTGAGTTCTACGGAAATTTTCATTTTTTCTAAATATAAAATGGTTATTCATTTTGTGTAACGAGAAGTCGCAAATGGCCACCTGCTATTTTTTATTCCTATCGTGACAGTTTTCCTGCCATTCATTTTTTTTAAACTATTCCAAGATTCGCTTAAAAAACAAATCCGTACCATCAACATAAGATTGTCCGAGTATCATAGTGCCGTTCACACAATTATACAAATAGTTAGACTGGCCTATTTCAACTTGCCAGACCTTAGGTTCATTTCCGATCGGATATCCGATATAATCTTCCTCAAAAATATAAGCATATTCCCCCGCAGAATACCCGGGGTTTTGTCCTCCACTTATTATTAAAATTCCATTGTCTTGAAAATCATAAATTACATTTTCTAAATTATAATAGCTCGTGAACAGTTTGAATTCCCCGTGTTCATCGATTCCCATTTGCTCTGATTTTATAAGTTTCCATTGACCGACAATTTCTCCAAAAACGCAATCCCCAAGCTTTTGTTCAGTAGCTGTATCGCTGGAACAAGCAACAAAACCTATGCTCAAGATTAAAATCAAAAATTTTTTCATCTTACTTTTTTTAAAACGCAAATGCCGCCGTAAATTCTTCAAACTCCAAAAAATGAACCTCATATTGCGAAGATTTTCCGTCAAATGTAATTCTCGCTGTGGTTTTTCCTTCATCAAAATCAAAATCCGCAACATAAATATGATGCAAAAACAGCAAGCCTTTTTTTCCGTACAATTTGTACAACGATTCCTTTGCGCACCACACAATGGTCAATTTCCGCACTAGGGCATCTTCGTTCGCCAAGGTATGGTATTCTTCCAAAGGAGTGAATTTATGTGCGATCCGCAAAATCTTGTCGCGCCGCTTTTCAATATCAATACCCACCTCCCTACTGCTGACGATTATTCCGGTGAATTCGTTCGAATGTGTAATTGAAATGAATTTCCCGTCATGCAAATGCGGTTTCCCAAAATCGTCGTAATACAAATCTTTATCTACATAACCGACTTCGGCGAGCAAATGCCTTATGCTCATAAAACCCTTTCGATGTATTTCAGATTTCATTCGACCAATGCGTGCTTGGCAATGTTCCGATAAACAAATCTCTTTTGAAAGTTCCGGAAGGCTTTCTTCAATTTTCCATATCAAAACTTTCGTTTCCTCGTCGATTGTTATTGTTTTGTAAAGAGGCATGTGGTTTTCTGAAGTTTGCGTACTTTTGCAGCTGAATTTCAACAGTGAAAAAACACCCGTTTTTGGGCAATTATATTACAAATATACAGAATATGAATTCGGAAACCTTGCCTTATGTGGCTTATAAAGTAAAAGATATTTCCCTAGCCGACTGGGGAAGGAAAGAAATTGAATTGGCGGAAGCCGAAATGCCTGGCCTGATGGCACTTCGTGAGGAATATAAAAACGAACAACCTTTAAAAGGTGCACGCATTGCCGGTTGTTTGCACATGACTATTCAAACGGCCGTTTTGATCGAAACATTGATTGCTTTGGGCGCAGAAGTAACTTGGAGTTCTTGCAATATTTTTTCAACCCAAGACCAGGCTGCGGCTGCAATGGCCGCATCGGGCGTGCCGGTTTACGCTTGGAAAGGAATGAACGAAGAAGAATTCAATTGGTGCATCGAACAAACCTTGTTTTTTGGCGAAGAACGCGAACCCTTGAACATGATTTTGGATGATGGCGGTGATTTGACGAATATGGTATTGGACAAATATCCCGAACTGGCCGAAGGCATTAAAGGCCTTTCAGAAGAAACCACCACCGGCGTTCACCGTTTGTATGAGCGAATGAAAAACGGGACTTTGCCCATGCCGGCAATTAATGTAAACGATTCGGTTACAAAATCCAAATTCGACAATAAATATGGTTGCCGCGAAAGTGCCGTCGATGCAATTCGTCGCGCAACCGATGTGATGCTGGCAGGAAAACGTGTCGTGGTTTGTGGTTATGGCGATGTTGGAAAAGGAACCGCAGCATCCTTTAAAGCGGCAAATGCCATCGTTACCGTCACGGAAATCGATCCGATTTGCGCTTTACAAGCCGCTATGGACGGGTATGAAGTAAAGAAATTGTCGAATGTTATCCAAAATGTGGATATCGTAATTACCGCGACCGGAAATAAAGATATTTTGACGAAAGAACATTTCGAAGCAATGAAAGATAAAACCATTGTTGCGAATATTGGACATTTTGATAATGAAATTGATGTCGCTTGGTTGAACAACAATCATGGCGATTCAAAAGTTGAAATTAAACCACAAGTCGATAAATATACCATCGACGGAAAAGATATTGTTCTTTTGGCGGAAGGAAGACTGGTAAATTTGGGCTGTGCCACCGGCCATCCAAGTTTCGTAATGAGCAATTCGTTCACCAATCAAGTTTTGGCCCAAATTGAACTTTGGAAAAATGGCGACAAATACAACAACGAAGTTTATATGTTGCCCAAACATTTGGATGAAAAAGTTGCCAAATTGCATTTGGGAAGAATCGGTGCCGAACTTACCGAATTGAACGAAGAACAAGCAAGATATATTGGCGTGGAAGTGAAAGGGCCTTTTAAACCTGAATATTATCGGTATTGATTAAGGCTATAAGCTATTGGCGTTAAGCTGTAGGCTGATTTAATCGATTCAAAACCGTAGCTCTCATTCTATAGCTGCGGTTTTTTTATTCCCGAATCAAAGGCAAGGTGGTGCAACGCAGTAAACCTTCTTGCTTGGCAATTTCCCGGTAGTTGACTTCCTCTACCGTGATGCCGTTTCTGCGCAACCAATTGTTCAACCGAGCGAAAGATTTGTCGGAAATTACCACCTCCGGCGAAATACTGAAAAAATTGCTGTACATTTCATACATTTCATCCGCGCTTATTTCAAAAACATTTTCTTTTCCGTGGAAATTTACCAGCCACTGATATTCGGCTTCTTCCAAAAATCCATTTTTATGAATAACGGCCAATTTTTTTCCAACAGGTTGGTAGCAACAATCTAAATGAAGCGCGTTCGATTTGGCATCGGTGTTGGATTTCCGAAGATTGAACGATTTTACTTTTTTATGTGGAAACAAATTTTGCAGTTCGCGAACAGCCTTCATATTGGTTCTCGCGGTGATAAAGTTTGAATAATCATCGCCGCGATAGGTTCCCACAAAAATATATTCGCCAAAGGGCATGACATCGCCACCTTCGACATGCGCTTCCTCCGGAAGTTTTACAATTTTCGACGGATCAATTTGATCCATTACATGCGAAATAGCTTGAATTTCCAATTCCCGATCGGGCAGGATATTGGCCTTAATGAATTTATCTTCGATCACAAAAGCGATATCTCGAGAAAAAATCTGGTTGTAGCCTTCAATAAGTTTCGGTCTAAAAATTTCCACATTATACTTTTTCAAAACCGCTTCTACTTCTTTAATTTCGGAAACCATGTCGGCTTCGACCGGATACGTGCCGGCCTTGATATGCTCCTTGGATTTCGGATCGTAAGCATCTTCTAATTTCGGCACATCACCACTGCTTTCGGCACGTCCCAAAACCACTGCTTTCAAGGGGGAAGTTTCATCTGTGATATGAAGTTGCAACATCAGATTTGTATTTTGATCAATATAAAAAAGCTTCCTATTAGCAGGAAGCTTTTGATATGTATTTCTTTCGTTTTAACGATTCTCGATTTCCACAAAATCGCGCCTATTTTCACCAATATAAACTTGGCGTGGGCGACCAATTGGTTCTTTACGCAAACGCATTTCGCGCCATTGTGCGATCCAACCGGGCAACCTTCCCAAAGCAAACATTACCGTAAACATTTCCGTAGGAATTTCCAATGCGCGGTAAATAATTCCTGAATAGAAATCAACATTCGGATATAGTTTGCGTTTTACAAAATAATCGTCTTCCAATGCTTCTTTTTCCAATCCTTTGGCAATATCCAAAACCGCATCGTCAATACCCAAGCTTTCCAACACTTCGTCTGCCGAACGTTTGATGATCTTCGCCCGCGGATCAAAGTTCTTGTAAACACGGTGGCCAAAACCCATTAATCGAAACGGGTCTTTTTTGTCTTTGGCTTTGGCCATATATTTTTTGGTGTCGCCGCCATCGGCTTTTATAGCCTCCAACATTTCGATCACAGCCTGATTCGCTCCGCCATGAAGTGGACCCCAAAGCGCATTGATACCGGCAGAAATGGAAGCAAACAAGCCCGCGTGCGACGATCCAACCATTCGTACTGTGGAAGTGGAACAGTTCTGCTCATGATCGGCATGCAAAATCAATAATTTATTCAAAGCCGCGGAAACTTTTGGGTCTATTTGATAATTTTCTTGTGGCTTTTTGAACATCATTTTCAAAATGTTGTCCACATAACTCAACGAACTATCACCATAATCCAACGGTTGCCCGCTTTTTTTCCGTAAAGTCCAAGCGACCAAAACAGGAAATTTCCCCAACAATTTCACAATCGCCCGATACATTTCCTCTTGGGATTCCACATTCACAGAACTCGGGTTAAAAGCGATCAATGCGCTTGTCAATGAGGAAAGCACTCCCATCGGGTGCGCTGATTTTGGAAAACCGTCCAAAATCTTTTTCATTTCTTCATCGACTATCGATTCTTTCTTGATGTCGCCATAAAACTTGTGAAGCTGTTCTTTGGTTGGCAATTCACCAAAAATCAGTAAGTAACAAACCTCCAAGAAATCGGCTTTCTCGGCCAGGGATTCTATGGAATAACCACGATAGCGTAGAATTCCTTCTTCGCCGTTCAAAAATGTAATAGCGCTTTCGCAGGAACCGGTATTCTTGAAGCCGGGATCTAAGGTAATCACGCCGCCGCTATCCGCCCTCAAAGAACTGATATCGATGGCAGTTTCATTTTCAGTGCCTTTAATAATTGGGAATTCATATTTTTTCCCGTCTATTTCTATTGTCGCAATTTTTGACATATTTCTATTTCTGCTTTTGTGAATTTAAGGAGTGCCAAATTACAAAAAATTGAAACAAAAAACTATTTTTATTCAGAAAAGCTGTAGGCTTTAGGCTATATGCTTTAAGCTATTCGTGGCAGTCTTTGGCGGTACTTATTACAGCTTACGGCTTACCGCTTATAGCTTTTGAAAATACGCCGCTTCCCCCAATTCCTCCTCAATGCGCAGCAATTGGTTGTATTTCGCCATGCGGTCGCTGCGGGAAGCGGAGCCCGTTTTAATTTGTCCGGTGTTCAGTGCCACCGCCAGATCGGCAATGGTTGTGTCTTCGGTTTCACCGGAACGATGCGACATTACGGCGGTATAACCGGCACGGTGCGCCATTTCAACCGCTGCAATGGTTTCGCTCAATGTTCCAATTTGGTTCACTTTTATTAAAATAGAATTTGCAATTTTATCATTGATTCCCTTTTCAAGGCGTTCCACATTGGTCACGAACAAATCATCGCCCACCAACTGCACTTTATCACCAATTTTTTCTGTCAATAATTTCCATCCTTCCCAATCATTTTCGTCCATTCCGTCTTCAATGGAAATAATCGGATAGTTTTCCGCCAACTCCGCTAAAAAATCCACTTGTTCCTCGATGCTCCGAATTTTTCCTTTTTTACCTTCAAACTTCGTATAATCATATTTCCCATTACTAAAAAATTCGGATGCCGCACAATCCAACGCAATCATGATTTGATCGCCAAAAGAATATCCGGCATTTTCCACTGCCAGTTTTATGGAATCCAACGCGTCTTCAGTGCCATTCAATTTAGGGGCAAATCCACCTTCATCACCAACGGCAGTGCTCAAATTTCGGTCATGTAGCACTTTTTTCAAATGATGAAAAATTTCGCTTCCCATTTGCATGGCTTGTGTAAAATTTTCAGCTTTTACCGGCATGATCATAAATTCTTGAAATGCAATGGGAGCATCGCTATGCGAACCACCATTGATAATATTCATCATTGGCACCGGCAGCGTTTTTGCGCTCATTCCGCCAATATACCGATAAAGCGGGACACCCATCTCTTGTGCTGCAGCCTTTGCCACAGCCAAAGAAACCCCGAGAATAGCGTTCGCGCCCAACTTCGATTTATTTGGGGTTCCGTCCAAATCGATCATGGTTTGGTCGATTTTGGCCTGGTCGAAAACAGAAAAACCAAAAAGACTTTCGGCAATACTTCCATTTACATTCTCGAGGGCCTGCAAAACACCTTTTCCAAAATAATTTTTGCCCCCATCACGAAGTTCCACCGCTTCATGTTCGCCCGTTGAGGCACCGGAAGGAACCGCGGCACGGCCCATAATCCCATTTTCCGTGAACACGTCCACTTCTACCGTGGGGTTTCCGCGTGAATCAAAAATTTGCCGTGCATGAATGTCGATGATCGTTCCCATGTTGATTTTTATAAAGGTTAGGCCGCAAATATACTTCATTTGCCAAATTTTTCACCTTGGGCCAGCGTGCTTTTTTAAGGAAATGATATTCCCGGAATGTACTTTTGTATTCCGAAAATTGTCCTCTCCCAACCCTCTTCAAAGGAGATGGAGTAATCAATCTCTATCTTACTTTTGTACATTATCTCGAAAAAAACACATGGTCTAATTTCTTTTCACCCATAAAATCCAATGAAGCCGAAAATTTCTATCTTTATGAAAAATAATTCCATGGAAGAAAATTTCGTTCCGGAAGAAAAATCCGTTTCCTTCTCTATAAAAAATTGGGCCGAAGGCGATCGCCCACGGGAAAAATTGCTGCTAAAAGGAGAAACTTCCCTGAGTGATGCGGAACTGATCGCCATATTAATCGGTTCGGGAAATGCACAAGAAAGTGCCGTACAATTGAGCCAACGCATTTTGAAAACCGCGGAAAACAACTTGAACAATTTGGGCACTTTTTCCGTACAAAAATTAATGAAATTCAAAGGAATTGGCGAAGCAAAGGCCATTAGCATCATTGCCGCCATGGAATTGGGACGAAGAAGAAGGTCGGAAGAAGCTTTGACAAAAAAGAAAATCACGTCAAGCGTCTCCATTTTCGAAGTGATGCAACCCATTATCGGCGATCTGGGCCACGAAGAATTTTGGGTCGTTTATTTGAACAATTCCAATAAAATCATTCGAAAAAACCAACTTAGCAAAGGTGGAATTACCGGCACCATCGTGGATGTTCGTTTGGTTTTGAAAGATGCCCTGGAACATGGGGCCACCAGTCTTATCTTGGCCCACAACCATCCATCGGGAACCTTATTGCCCAGCGAAGCCGACAAACAATTGACCAAAAAACTGAAAACCGCCGGTGAGAGTCTGGACATAAAAGTGCTTGACCACATCATTGTCACCCAAAAAGCCTACTTTAGCTTTGCGGATGAACGCCTGCTTTAAAGTAGAATTTGCGCCAATATGTTGCTAATTTACATCACAAAACAAACCCCGAGGATTACCTATATTTTCAAACAAATTTGTTGGAATATTTTGGGGATTCAGGTGAAATTCACTTCCAAAATCGAAGAGTTCATTGCCCATCCGGATTTGAAACTATCTTACGGAAAGCAACGAATGGGGAACGAATTTTTTGTGCAACAAGCGAATTTGCTTTTGGAACAGGGATTTTCCGATGTAGATATTCATATAGGTCATTGGGACGAAACGCCTTGTTTTTTTAGAACTTCGGACAAAAGCGATCTTCCATTCGATATTTTTGCCGCTTCTTTTTATTTGCTGAGCCGGTATGAAGAATACCTTCCGTATGTGAAGAACAAATTTGGTCGATTTTCAGCGGAAGAAAGTTTGGCTTACCAAAAAGATTTTCTGCATTTGCCGGTGGTGGATATTTGGGCTTTAAAACTGAAAAAAATATTGCAGGAACGTTTTCCCGAACAGAAATTACCTCAGAAATCTTTCGACTCCAGAACCATAATCGCGGTTTCACAAGCCTACCTTTATCGAAAAAAAGGCCTCGTCCGCGCGGTGGGTGGCAGTTTGCGAGACCTCTTTTCTTTTCGCTTTCGGTCTATCATAGAGCGTATTCAAGTGCTGGCTTTTGGCACAAAAGACCCGTATGATGTATATGATGAATTGGTGGAATTCTCAAGAAAAAACCACATTCCGTTGCATTTTATGTTTCAGCTGAGCGATTATTCAGCGGTGAACAAAAATATTAATTACCACAAAATAAAATACCATTCCCTTATAAAATCCATGGCCGATTATGCCAAAGTCGGGCTGCTTCTCGGCGATGAAGCGCTTTTGGATATGGATGTTCTGCAAACCGAAAAAAAACGCTTCGAATCTATTGTGAACAGTCCCTTGAAATATATTCTGAACGATCGTTTCAACTTGAATTTACCGGAAGCCTACAACAATATTGACAAACTGGAAATCAATCGGGATTTCTCCATGGGATATGTGGAAAGCATTGGTTTTCGTGCCGGGACTTCCGTTCCGTTTTTATTTTATGATTTGAGCCTCGAACGAATTTCACCACTGATCCTAGAACCTTATGTTTTCAACTCCACTGTTTTAAAGAAAATTGGATTGGAGAAAGCAACAGAAGTTCTGAATGACATTAAATCAGAGGTCGATAAAGTTTCGGGAAATCTCGGCTTGGTTTTTGAAATAAGCCATTTTTCAACCCAAAATAATTTGGAAAAATTGCTAAATCTGATTGCACAACTTCATGAAACCAGCTAATATCACCGATATATTTTTCGATTTGGATCATACTCTCTGGGATTTTGAGAAAAATTCCGCCGTGGCCTTCGAACGTATTTTTGCCAAACACAAAATTGAACTGGAACTTCAAACATTTTTGGAATGCTACATTCCCATCAACAACAATTACTGGGAATTGTACCAACGCGATGAAATCACACAAGAAAAACTGCGTTGCGGCAGGCTGAACGACACTTTTTGCTCGCTTCAATTTGCGATTTCTCCTGAAAAAATCGAAGAATTGGCCACCGATTATATCGACCACCTTCCGCATTCCAGCCATCTGTTTCCAGGGGTTTTAACGAGTTTGGAATATCTTCATAAAAAATACAGACTACATATAATCACCAATGGGTTTCAAGAAGTTCAACGCCGAAAAATGGCTTCGGCGAAAATCGACCATTATTTTAAAACCGTTACCACCTCTGATGAAGTGGGCGTTAAAAAGCCCAATCCAAAAATTTTTGCACACGCATTGGAAAAAGCACGGGTTGCAAAAGCCAACTGCTTGATGATCGGTGACAATTTGGAAGCCGACATTCGTGGGGCGCGGGATTTTGGTATTCAGACACTTCATTTTTCTCAAATTGGCGAACCACATCCGGGCCTCCTTTTGCATCATGACGAGCTTTTAAACCTCTTTTAAAAAATATCTATGAAAAATATTCTTTGTATAATCCTTTTTACGATGTGCTTCATGCCCAAAACCATGCTGGCACAGGAAAAGAGCCCGAACGATTATAAATATGTCATTGTTCCGAAAAAATTTGATTTTCTTACGGAAAACGATCAGTATAAACTGAATTCGTTAACTGAATTTCTTTTTGAAAAATATGGCTTTACGGCCATTTTGGAAGGAGAAAAATTTCCTGACGATTTAATCAAGAACCCTTGCTCGGCGCTGAATGCCGATGTGCATTCGGATTCCGGAATGTTTTCCTTTTTGAGCAA
>DASSWN010000021.1:0-12943 GCA_035704905.1 Flavobacteriaceae bacterium
TCGAATATATCGAAATTTGGTACAACAGAAAAAGAAGGCACTCCGCTTTGGAAAACAAGACCATAGAGGAGTTTTGGGGAGCTAAAAATAATATTACAATCGCTGCTTAATTTTTTGTGCGGATTTTATTTGCATATCCAATGGTCTTTATTTAATTTTTTTACATCGCTATACGCTAAACCTGTAAAGCAACAAAAAATAAAAATATCTCTTACTTGTTCTAATCTTGGTGTATGAAGGTTTTTACTCAGCATTATTTCTATTTCTTCTTGGCTGAGGTATTCTCTTTCTACTTCTTTTAATTTTCTTTTGAAGTTTAAAAATGGGTCGTGTGTAATCCATTGATTAGCTAAAGCAATTCTTACAATCTTTTTAAAATTCTTAATGTATTTTAACGTACTGTTATTGCCACATTCACGTTCTGTTTTTAGATAGAATTCAAAATCGGTTATGAATTTGTGATTTACTTTCTTGATAGGTATATCTGAAAGATTATACTGAAGTTTTAAAAATTCTTGAATATGCTTGTAAACTGTTTCGTATCGCTCTAAAGTTCCCGCAGCAAATTCTTTACCGACTAATTTTTTTACTTGATCGTTATGATTTTTGAAAATAGCTAATAAGGTACGTTGCTTTTCTTCTATGCCTAATACTTTATTTTTTAAAGTTTCGGCGGTTACTTGTCTATCGTCTTGGATTTAAGCTCTCTAATTTCTTCTGTGCGACCAATAGCTTTATTGGCTTCTTTACTCCATTTGGTAATTTCAATAGCGCGTTTACAGCTAATTTCACTTCGTTTACCATCTACCGTAATACGTAGGTAAATAGGTGCTTTTCCTTGTGCATCTTGTTTGCTTTTCTTTACATAGTAAAGTAATCCGAAAGTCTTGTTCATTCTGGTGACCTTTTAATTATACATTAATTTACGAAATAATTAGGAAGGTTTGTGTAATGTAACCCCTTGTTTTATAAAAGGTTATCAACAAATTGGTGACCTAATTGTTAGTTTAAAAAGGTCACCTGATAGGTCACCAACAGAATGAAAATTAATAGCAATTTTGCTATTTTGTATAAACTAAAAAGTCCCGTAAACGTAGTGTTTACAGGACTTTGGGTGAAATTGAATAAATTTCAGCGGAGAAAGAGGGATTCGAACCCCCGGAGGTGTTACCCTCAACAGTTTTCAAGACTGCCGCAATCGACCACTCTGCCATTTCTCCATTTGCTATCTGCCGTTTGGTAGGAAGGTGCAAATATAACAACCTTTTTCCCTTTGACAAAAAATAAATTGAAGCTAATTTTCATAGATTTTGGTCATGTTCGTTCGCAATAAAAATGCTATCTTGGCTTTTTTTAAAATCGAAAAAAATGAAAAACCGGTTTATTGTTTTCCTAAGCCTTTTGGCTTTGGCCAGCTGTGCCTCACAAAAAGATCTTTCCAAGGCAAATCCAACGGAATTCGCAAGCAGCATCACTTCCGAAGAATTGAAACAACATCTTTACACTTTTGCATCAGATGAATTTTTGGGAAGGGAAACCGGCGAACCAGGGCAAAAAAAAGCAGCCAAATACTTGAAAACAGAATATATGAGCTTGAACATCCCAGCACTTCTCGGTGATGAAAATTATTATCAAGAAATTCCATCAAGCTATTTTAAAAACCGTTTCGGCGACACGGAAAATGTAGTCGCTTTTATAAAAGGAAGGGATTATGATTCAAAACAGCATGAATACTTGGTTATTTCGGCGCATTATGATCATGAAGGCGTGGATGAACAGGGAAATATTTATAATGGAGCGGACGATGACGGTTCTGGAACCGTGGCTATTTTAGAAATTGCCGAGGCCTTTAAAATAGCTGTTGAAGAAGGCTACCGACCAAAACGTTCTATTATTTTTATGCATTTTACAGGCGAAGAAAAAGGACTTCTGGGTTCAAAATATTACACCGAAAACCCCATTGTTCCTTTGGAAGAAACCATTACCAATTTGAATATCGACATGGTGGGAAGAGTAGATGCAAAACACAAAAACAACCCGAATTATGTTTATCTTATCGGAAGTGACATGTTGAGCACAGAATTGCATGAACTTTCCGAACAGGCGAACGAAAAATATGTTCATTTAAATTTAGATTACACCTATAATGGAACAGATGATCCAAACCGTTTTTATTACCGAAGCGATCATTACAATTTCGCAAAACACGGAATTCCTGTGATTTTTTACTTCAACGGTGTTCATGAAGATTACCACAAACCAACCGACACCCCCGATAAAATCAATTACGATTTACTGGAAAAACGGGCAAAACTCATTTTTTATACTGCATGGAAAGTAGCCAACGGAGAACATGCACCAGTTGTTGACAAACCTGTAAAGTAGTTTTTTTATCATTATTTTCTCAAAAAAGGAAATTTTGCCGGTGTGTACACCAAAACAAGCATGGTTAGGAAAGCGATGATGGTTAGGGAAAGATAAACCCAATGCGTGGCATCAAAAAATGCCTTCCTTAAGAACATTAATAAATCGGGGCTTGTTGCTTCCAACTGAATGGCATCGACTATTTGATTCACCGCTGGCAATTGGCTTTCAAGGTTTTTGGAGGCACTGCTCATTTCATTTTCAATAACATGATTAAAAATTACGGCCAATAATGCTGCCCCAATACTTTGGCCAAAATACCTACAGAACATGTTTGTTCCGGTTACCACCCCTCTAAATCGGTAACTCACAGTAGATTGAACCCCCACCAACAATGGTGTTGAAATCAAACCAAAACCCGCGCCCAATAATAATTGCGTTCCAATGAGCATCCATATTGGACCTGGAAATGGAATAAAAAGGAACATAATTGTTCCCAGTGCAACGAAAGTTATTCCACATAAAGCAGTATTCCTGAATCCGAAACGCAAATATAATTTTCCTGAAAATGAAGAGGAAATGGGCCATGTAATACTCATACATGCCAGTATAAAACCTGCCGCGATCGCTCCCAGACCAGTGACAGATTGTGCAAAAACGGCCAAATACATATTTGGGCCAATCATAATTGCGCCCATTCCGATAATCGCCAGATTGGAACCGATCAAAACCCGTTCTTTCCATACCCAAGCCGGCAAAATTGGTTCATCGGCCCGCTTTTCAAACCGAGCGGTAACGTAAATCAAAAGGATGCACAACAACACGATCGATAAAGTTGTAAAAGATAGCCATGGCCAAGATAATCCGCCTTGCATTAAACCGAACATAATCACAGTTCCGGTAAGCAACATCGCAATTGCCCCTTTCCAGTCAATTTTTGGTCGTTCGGTCAATTTTTCTTCATGTAGAAATTTCATCAAGATAAAAATGGAAGCAATCCCGAACGGAATATTGATAAAAAATATCCAACGCCATGAAACATATTCCGCAAAAGCACCTCCAATTGCGGGGCCAATTATTGCAGAAAAACCCCAAACGCTAGAAAGCCACCCTTGAATTTTTGCCCTCTCTTCAATGGAATAAATATCTCCAGCAATGGTATTAATGGTAGCCATAATCGCCCCGGATCCAATGGCTTGAATTCCGCGAAAAACAATTAACGACAACATGTCCCAAGCAACACCACATAAGGCCGATCCGGCCAGAAACACAACAATTCCAAAAATCAAAATCGGTTTCCTGCCAAATAAATCGGCAAGTTTTCCGTACAATGGAATGGTGATGGTTTGAACCAATAAATAAATCGAAAACAGCCAACCGAAAAGTGAAAATCCGCCCAGATCACCCACAATTTGCGGAATGGCGGTGGCTACGATCGTGTTGTCCATCGCCGCCAAAACCATGCTCAGCATCAATGCGGTCAGTATCCAATTCTTTTTCAAGCCGGACAGATTGGAATTTTCTTCTTTCATTTATTTATGGAAGAAATTTATGGTCTTCGAAAGTTTTTGGTTCCAAATTATTTGAGGTGCACACCATCCGCTTTCAATTCCACCAAACGTTTTTTATAAAGCGTACCAACAGCCTTTTTAAAACTTTTTTTGCTCATTTCCAAAGCATTATAAATTTCTTCCGGAGAAGATTTGTCATGTAAAGGCAAAAAACCATTGTTCAGTTCCAATTCGGTCAAAATTCTTTGTGCGTTCGGTTCAATAGCGCGATAACCCGGACGTTGCAGGCCGATATCAATTTTTCCGTCGGATCGTATTTTTTTCACAATTCCGGTCAATCGATCGCCGGTTTGCAGTTTCTGAAAAATTTCATCATTATAAATCAAACCTTGATGCAATTTGTTCACAATCACGTTGAAACCCAAATCCGTTTTATTGGTCACGATCAAATCGACTTTTTCAAATGGTTCCACTGTAATTTCCGAATTATCCAAAAAAGAATTCACTTTGCTGGAAGCGACCAACCGGTTTGTATCAAGATCCAGATAGCAAAAAATCAGGTACCACTCCCCTTTTTTCATTTTGTAGGCTTGTTCCATAAAAGGAACGAACAAATGTTTTTCCAAACCCCAATCCAAAAAAGCACCCAAATCGGTTGTTTCAGCACACCGCAAATAACCAAATTCATCAAGTTTCACGAATGGTTTCAGGGTTGTGGCGACTGGTCTTTCCTCGTGGTCCAAATAAACGAACACATCGATTTCATCTCCTATTTCAAAATTTTCGGGTTTGTATTTGTTTGGCAAAAGCACCTCGTTTCCTTCGTCATCTTTCAAAAAAAGCCCCGGCGGCGTGTCCCTGTCAATTGTCAATGTATGATAAACTCCAATGTTGAGCATTTTTCGATGATTTTAGTACGTTATTTATATTGAATTTTGCCTGAATCAATCCTTTCCAATATAATCAAAATAATTCAGCAAAACCTCGGCATTTATTTCCCTCGGTGTAAAAATTTCCAAAACCTGTTTTGTTTCTTTGGAAAAAAATGCTTTCAGTTTAGGGGAAAGTTCTGCTTCCGAAACAATTTTTTTATATTCAAAATGAAACATTTCGGCAAGTTGCACAGCGGTCAAATCATGCGCTGTTTCGAAAAATTTTTCAAAATAATCAGCTTTTTTATCTCCCGGTAGAATCCTGAAAATTCCACCTCCTCCATTATTCACAATAATAATCTTGAAATTTTCCGGAATGTAATTATTCCACAATGCATTGCTGTCGTAGAAAAAGCTCAGGTCTCCAGTCAGCAGAACGGTCGGTTTTTTGGATGCCAGCGCCGCACCAATTGCCGTTGAAACCGAACCATCTATTCCGCTGGTGCCACGATTGCAGAAAACGGAAATAGTATTTTTCAAATCGAATAATTGCGCATAACGGATGGCCGAACTATTTCCAATTTGAAGCATTCGATGCGAAGGAATTTTTTTAAAAATTTCATCAAAAACCATAAAATCCGAATAGGGGATTTCTTTCAAATATTTTGCCCGTCTTTGTTTTCTATGAATTTTTACTTCTTCCCAAAATTTTCGATAGTTGCTTTTAATCGGCGTCATTTCAGCAATAGCTTCTTTCAGAAACAAATTGGGTTCAGTTACCAAATGTTTCGTCAAAGCAAAAAAAGTATTGTAGGCTTTTTTGGAATCGATATGATAATGATATCTGGGTGGATATTTTCTCAGAAACGCCTTTATTTTTTTCGATACGACCATGCCTCCGAAAGTCAACAAAAATTCCGGTTGCAATTTTTTGAAATAATAATCGGCCTTTTTGTCCTTTTCAATTGGAGCAATAATTGTATCGATACTCGAAAAAAATGCCGCATGGTGCAAATTCGAAGTGGTTTCGGTAAAAACCAAACTCGATGGATCATCGGCGAAAAATTCCAGGTGTTTCAAGTCAATTTTTTCCGGGGAATTCACACCCACCAAAATCATTCTTCGGCTGCTGTTGTTCCAGTTCTGTAAAAACGTTTTTAAATCCATTTCCGAAACCATTTTTACTTTGTTTCTATGAGGAATATTTTTGCAGGCAACCGAAAGTTCATCGGATTTATTGTAAAGTGGCTCATCGAACGGAGCATTAATATGTACCGGCCCGCGTTGTTCCATAGACAAATTCAAGGCTTTATTGATTTCTACTTTATTAAAAAATGAAATCATTTTCTCATAAGGAACCGGATCGCTTTTCAAATTTGCACTGTACAAAATATGGTTTTGAAAAACATTTGGTTGACGGATGGTTTGACCGTCGCCAACATCAATAAGATGTTCGGGACGATCTGCGGAAATTACCACCAAAGGAATATCGCTATAAAATGCTTCTGCCACAGCGGGATAATAATTGAGGAGTGCCGAACCGGAAGTACAAACCACGGCCACCGGCTTTTTCGATTGCTGCGCCATTCCGAGCGCAAAAAAAGCAGCCGAACGTTCATCTACAATGCTGAAACAATTGATTTTCAAATGATTTGTGAATCCGATCGTGAGCGGTGCATTTCGCGAACCGGGCGAAATAACTATATCGAAAATCCCCTTGCTGGCGCACAATTCGACGATACATTGCGCCAATGGAATGGTAGAATAAATCTTGTTCATATTTGCGCAAAATTACAACAATACGAACTTTCAAAACCCAATATTTAGAAATTTACAACACTTGAGCCATGGTTTCAATTTTGCTCAGCGTTTCCTCCCATTCACTTTCCGGATCACTTTCTTCCGTTATTCCACCCCCAGCAAAAATTTGGGCCGCATTTTGATGAAATTTCATGCAACGAAGGTTCACGTATAAATCGATAACCGGTTTTATGGAAATGTAGGCTTTGTTTTCCTGATTACGATTATTTGGGGAACGTTCCTTTTTTGTATCCAAATTCAATTCGCCCAAAAAACCGGTATAAAATTGGCGATCAAAGTTTTCGTTTTTCAAAATAAAATTTCGCGCCTCATTTCGCGGAAGTCCGCAAACTGCTGGAGTTGGATGCAAAGATTCAATGATTTTCTTGGTATTGTTTTCTATTAATTTTCCTGAAATGTAGGTTTTTAAATGCCATAAATTTCCGGCTTCGCTGGTTCTCGGTTCCGAAATATTTACGGATTCCAGTTTTGGAAGCAATTTTTCCAGAATAAAATCGGTTACCAAGCTTTGCTCCTTTTTCTCTTTTTCCAACCAAATCACTTCATCACCACCCATATTTTTACGGGTCCCGGCCAGGGAAACAGTTTTTAAATAATTCGATTCAATATGCAGAAGGTTTTCGGGGGTGGCGCCCATCCATAAACCGGATTCAGGATGAAACCACGCGTAAACAAAGGCCGATGGGTATTTCTCCAATAAACGCTGAAAAATCAACCAGGGATCATGTTCAGGAAATTCAACGGAATGTTGCCTTGCCAATACCACTTTCTGCAATTTTCCCGTCTTAATTGCTGCAATTCCCTTTTTTACAAGTTCGAGATGATGTTTCTTTTCTTTGGCACGGGGCTTTTTGCGCGGCAGATAATTTCCGTCCAATTCTGTGGGTTCAAAAACCGCTTCCACACTTTCGGCTTCGGAAAAAGGAATCAACAAGGCGGAATTACTGGAAGAAAACGGGGCAAATACGAAGCCTTTTTCAGAAAAATCGGTGGTTGAAAAATGTTTCTCGGTTTTTTGCAGCAAAGCTTTTACATTTGACTCCCCCGGCTTCCTATAGGCAACAAAGGGAATTTCTTGCTGAAAATGAAGGGCCATTTTTTGAAGAAGTACCAACATATCATTTATTTTTTTCCAAGGCAATGGTTGTTAATTTTACTGCGGAAACCAAGTTGTTCCCCTCATCGCGAATTTTAATATCCCATAACTGAATGGTGCGTCCTTTGTGCAAAACCGTGGCATTCGCAAACACAAAACCTTCCCGCACACTTTTTACATGATTGGCGGAAATTTCGATCCCACGGACAATATATTTGTTCCCATCCAGAAAAAGAAAACTTGCCGCACTTCCCACGCTTTCGGCCAAAGCTACATTCGCACCCCCGTGCAAAACCCCATCGGGTTGATGCACTTTTGTTGTTACCGGCATTTTGGCCACGAGAAAATCATCGCCGGCATCAATAAATTCGATTCCTAGGGTTTCCATCATGGTGTTTTTGCACATCGCATTGCATGCATTCAAAATTTCATCTTTTCTGGAAGAAAGCATAAATGGAAATTCTTTGGTTCAAAATATTCCAAAGATACTAAAAGAAGTAAGCACAAAACTAAAATTAATGCCAAAAGGAAATGCAATCATGGCCACAATAATTCAGTTATCAAATTTTATACACAAAAAAACCGTTCCTGAATTTAAGGAACGGTTTTTTACAAGAATGAAGTTGTTTTTAAGAAATTTCGATCAAACGCTTTGGTTGTGGTTTGGCGTCTTCGCGTTTCGGAATAATGACTTTCAGCACGCCGTTTTCGTATTTCGCATCAATTTTATCATTGTCCGCAGAATCGGGCAACGTAAAAGAGCGCGTAAACGAGCTGTAGCTAAATTCCCTTCGTGTGAATTTTCCTTTTTCTTCGGAAGAAGATTCCTGTTTTTGTTCCGAGGAAATGGTCAGAACATCATTGTCCAATTCAATATTAAAATCTTCCTTTTTCATTCCGGGCGCGGCTAATTCCACACAGAAATCATCCTCATTGTCGCGAATGTTTACCGCAGGAACATTCATTCCAATGTTGGCGTTCGCATTTTCGCTTAACCAATCGGTTCGAAAAATGTCGTCAAAAACCGATGGAAGCCAGTCGTTGTTTTTTCTTTTTACCAGTGTCATTTTTTTGATGGTTTTTGTGGTTAATACTCAGTTATACTAGTTTTCGAACTCTATTTCAAATCCGGTACCAATTCGAAAAAGTGACTAAAAGTCTTAAAAAATCATCAATTTGAATGACATTTTGTCATTGTTTTTCCGCAATTAAAAATGTTTATTTTTGTTATTTCAAAAAGGAAACAATTATGGCTTTGACCAACAACGATATTTTCAAAAAATTACGAGTGGCGCTCAAACTACGCGACGATGACATTGTAAATATTTGCGCCTTAGTCGATTTCAAAGTGACCAAAAGCGAACTCGGCGCCATATTTAGAAGTGAGGACCATCCGAAATATATGGAATGTGGCGATCAGTTTTTACGGAATTTTTTAAACGGTTTGGTGATTTATATGCGCGGGCATAGAAAGTAGGCGGTTGGCAATTTCCGTTTTTTATAGCAGGTTTTTTTTTACGAGGAACAAAATTCAAAAATAAAAAGATAGCTTTTAAACTTCCACAAAAAACCCGTCGGGTTTTGACAACACGACGGGTGGCACTCCTCGCAACCCGGAGGACTCGGGGTTCGAGGCGCAGTAGAATTCAAGGTATTATTTTCGGGTCATGACAATTTCCATGGCTTTGTATTCTTCCCCGTTTTTTGAAGCATGAAACATTTCCATTTTCCGCGTATTTTCATCCACAATGGTATAAACCTCGCGAACTGCAATTTCATTTCCGGTAAATGGATCGACCATTGAACCTGTTGTGGTAATGACTTTTCCGCTATCATCGGCTTTTCCACGCATAACCAACATGCCGGTCCCCATATTATCGATCCAGGTGGAAATAATTTCTTCGGTCTTGTTGTCATAAGCAACTGTAGCCCTTCCTTCAAATGGCATCCCCATCACATTTCCATGATATTTGATCAATTGATATCGACCATCCATGATCATTTCAATGTCTGCGGTGGAAGTCGCTTTGGTAGGTTCACCGTTTGGTTCCATCCAAAAAGTCATCTCATTGTTCCAAGAACCGACTTCCTTCGCCAATTCTTTATGCACTTCACCGGGCGTCATATACGCTTCCCAGGCTTTTTGCATTTCTAGGGAATCCATAGGTTCTTCCATCAGCTCCTTTTCCGCATCAAGCGTGTCGGTTGAAATTGAATCAGCAACAACGGTTGCATCTTCCGCTTCATTAGGACCGTTGGGATTGTCATTGCAAGACGTAAAGCAAAAAGCCAATACCGTAAAACCAATCATAATTTTTTTCATTTTCTGAAATTTTTAAAGTTAGTGCGGCAAATTTATATAAAAAACAAATCCGAATTTAATAGTGTTGTTATTTTAACACTTAAATAAAAAAGCCTGACAAGTTTTGGAAACTTGCCAGGCTTTTTTATTATTTTCAGCAAATTTTTATGCCAACACCTTCTGTACTTTATCGGCCGCTTCTTGAAATTCGACTGCACTTTCCACGTTCAAACCACTGTTATCAATGAGTTCTTTGGCAATATCAGCATTAGTTCCCTGTAAACGAACAATTATCGGAACTTTGATATCGCCCATGTTTTTATATGCATCAACCACCCCTTGGGCCACGCGATCGCAACGAACGATTCCGCCAAAAATATTGATCAAAATAGCTTCCACGTTTTCATCTTTTAAAATGAGGCGAAAAGCTTCTTCCACCCTTTTTGCATCAGCGGTTCCGCCCACATCCAAAAAGTTGGCCGGTTCGCCCCCAGCTTGTTTTATCAAATCCATGGTTGCCATTGCCAATCCTGCTCCATTCACCATGCAACCCACATTTCCATCCAAATCCACATAGCTTAAACCTACTTTTTTGGCTTCAACTTCGGTGGGGTTTTCTTCGCGAATATCGCGCATGGCTTCATAATCTTTGTGGCGAAAAAGTGCGTTGTCATCCAAAGTAACTTTGGCATCCACTGCCATAATTTTGTCATCGCTGGTTTTCAAAACCGGATTGATTTCAAACAAGGAAGCATCGGATTTCTGATATGCGGTATGCAAGGCCGTTACAAATTTGGTCATTTCTTTAAAAGCCTTTCCACTCAAACCCAAGTTAAAAGCTATCTTTCGAGCTTGAAAAGGCATAATCCCAACAGCCGGATCAATTTCTTCGGTAAAGATCAGATGGGGCGTTTTTTCGGCAACAGTTTCAATATCCATACCTCCTTCGGTTGAATACATGATCATATTTTTACTCGTTGCGCGGTTCAACAAAACCGACATATAGAATTCTTCCGGTTCGCTGTCACCTGGGTAATAAACGTCTTCGGCAACCAAAACCTGATGCACCTTTTTTCCTTCTTTGGAAGTTTGTGGGGTCACCAAATTCATCCCAATTATTTCATCGGCTATTTTCTGGACCTCTTGTAGGTTTTTGGCCAATTTTACACCACCGCCCTTTCCGCGACCTCCGGCATGAACTTGCGCCTTGATCACGTGCCAACCTGTTCCGGTTTCTTCGGTCAATTTTTTTGCGGCATCAACAGCCTCTTCGGGTGTTGTGGCGACAATTCCGTTTTGGATTTTCACACCAAAACTTTTCAATATTTCTTTTCCTTGATATTCGTGTAAATTCATGATGGGATTTTCTACAAGTTGTTAGGCTTGCAAAAGTACATAAGTTATCAGTTTACAACAATATTTTCCCAAGCAAATTGAATTTTGTGAATTAAAAGTTTCCTTTTTTAGATATTTGCCAAATGATCGAACCCAATAAAAATGCATTGATGGAATTAGCTCACGCCAAAATGCCTTTTGGAAAATTCAAGGGCGCATACCTTTCCGATATTCCAGAATATTATCTGGTTTGGTTTCGCCAAAAAGGCTTTCCAGAAAACAAATTGGGACAGCAGATGGCGCAAATTTTAGAATTAAAAACCAACGGATTAGAATATATTTTGCGAACGATCCGTGCAAAAGAAATATAGCTTATCAACTGTTTTTTAATGTACGGCAAAGGCTTCTTTCTTATAGGCTATTGCTTTTATTTCGATTAGCAAATGCGGATGTGGCAGTTGGTGAACGGCTACCGTGGTACGTGTAGGACCTGTTTCTGCATCGAAAAATTCCCCATAGGTTTCATTGTATCCTTTGAAATCGTTCATGTTTACCAAAAAAGTCGTAATATCGACCACATTTTCCAAACTCGCGCCTTCCTCTTTTAAAATATCATCAATATTTTTTAGCACTGCGACGGTTTGTTTTTTAATATCGAGATTGGTAGTGCCGAATTCATCGACTTCGACGCCTTCAAATGAATTATCTTTTCTACGCGAACTGGCTCCCGAAACGAAAACAAAATCACCAACACGTTTTATGTGCGGGTATTTGCCGCGAGGTTTCGCTTTATCTTTTATTGTTTTTCCTTTGCTCATATACTTTGTTTTAGTGGTTCTCTTTTCACAGATAGGCGCAGATTTAGAAATAAGCAGATTCCCGCTGATTTATTCTTTTATCTGCGCAAATTTGAGAAGCAATCTGCAATGATCTGCGAGAAACTTTCTTTATTCGGTTTTAAATGAAACTTTCCCTAACTTTTCAACTTCGACTTCAATTTCTTGGTCTGGTTTTAAATATTCTGCCGCGGTGGCCGCTCCTGCCAAAATCACATAACCGTCCTTAACCGCAATGTTTGCATTGCTTGCCAATCGGCTCAGCTCTACAACAGGTTGAAGTGGATTTCCCAAAATAGCAGAAGATTTTCCTTGTTGAATAATTTGGCCGTTTACTTTCAAAGCCATGTCCAAATCAACCAATTCTTGTTCCAAATCTTGCCAATCACCGATGACATACCCCGTGGAAGAACAGTTGTCGGCAACAACATCTTCCAAGGAAAATTTAAAATTTTCATAGCGGGAATCAATGATTTCGATAGCAACGGCCATTTTGTCAAGATAATCCGGCAATTCTTCCAAACTCAGTTCCCGGGCAGGAAAATCGCGAGAAACCCGAAAAGCAATTTCCGGTTCGGCCCGTGGATGTATCCAACGTTTTAAACCGACCTTTTCTCTAGGTTGAAGTTCCATTTGATCAGTTAGAAATCCCCAAATAAGATCATGAACGTTCATTTGTTCCATCTTTGCCTTGCTGGTGAAACCGAGCTTGAAACCCTTAATTTTTTCGCCACGTTCCAATCTTCGATTAACGGAAATTTGCTGAATTTTATAGGCGTTTTCCAATGAAAATTTTTCAGCGGCGG
>DASSWN010000206.1:0-7997 GCA_035704905.1 Flavobacteriaceae bacterium
GAAGACACCGCTGTTAATACATTGGTGGCACAATCGCGCGGTGAATATCTTGAAGCAATTGGCACTTCCGATGGAAAGACTTTCGTGGTTTTCTGGGCGAATGTTGGCGCGCCGACTAATTATGAATTAAGGGTACAATTACTGGACAGTGACGGCACAAAACTTTTTGGCGACAACGGCATGTTGCTCAGCGACAATCTTCCAATGAGTTCTTACACAGTAACTTCCACTGTGTCTATTGATGCAAATGACAATTTATATATCGGTGCGACAGGAACGGATGGCGGAAATCCGGCCTTTGCGTTCAAAATTGATACGGACGGCAATAAACTTTGGGGTCAAAATGGCATCAATGTCGGAACGGGAAATATCGTAACTGTGCTCCCACTCGCTTCTGGGGAAGCAATTGTTTCTTGGTTTGGCGTTCCTGAAGTTTTGATGCAGAAATATGATGCCACCGGAAATGCGATTTGGAGTTCTCCAAAACCGGTCGTAAATGGTGGAAATGCCACTGTTCCCGCGAATATGTATGAACTTTCCGACGGAAGTTATGTGATGGTTTTTCACAGCGTTCTTTCCGCCATATACTCCAATTTGTTCGCACAGCGTTTCGATGCGAACGGCGATCCAATATGGACTTCACCTGTTCAACTTTCAGACAAAACAACTACTTTCAATAGCTTTTACAGTGGCGCACAAGACGGCGATGTAATTTATTATGGATATATGGCTTCTTCCGGAACCCGGTTTGACTCGTTTCTGCAACGCATTGATTCCGATGGCTCATTGCCTTGGGGAATCAACGGAATGGATTTCGATACAAATGAAACAAATTATGAAATGTACACCCAAATTGCTTCTGAACCGGGCTCGCAATATGTTTGGTCCATTTGCTCTTACACAGATGCCAGCCAAAGCAATCACGGGGAGTATATTCAAAAATTCAATAAAGATACGGGTGCACGACAGTTTACGGATACCGCTAAAGAACTGTATGCCATCGGGAGCGAAATTGTGCATTCCGGAAAATTGCAACTCATTAATGACCAGCCATTATTTTTGCTGAAAAGCGGAATGGACAACGGTGCATCGCCGGTTACGTTGCACGCAGTGAAACTCGATGCCCAAGGCGATTTCGCTTGGCCTGAAGAAACACTTCCTGTTGCCACTTTTGCCGCAAATAAAAGCCGCATTCATTTTACAAAACCCGTGACCGGCCAAAGTGTTGCCGTTTTTGTGGAACAAAAAGCATCTGACACAGAACCAAAAATATATGCACAAAATTTAACTGACCCCGATCTTTCGACCACAACATTTGCAAGTGCAAAAAATAAAATAAGCTATTCAAACCCCATTCAAAATTTCTTGGTGATCCACAGTTCAAATAATCCAAAATCCATTGAAATTTTCGATATCACCGGTCGAAAAATTTTTGCGGAAACCATTTTTCAAACGAGGAAAATTGAAATTAACTCAAGCTCTTGGAACGCTGGAATTTATATGGTCGAATTCACCGATGAAAATGGCGGGGTTCAAAATTTCAAAATAATCAAACGTTGAAATTATAAAATTTTCATTAGCGGAATGACAAAAGCTTAGACATTATTCTTTTCCGGGCGGATATTTGGCCAGTATTTGGGAAACGATTTCATTGATGCGTTCAATTTTATCTTCCATTTCCAGTTCCAAAGCACCGGTTCCCATTCCCTGCCAAACCAAATTCATGGTTTGGGCATCGATCAGGTCGATATACAAGGTTCCTTCTGTGGTACGCGAAACGGTATTATAACCCGTGCCCCAGTAATAAGGCCGCCAACCCCAGGCATATCCGTAGTAACCGGGATTTTGATAAATGTTGACATTTTCCACGGTTTTGGTGAAAATACTCACCAATAAATCCGGGTTCTCGGATTTCGTCATTCCTTTGGCTTCAAGTTCAGTTTCAATGGCACGCAAAATCCTTTTTTTGTCCAAATCGGAAATTTCAGCTTTGTCAATACCCGGTTTATAGAATGCAAAAGTTTCGTACGAATTAAAATTCGCTTCGCGATCATAATCGGTTGCCACACGCACGGAATCGCACGATGACAAAACAGCGACAAGCATTATCAAAAGAGTGATTTTCAGTAATTTTTTCATTGCTTTTCAGTTTTAAATGAAACTACTGCAATAAATTTTCATCAACCTCATTCGGCAAGGTAACTTTCAAATTTGGCTCGTTTTCCATCGCCCGTTTGATGGCGAAAATGGCTCCTTGGTTTTTAGCCCACGAGCGACGTGAAATTCCATTGTTCACATCCCAAAAAAGCATTGATTCCAACCGCTTTGCAGCTTCTTTAGAACCATCAAGAACCATGCCGAAGCCCCCGTTTATAACCTCGCCCCAACCTACGCCGCCGCCGTTATGAATGCTGACCCACGTCGCGCCACGGAAACTATCGCCAATAACGTTTTGAATGGCCATGTCGGCGGTAAACCGGCTGCCGTCATAAATATTCGAGGTCTCGCGAAAGGGCGAATCGGTACCCGAAACATCATGATGGTCACGACCCAAAACCACCGGACCAATTTGATTTTTTGCAATGGCTTCATTGAAGGCTTTGGCAATTTTGATGCGGCCTTCGGCATCGGCATATAAAATCCGCGCCTGCGACCCAACGACCAATTTGTTGTTTTGGGCTCCTTTGATCCAAGTTATATTGTCTTGTAATTGCTGTTGGATTTCTTTGGGAGCGTTTTTTCTCAATCCTTCCAAAATATTTTCGGCAAGTTCGTCGGTTTTCTGTAAATCTTCATGCTTACCGGAGGTACAAACCCAACGGAATGGCCCGAACCCATAATCGAAACACATTGGGCCCATAATATCTTGAACGTAACTCGGATATTTGAATTTTTCCCCATCGGCTGCCATAATATCTGCTCCAGCCCGTGAGGCTTCGAGTAAAAATGCATTTCCATAATCGAAAAAATAGGTGCCTTTTGCAGTGTGTTTATTAATGGCCACAACTTGTCGCCGCAAACTTTTTTGCACTTTCTTTTTAAATTCTTCTGGATTTTCAACCATCATTTCATTGGCGTCTTCGTAAGAAAGTCCGACCGGATAATAACCGCCGGCCCAAGGATTATGAAGGGAAGTTTGATCGCTTCCCAAATCGACGTGAATATTTTCTTTGTCAAAATATTCCCATACATCCACCACATTTCCCGAATAGGCTATGGAAATTGTTTCTTTTTCTGCTTGGGCCTTTCGCACCCTTTCAGCAAGTTGTTCCAGCTCAGAAATCACTTCATCGACCCAGCCTTGTGAATGCCTTGTTTTAATGGCTTTCGAATTCACTTCGGCACAAACTGTGATGCAGCCGGCAATATTCCCGGCCTTGGGCTGCGCGCCGCTCATTCCGCCCAAACCGGAAGTGACAAATAGACCACCTTTGGGCGATTTTTTGATTTTCCGAAATGCATTCAAAACAGTAATGGTTGTACCGTGTACAATTCCTTGCGGACCAATGTACATAAAACTTCCTGCGGTCATTTGGCCATATTGTGTCACCCCGAGTGCATTGTATTTTTCCCAATCGTCCGGTTTGGAATAGTTCGGAATCATCATGCCATTGGTGACCACAACCCGAGGGGCATTTTTATGCGAAGGAAACAGTCCCATTGGGTGACCGCTGTACATTGACAAGGTTTGTTCATCGGTCATTTCAGACAAATACTGCATAGTGAGCAGGTATTGCCCCCAGTTTTGAAAAACAGCCCCATTCCCCCCATAAGTGATCAATTCGTGCGGATGTTGGGCCACCGCCGGATCCAAATTGTTCTGAATCATCAGCATAATGGCTTTCGCCTGCTCGCTTTTTCCCGGATATTCGGAAATTGGCCTTGCGTACATTTTATAATCCGGGCGAAAACGGTACATATATATTCGCCCATATTTCTCCAATTCTTCCCTAAACTCTGGCAACAACACCGCATGATGTTTGGGTTCAAAATAGCGCAATGCATTTTTTAAGGCCAGCTTTTTTTCATCTTCGGAAAGAATATCCTTGCGTTTTGGGGCATGGTTAATAGCAAGATCGTATTTCTTTTTTGCCGGAAGCTCATTCGGGATTCCTTGTTCGATTTCTTCTGGGAAAGTCATTTATAGTATTGAGTATTTAGAATTGAGTATTGAGTTTTTTTTTCGAACTGCCTACTGCTACTGCCAACTGTTCACTGCCCACTTTTTTTATAAGGGCAATGCCGACAGCCGCTTTGGCAACAATATCCGCGTTTCAAAAGATATTGTTCGGTGAAACAGCGATAACCTTCGGCGGTCCAATAATAATCGCCTTCTTCAATGGGTATTCGGTTATTTGGAAATTGCATGGTACAAAAATAAGAAATCAAAATTGAGGAACGAAAATTGCGAAATTTTTAAAGTATATTTGTATTTATTCAACCGGAAAGCTACGTAGAAATATATATCCGTTAGAAATCATCCAAAAGAAAATTTTTGAACACTTTTTTCTCCATTTCGCCCGAATCCGCGAACCAATCCATTTTTAAAGATAAACCAACCGGCATTTCCATCTATTTAAAACGAGAAGATTTGCTTCACCCCACAATTCCCGGAAACAAATTCCGAAAGCTCAAATACAATTTAAGTGAAGCCAAAAAGTTGGGAAAAAGGAAATTGTTGACATTTGGTGGCGCATTTTCCAATCATATTTCAGCAACAGCCGCAGCCGGAAAAGAATTTGGTTTTGAAACAATCGGCGTCATCCGTGGAGAAGAATTGGCCAAAAATTTAAACAAAACCCTGACCGAAAATTCAACCCTAAAATTTGCCATTTCTTGCGGAATGAAACTGCATTTTTTGACACGCGAAGAATATCGGCATAAGAATTCAGAAAAAATATTGGCGAATTTAACGCATAATTTCGGTGATTTCTATCTGCTGCCAGAAGGTGGCACGAATCCTTTAGCCATTAAAGGCTGCGAAGAAATACTTACCGAAGAAGACAAAAAATTTGATTATGTCTGCTGCCCCGCAGGCACCGGCGGAACTTTGGCGGGATTGATCAATAGTTCGCAGCCAAATCAAAAAATACTGGGATTCTCGGTTTTAAACGCAGATTTCCTATCTTTGGAAACAAAAAATTTCGTTAATAAAAACAACTGGGAAATTATACCAAATTATCATTTTGGCGGTTATGGAAAAGTAACCAATGAATTGGTAGGGTTCATCAATAGGTTCAAAAAAAAAGATGGAATACAGTTGGATCCTATATATACCGGTAAAATGATGTTTGGAATTTTCGATTTATTGAAGAAAAATTATTTTAATCGAAATACGCGTATTTTAGCCATTCATACCGGCGGGATTCAAGGTATTGCAGGAATTAACCGAATTTTGGAAAGAAAAGGTTCGCCAAAAATTAATTTATAATATGAAGTTTACGAGAATTATTCTGGGATTTTTGCTAATGGCATTTATGTTTTCCTGTGGAAGCAAAAAAAAGGTGGCCAAAAGATCGAATCGTTCTTCTGAATTACCACACAAAGAAAAAATATACACTTCGGAAAAGGATTACCCGAAAAATATTGTGGAAGCCAAAGAAGAACCGCCTGTTCCGAAAAAAACCTACAAAAGCAAAACCGAAACATATATTTATATGTATGCGGAAATTGCCAAAAAGGAGATGGAACTTTATGGCATTCCTGCGAGTATTACTTTGGCTCAAGGAATTTTGGAATCCGGATCGGGTTTTGGCGAACTGACCAAAAAATCAAACAACCATTTCGGCATCAAATGCAACGGCTGGGAAGGCGCAAAAGTATATCATGACGATGATCGCGCCCAAGAATGTTTCCGAAAATACAAGGATCCGAAATACTCTTTTCGCGATCATTCCCTGTTTTTATCGGAACGTTCGCGCTATGCATCGCTTTTTACACTGAAAGAAGACGACTACAAAGCTTGGGCAAAAGGCTTGAGAAAAGCAGGCTACGCAACCGACCCAAGATATCCGGAAAAACTGATCTCGTTGATCGAACGCTATAACCTGCATCGTTTTGATGAAGAAGTTCTGGGCAAGTCGGGCAAACGAGGCCGAACTAAAGGAACAGCAGATGTGGACTATTCGCAAGGAACCTATACCGTAAAAGTTGGCGACACCTTGTGGAACATTGCAGAACGGAATAATTTGTCAGTCGATGAATTGAAAAAGCTGAATGATTTGCGCGGCAATATCATCGAAATTGGCCAAAAACTTCATGTGAAAGCGCCCCGCTAAATTTCTAATTTCCATTTTTGAACTTAAATCCTAAATTTTGAATTATACCAGAAGCAGTGCTTTGTTCACCGAAGCCAAAAAATACATTCCCGGTGGGGTCAATTCTCCTGTGCGTGCATTTAATGCCGTGGGCGGAAATCCGGTTTTTATTAAAAAAGCAAAAGGTGCCTATCTTTTCGATGAAGATGAAAACAAATACATTGATTTCATTGCCTCTTGGGGACCAATGATTTTCGGGCATGCCTATCAACCCGTTATTGAGGCAGTTATTGAAAAAACCAAATCGGGCACTTCCTTTGGCGCTCCGACGGAAATTGAAACCGAATTGGCAAAATCGGCTGTTTCCATGGTGCCCAATATCGAAAAAATACGTTTTGTGAACAGCGGTACCGAAGCCTGTATGAGCGCCGTTCGATTAGCCCGTGGATTCACCGGTAAAGATAAAATCATCAAATTTTCAGGTTGTTACCACGGCCATAGCGACTCGTTCTTAATTCAGGCGGGAAGCGGGGCCGTAACCTTCGGATCGCCCAACAGTCCTGGGGTCACTGCGGGGACTGCAAAAGACACCTTGCTTGCGGCATACAATAATTTAGAATCCGTCGAAAAACTCATCGAAGCTAATAAAGGTGAAATTGCCTGTATGATTTTAGAACCCGTTCCGGGAAATATGGGCTGCATAATTCCTGAAAAAGGATTTTTGGAAGGTCTGCGGAAATTGTGCGATGCACATTCCATTTTATTGATTTTCGACGAAGTGATGACCGGTTTTCGCCTGGCAAAAGGCGGAGCGCAGGAATATTTTGGAATCCAAGCCGATTTGGTCACATTCGGAAAAATAATCGGTGGCGGTCTTCCCGTTGGTGCTTTTGCGGGAAAAAGCACTATTATGGACTTTTTGGCCCCATCCGGACCCGTTTATCAGGCGGGCACTTTGAGCGGAAATCCGTTGGCAATGGCGGCCGGTTTGGCAATGCTGACCGAACTTCAAGCAAATACAGGTATTTATGCAAGATTGAATGAAAAAACCGAATATTTGCACCGAGGCATTGAAAAAGCTTTGAACAATAACAATATAAAATATACCATAAACCGCGTTGGCTCTATGATTTCGGTTCATTTTACGAACATTCCCGTTACAAATTTTGAATCGGCGGCCGCAGGAAACAACGATACCTTCAAAAAATATTTCCATGGAATGTTGAATGAAGGAATTTACCTTCCACCCAGTGCGTTTGAGAGCTACTTTTTGAACGATGCCCTGTCGTATGAAGATTTGGATAATACGATTGCAGCAGTTTCAAAAACAGCCGAACATTTGAAATAAAATCCGATTTGTCCGTATTCATTTTTTTGAGTTGTTCAGATTTAAAGCCACAAATCGATTTTTCTTTGTGAAAATAGTGGATTCAATAATTAATCCCCTACCCCGCTCCGATAAAAAACAAAAGGGATTTGTTATCTTGCGATATGAAAAAAATTCTTGGAAGAACAGACAAAGCAAATTTTCCAAAATTAGGTCTCAAAGAAATCGCAATTAAAATGGATACGGGAGCTTATACTTCGTCCATTCATTGCAATAATATCCGCGAAGAAAACAATATTTTGAAATGTTCTTTTTTGGATGAAGAACACCCGAATTATGACCACCAGTTGTTTACTTTTGACAATTATAAAATCACCACGGTAAAAAGCAGTAATGGAATCACCCAGAAAAGG
>DASSWN010000106.1:0-11073 GCA_035704905.1 Flavobacteriaceae bacterium
TTTTGGCACAACGGTTCCTATATGGACGCTGATTGAATTTTGGCCTCCAAGTGGTTACCACACAAAAATAGGGGATCAAAATGCCTATGGCGGTTGTATGCCTTCTACTTTTTGGAATGATCCAAACAGCACCTTCACAGCAAGTTGGCAGATTTTTAGCACCCAAATTGTGGTACTTTTTGACGATTGATTGCCATGAAATATTTTTTCACACTATTTATTTCTCTATTTTTCTATCCACTCGTAGCGCAGACAAACGATGTAAAGTACACCCGTGCCTGGGGAACCTATTTTGATGCGCAAATAACCGATGGGGGAAGGTTTGATATCAATGATATTGATACGGACGCGAACGGCAACTTTTGGTTGGTGGGAAGCATCGTGGGGGTTACTGCAGCAGATTTTATAACTTCGGACGCTCATCAAAGCGATCCCGGGGATGGAACGGAAGTCGGCTTTATCACGAAATTTTCTTCTGATGGAAATTTGCTGTACGGCTCTTTTTTTGGAGGGGAAACGAGTGGAAATGTAAAAACCATCAGTATTTTGGGAAATGATATTTATATTTCAGGAGGAACAAATAGTCCCACAGGGATAGCCACACCCGGGGCATACCAAGAAACATTGACTGTGAACATGGATGTCAATGGAAACTCCATTGCCAGTGCCTCTTTTATCGCGAAATTCAATGATTTGGGCGTATTGCAATGGGCCACTTATTACCAAGGAAACAGAAGGGATGGAATTTATAATATCGAAGCAGGTCATGACAATGATTTTTTTATATGGGGAGGCACGACTAGCAGCAATTTGGCCACCCCCGGGGCTTTCCGTGAAAACATTCCCGATCCTATCCCGGACGGACAAGGGGGCTTTGTAGTGCCGATCTATCCGTTTTTGGCAAGGTTCAGCGATTCGGGACAACCGCTTTGGGCCACTTATTATGCCCCGGACTTATCCGTGAATTATAACTTTGCGGGAAATAGTTTACAAGGTATGGCAGTAGATTCCAATGGGAATGTATATGTGGCCGGATTCTCTATGGATACTGAGGGCTATTATGGCAGCCCAGGGGCACATCAATCTTTTGGCGCCGGAAACGGGGATGTTTTTATCAGTAAGTTTTCCATTTCGGGACAACGCTTGTGGAGCACCTATTTTGGCGGTTCGGAAGGGGAGGCTATCGGTCGAATTTCCATCCCTCGAAACTCATTGATTATATCCGGACTAACCGAGAGCGCAAGCAACATTGCCACTCCGGGCACTTGGCAGGACATTTTCGATACTTATCCGACCAACTGTTACGTTGCACAATTCGATTTTATGGGGCAGCAAATATGGGGAACTTATTTGCCTGGGATAACGAATAGTGTTCTTTCCTTGGGAATGAATATGGAACAGAATATTTTTGTATATGGTGTAAACAATCCTATAAACGAAATTATCTACGAGGGAAGTTATCAAGACGAAGAGATAGGTGATTTTGACAATAGAATATTAAAATTAAATCCCTCTGGCAGTATCTTGGAATGGGGTACTTTTTATGGGGGAACGGAAAGGGAATTTGTTTACATGTTTGCGACCTCTCTTTCTGTGACCAACAATGATGAATTGTATATTATCGGAGAAACCGGAAGCACCGAAAACATCGCTTCCGAAAATGCTTTTCAAAATTCTCTAACTGGCGATTATGGCAATTTCATCGCCAAGTTCGTTCCTTGCCCGACACCAATCATGCCCGTTGCTGAAAGTCCGCAAGATTTTCAACCCGGCGAAAGCCTTGCCGATTTGGAGGTGGAAACCCAAGATTGGACCGGCTCGGAACCCATCCTCACTTGGTACGCCGACGAGGAGGGAACACAAATCTTGTCTCCAGAAACAGCTATAGAACCGGGAACGACCTATTACGTGTCCCAAAGCATCCAAGGTTGCGATGAAAGCGGATTGTTGGCGATAAGCATTCAAAACTTGGGCATTTTTGAAAATGAATTTTCAGCTATTTCCCTTTTTCCCAATCCGAACAACGGAAATTTCACATTGAAAAATTTACCGGAATTTCCTTTGCAAATAAAGATTGTAGATATTTTAGGAAGGAATATCCAAGTTTTTTCCAAACGCAGCTTTCCCCAAGAGTTTCAAGTTTCTTTGAACAACTTGGAAACCGGAATTTATTTTTTGGAAATAAGTGGCAAAAACGCCAAACAGGTTTTTAAGTTTATGGTGGAATAAGAAACTTGGTTTTGCTTCAGATAATATCAAAATCAAAAAAATCGGTGAAAATCAGCGTTTTTTTAATATCTGTGCAACTCAGCGAGAAAAATTTTTCACACAGAATTTCGGTGTCAAACATCTAATTATTCATAACTCAAAACTCATAACTCACAACTCAAAACTCACAACTCCCCACTAACATGTTTATGCCGAAAGAAAACCGCAAAAGCAATCATGATCACCAACGCATAAACCGCAAATGAAATCCAGATTTCTTGCCACATCTTGTTCCCGGCGGCATCCAAGAAGTAATTTTGAATCAGCCAACCGCTGAGCAAACTTCCCAGCACCGCCCCGAAACCGTTGGTCATCATCATAAACATTCCTTGTGCCGAAGACCTGATTTTAGGATTTGTTTCGGTTTCCACAAAAAGTGATCCCGAAATATTAAAAAAGTCAAATGCCATCCCGTAAACCACGCAGGATAAAATAATCATCCAAAGTCCACCTTCCGGATCGCCATAAGCGAACAGCCCAAAACGCAAAACCCAAGCCGCCATACTAATGAGCATCACTTGTTTGATGCCAAAACGTTTCAGAAAAAATGGAATTGCAAGAATAAACAAGGTTTCTGAAATTTGCGAAATGGACATTATTATGGTGGAATATCGAACCACGAACGAATCGGTATATTCCGGGATTCTTCCAAAGTCGGAAAGAAAAGTATCTCCATACATATTGGTCAACTGTAAAGCACCTCCCAAAAACATTGAAAACACGAAGAACAAAGCCATTTTATAGTTGGAGAAAAGTTTAAAGGCATCTAACCCCAACATTTCTATGGTAGAAGAGTTTTTAGTTGCGCTTCGCGGTGGCGGGCATTTTGGAAGGGTAAATGAATAAATTCCGAGAATAATGGCAAAAATCGCCCCAATATAAAATTGACCTTCGTCTGCTTTATGTCCCGATAAATTGGTGAGCCACATTGCGGCAATAAAGCCAATTGTTCCCCAAACACGAATAGGTGGAAAATCTTTTACCACATCATATTTGTGCCGTTTTAACAGTGTATAGGAAATGGAATTTGCCAAAGAAATGGTGGGCATATAACAAAACATGGCCAGAAGCATGATCCAGAAAAATGTATCAGGGTCTTGCACTTGTGCCAAATAAAACAAACTGATTCCGTACAAAATATGCAATCCGCCGTATAATTTTTCCAAATTTATCCATCGGTCGGCAACGATTCCTGTGAGCGCGGGCATAATAATGGAAGAAATACCCAAGGTGGAAAAAACGGCGCCAAATTCTGAACCTGACCAACCTTTGTTTTGAAACCAATAAACGCCAATGGTTATCAGCCAAGCCCCCCAAATGAACAACTGAAGAAAATTCATCAGGATCAGGCGAAATTTTATGCTCATAAAAAAATGCTTGGAATTTAATTTTCGGTGGAAAGGTACATTTTTTTAACGAAATTTTCGGAAGTGGGGGAGAAATAAATTGGAGGTATGCGGAATAGGACTGGATTTGATTGTTGAAACACCTACAAGGTCTCAAAAACCTTGAAGGAAAAGAATGTTCCATGGATTATTTTCGTTTCGAAATCTCATCGCGGATTTGGGCGGCTTTTTCATAATTCTCATTTTTCACCGCTTCCGCCAAGGCTTTTTTCAGATCGGAAAGACTTTGGTTTCCATATTGGTTTGCGCCTTGTGGTTTTTCTTCGGGGATAATTTCTTCTAAAATAATTTGTGCTTTTTGTCCAGGATTATCTCCCGGCTTCTCCGGTTTCAGATAAATTCCCGCTTTATCCAGAATGTTTTGATAAGTGAAAATGGGTGCATTGAAGCGCAGCGCCAAAGCAATGGCATCGCTGGTTCGCGCATCGATAATTTCCTCGATCTTGTCGCGCTCACAAATTAAACTCGAATAAAAAACGCCATCAACCAATTTATGGATAATCACTTGTTTCACTTTAATGGAAAACCGGTCGGAAAAATTTTTGAACAAATCGTGGGTGAGGGGACGTGGGGGTTTAATTTCTTTTTCCAAGGCAATGGCGATCGACTGTGCTTCAAAAGCGCCAATGACGATGGGAAGTTGTTTTTTGCCCTCCACCTCGCTCAAAAGTAGGGCGTAAGCCCCGTTTTGTGTTTGACTATAAGAAATTCCTTTTATGTTCAAGCGCACTAAACTCATACTTCAAAAAATCATAAAAGACGGTTCAAAATAAGAATTTCGGTTTGGATTTGAACCGTCTTTCGCTTCTTTACAAATTTAGGAAATTTATGCGTTATCGGCCTTAAATTCCTTTAGTTTTTGGGTCAATTTTGGGACAACTTCGAATGCATCACCGACAATTCCATAGTCTGCTGCTTTAAAAAATGGCGCTTCCGGATCGTTATTGATGACCACTTTGGTTTTTGCAGCATTGATTCCCGCCAAATGCTGAATGGCTCCGGAAATTCCAATAGCAATATATAAATTAGAAGCGACGGGTTTTCCCGTTTGTCCAACATGTTCACTATGAGGGCGCCAACCCATATCACTTACAGGTTTGGAACAAGCCGTGGCCGCACCCAATACTTCTGCCAAATCTTCGATCATTCCCCAATTTTCGGGGCCTTTTAATCCGCGTCCGCCGGAAACCACTATTTCGGCATCGGCAATACTTACTTTGTCGGAAGCCTTGTCAACGGATTCAACCTTCACCGAAAAATCTTCTTGTGAAAGCGAAGGTTCAAAACTCTCTGTGGAAACATCGGTTTGGTTTTCTTTAAGAGGAAACGCATTTTTTGACAAGCCGACCAATTTAACCTCGGTATCAATTGTGGTGAAATTGAAAGCTTTGTTTGTAAAAGCCGTACGTTTAACGGTGAAAGGTTCGGTGCTTTCCGGAAGCGCGACCACATTGGAGGCATAACCAGCCTCCAGATTGATGGCCAACAAAGGTGCAAGATATTTTGCATTGGCCGTCTGATCGATCACCACCACTTTCGAACTTTCATTTTTCGCAGCTTGTGCTATGGCATCCGCATAAGCTTCCGCATTGAAATTCTTTAATTTTTCGTTGGAAATGTTCAAGACTTTGGAAACACCATATTTTCCGAGTTCGGAAGCATCGTTCATATTGAAGGTAACAGCGGTAACCCCGGCCCCCAATTTGTTTCCAATCTCCGACGCGTAGGATGCAAGTTGTAGCGCATCTTTTTTGAATTTTCCACCTTCGGATTCAGTATATATTAAAATAGACATGTGTTTTTGTTTATATTAAATTATTTTTAATTCGGCTCTATGCTGTAAGCTATAAGCTTTAGGCTTCAGGCTTTTTGCGGGGTGAACTCAAAACTCAAAACTCAAATAACCTTCGCTTCGTTGTGCAACAAGTCGATTAGTTCATCCAAATTATCCGGATCGATCATTTTCGTGGCTCCTCGTGGCGCTGGTTTTTCAAATTTCACACTCTTCGTTTCAGCAGATGCCTCAACGGGTTCCACTACGTTCAATGGTTTTTTTCGTGCCATCATGATTCCTCGCATATTTGGAATTCGAAGATCTTTTTCTTCCACCAATCCTTTTTGTCCACCGATAACCAATGGCAAATTTGCGGCCAAGGTTTCTTTTCCCCCGTCAATTTCACGAATTACGGTAGCTTTCTCGCCTTCTATTTCCATTCCAACCACTGTGTTCACAAAATTGGCTTCCAACAAACCCGCCAACATTCCCGGAACCATTCCTCCGTTGTAGTCGATTGATTCCCGGCCGGCGATAATTAAATCGTAATTGCCGTCTTTGGCCACTTTTGCCAATTCTTTAGCCACTTGAAAGCCGTCTTTTGCAGCGGTGTTCACCCGAATGGCTGCGTCGGCGCCAATGGCCAAGGCTTTTCGCAAAGTAGGTTCGGTTTCGGGTCCACCGACATTCACTACATCGATGCTGGCACCTTGTTTTTCTTTGAACCACATGGCACGTGTCAATCCAAATTCATCGTTAGGGTTGATGACAAATTGCACGCCGTTCGTATCGAATTTCGTGTTTTCTTCGGTGAAATTTATTTTTGAAGTGGTGTCCGGCACGTGACTTATACAGACCAGTATTTTCATTTTAAAGATGATTTTTAATTGGAAAAAATTCCTTGTTTAACAAATGCGAAGATACAGGAATTTATTAAAAACAACAGTAGCTTTTCGATTTGCCAGAGGATTGATTTTATTTTGCGTGATCGGAATGTCGAATTTGTTTTTCGGGATATTGGCGGAAGGCAAATTCACGTTCCGCGAACCACAATAAAGAATAGCTTCAATGCCACTTCTTTGCCACCGGGAATTTATTTTGCGAAGGTGAAATCGGTGGGTTTTCAGGAAACCGTGAAGATGTTGAAAGTAGAGTGAAATTTTCAAAAAAATCCCGTTCCGAGTTGAAACCCATTCCCCAATTCACCCGCGCACCCATTCCTTCTGCAAAGATATTCTATATATTTGACTTGGGCAACGGCAAAATTATCCGAAATAGGTGCTACATTCGCTGTAAATTGGGTCTTCCATTACTGTTTATACTACTTTTTTAAAACATGAATCCTATTCCGGCTTGAATGACGGAATTATGGGCGTCGGTATCTTCATATATTTCTGAAAATCCATAATTGTAACGTCCCTGAATAAAAAATCCGCCATCGAATTTATATTCCAATCCGGCGGCAACCCCGAAATCAATGTCATTTTCTTCGGAATTGAAGTCTTCGGAACTTTCTCCAAGATCAGTATCGAATTCCACCGATTCATTGATGCGGAACCCAACCTGTGGTCCAACTTGAAAATTTAAACCGTTTACCAAATAAATTTTGGCCAAAATGGGCACCTGAATATAATCCATTTTATATTCGGCTGTATAGTCCACACCTCCAAACGTTCCATCGGCGCTAAACCCTTGCGCGGAATATAGAATCTCCGGTTGTATGGAAAAGCGTTCGTTCACCGGAAGCTCTGCCAAAACACCGGCATGAAACGCGGTTCGCGATTCGGGGCTTTCAAAATCATCGCCCGTAATAGTTGCGAAATTTGCACCCGCTTTTACACCAAATTGAATCAAATCGGTAGAATTCTGAGCCTGTGCTGAAAAAGCTCCGAACAAAGTGAAAACAATTACTAAACCTACATTTTTCATAGCTTTTGATTTTATGGTTCGGGACAAATGTATGGGCGCGCAATGCAAAATCTTCCCAACCTAAATTTAAAATTTACCTAAGATTCACCCGAAATTTGATAGATTTGTTTTGATGAACTGGAACGAAGCCCTCAAATCTTATCAAGACTATCTCCGTATTGAACGCGGTTTGGCGCGAAATTCCGTTGAAAATTACACATTCGATGTTGTTAAATTAATTCGCTTTTTGGAAGAATACGAAATTGTGGTTTCACCTTCCTCCATTTCCGAAGATACCGTTCAAAACTTCATCTATGAAATTTCAAAAGTGGTCAACGCCCGTTCCCAGTCGCGTATTATTTCAGGGCTTCGAAGCTTTTTTGGCTATTTGATTTTTGAAAAATACCGCGAAACCAATCCAATGGATCTCATCGATGCACCGAAAATCGGCAGGAAACTTCCCGACACGATTTCCGTTGATGAAATTGATTTGTTGATAGCGGTTATCGACTTGGGCAAACCTCAGGGCGAACGAAACCGGGCCATGTTGGAAACGCTTTATGGCTGTGGGCTACGGGTTTCCGAATTGATCAATTTGCGTATTTCGGATTTGTTTTTTGCCGAAGGTTTCATAAAAGTTAGCGGAAAAGGAAATAAGGAACGGTTTGTGCCCATTGCTGAAAATACCCAAAAATTCATCAGGCTTTATAAGGAACAAAGCCGCGTTCACCTCCAAATACATTCACAATATAAAGACACACTATTTTTGAACCGCCGCGGCAAACAACTTACAAGAGCTATGATTTTTACGCTGGTGAAGCAATTGGCCCAAGCTGCCGGTATTCAAAAAAATATTAGTCCACATACTTTTCGGCACTCTTTTGCAACGCATTTACTGGAAAATGGCGCCAATTTGCGGGCCATTCAACAAATGATGGGCCATGAAAGCATAACTACAACGGAAATTTATATGCATTTGGACCGTACTCATTTGCGCAATGTCATGAAAAAATTTCATCCGAGAGGATTTTCCGAACACTAAATTTTTTATGAAGGAAAAAAATGCTTCAAATGAGACCGAAAATATTGATTAAATTCGCCTTTTGGATTTATTAAAAAGAAAAATATTGAAGGCAGAGCATAAAATTTGGGTCGAAAATGCCTTATTGGAAATAGCACAAAAAACGGAAGGATATTCTCCACGAGAAAAATTGAATGCTAAAATTTCCTACCTACAAAATGTTTTTGATAAGGTGCCAACATTGGTTATGACGGATGAAGAATGGGAAATATTTGTTTTAAAATCGAATGAAGTGTTGGAGCAAATACCCCGAAAAGAGGAGGGGAAAACGATGCAATACCGCAATTATTTGAAGCGTTTAAGTAGTTTCCGAAATTATATTAGGCAGGAATTTAATTTTGTTCCAAAAGGATTTTATTTGAGGATTTTCGTTGCCCTGGGGATTATTCTCGGTGTAGTCTTGGGATTGTTTTTGAGACAAATTAGCATCACAATTCTTTTGGGCATGGGACTTGGACTGATCGTTGGAAGTTATTTGGACAGAAAGAGCGAACGAAAAAACAAAGTTTTATAAAAATTTTGTCCTAAGAATTTTTCAAGTAAATAAAGCTATTGAAAAAATACTATCTTTAAGAACGAAAAAAGCCGATGATTTTGTGTGAATGGATTTTTCAAAACTCATTGATGTCATGAGCTATAAAAACACCTTTGTCAAAGTCGCGGAAGATTGTCCAATTGCCCACAGCGAAATTCCCCCAACGCGAAATGAAAAAATCCCCATTCATGTTTTTCAGTATGAATTATTAATGAAATACCCTTATAAATTGAGTCATGAAGAACTCATTTTTGAAATTTATTTGAGACAAAACAAGCTTCCGGAAGATCTTTCGGATGCCATGGCAGATTCCATTCGCGACAAGCTTTTTTCAAAAGGACATCCCTGTATGCGCGCGTCGGCATTGACCAAACGCTACGGTTTCGGCGCACATTATGACGAAGAAGGAAAAATTGCCTTATATCCAATGGAATCGGAAGAATATCAATCTTTTCTGAATAATCCTTCGGTTACCAAAGTGGCTGCTATGAAAAAGAAGCGATGAAGCCACGGTAGTTTTAAAATATTGAAAACCCATTTATTTTTTTGCCCCCGCCGATTTCATAAATTAAGTATAAAACTGTACCTTCGCGGGAGTATAAATTTATGGCCACAGAAACAAAATATACCGAAGAAAACATTCGCTCACTCGACTGGAAGGAGCATATTCGAATGCGTCCCGGCATGTATATTGGTAAACTCGGCGATGGTTCCAGTGCTGATGACGGGATTTATATTTTGCTAAAGGAAGTCATTGATAATTCCATCGATGAGTTTGTAATGGGGTCGGGGAAAACTATTGAAATCTCCATTCAGGGCACCAAAGTGATCGTTCGCGATTACGGCAGAGGAATTCCACTTGGCAAAGTGGTGGATGTGGTGTCAAAAATGAATACCGGCGGTAAATACGACACCAAAGCATTTAAAAAATCGGTTGGATTGAACGGAGTCGGGACCAAAGCTGTAAATGCGCTTTCTGAATATTTTCGCGTGGAATCGACCCGAGATGAAAAATCAGCTTCTGCGGAATTTTCCCAAGGAAATTTATTGGATCAAGAACTTTTGGAAGAAACTTCCCGAAGAAGGGGAACAAAAGTTTCCTTTGTTCCGGATCAACAAATTTTCAAAAAATACAAATACGTTTCGGAATATGTCGAAAGAATGCTCAAGAATTATGTCTATCTCAACCCCGGATTGACCATCGTTTTCAATGGTGAAAAATTTTATTCCGAAAACGGCCTAAAAGATTTATTGGCCGATAGCATTCGAGAAGAAGACCGATTGTTTCCCATTATTCATTTGCGCGGAAACGATATTGAAGTTGCGATTACCTACCATAAATCGCAGTATAGCGAAGAGTATAATTCGTTTGTGAATGGGCAGCACACCACCCAGGGCGGGACGCATCAAAACGCGTTTCGGGAAGCAATCGTGAAAACAATTCGAGAATTTTTTGGGAAAAACTACGATTCCAGCGATATTCGGAAATCCATTGTTTCCGCAATAAGCATCAAAGTGATGGAGCCGGTTTTTGAAAGCCAGACAAAAACCAAATTGGGATCCACCGATATGGGCGGAAAATTGCCGACGGTGCGAACGTATATTCTTGATTTTGTAAAGCGTGAACTGGACAATTATTTGCACAAAAATCCGGAAACCGCCGACAAATTGCAACGAAAAATATTGCAAGCTGAACGGGAACGAAAAGATTTGTCGGGAATCCGGAAATTGGCTCGTGAACGGGCGAAAAAAGCCAGTTTGCACAACAAAAAATTACGCGACTGCCGCATTCATTTGGGCGATGTGAAAATGGAGCGCAATCTCGAAAGCACCCTTTTCATCACAGAAGGCGATTCGGCAAGCGGAAGTATTACCAAATCCCGCGATGTCAACACCCAAGCGGTTTTCAGCTTGAAGGGAAAACCGTTGAACAGTTTCGGGTTGAGCAAAAAAATTGTTTACGAAAATGAAGAATTCAATTTGCTTCAGGCAGCCTTGAACATTGAAGATTCTATTGAAGATTTACGCTATAACAATATAGTGATCGCCACAGATGCCGATGTGGATGGAATGCATATCAGGCTGCTCATCATCACCTTTT
>DASSWN010000137.1:0-2416 GCA_035704905.1 Flavobacteriaceae bacterium
GAGAAGCCGATACTATAAAATTTGAAAATGCAAAGAAAAATATCTGAGTAGAACTATTATAACGTGAACCACAAACCCTTCGACTGCCCCCAGGGTAATAATAAAAACATTATGAATTTAGACTTAACAGATAAAAACGCACTAGTCTGCGGAAGTACCGCGGGCATTGGGAAAGCAACCGCAATACAATTGGCAAAACTTGGTGCAACCGTAACTTTGGTTGCACGCGATGAAGAAAAATTAAAGGAAACTTTAATAGAACTTCCGCACGATAAAGGACAAAAACACAACTATTTTGTGGCAGATTTTACCAATCCGAAGCAGTTGAAAGACAACGTGGAAGTTGCGGTTTCCAATAAAATATTCCACATTTTAATAAATAACACTGGCGGCCCAAAAGGCGGACCCATTTTTTCTGCAGCGACCGATGAGTTTGAAAAAGCATTTTCAATGCATTTGGTTTGCAACCAGATTTTGGCACAGACCGTTGTTCCCGGAATGAAGGAAGCCGATTATGGAAGAATTATAAATATTATTTCCACTTCGGTGAAACAGCCTATTGACGGGCTGGGAGTGAGCAACACCATTCGCGGTGCGGTTGCGAGTTGGAGCAAAACTTTGGCTAATGAATTGGGACAATTTGGCATAACTGTGAATAATGTTCTTCCAGGTTTTACGGCTACGGACAGATTGGAAGACATTGTTGGCAACGCCGCAAAAAAAATGAACAAAACCGAAAAGGAAGCCAGCGATTTTATGAAAAGTATTGTTCCGGCGCGTCGTTTTGCCCAACCGGGCGAGATTGCAAATGCCGTGGCTTTCTTGGCTACGGAAGCCGCAAGCTACATTAACGGAATAAACCTTCCCGTAGATGGCGGGCGTACCAAAAGTTTGTAACTTTAGCATTCATTAAAATTTTATGAAACGAAAACTCCGCATCAACGGCCATTCGCATTTGCTTCCCTATCCAGAGGAAATTCCTCAGTTTATGCAGGACAAAGGAATTTTTTGGGTAGATAAAGACCGAAAATTTATGCTCCAAAAAGATTGGAGCCGTCCGGTTACGGATTCCAGTTTTTTCTTAAATGAAAAATTGGAATGGATGGAGCGTTTCAAAATTGACCACGCAGTGGTTTTAAATCTTTCGCAACTATACGGAAATGGTTTGCGTGTGGAAGAAATGAAACAGGCGCTTCGTTTTCAAAATGATTTCAATGCAAAAGTACAGAGCGACCATCCTTCAAAATTCACCTGTGGTTTTGTGGTACACCCCGGTTTTGTACGCGGCGCGGTATGGGAAATGCAACGTTGCGTGGAAGAATTGGGAATGCAGCTTTTGTGTTTGCCAACCCATTATATGGACACCATTGGCACGTGGCGCTGTATTTTTGACGAAGAAAATGAGCCCATTTTTGAACTTGCCTCAAAATATAATCTGGCAGTGGAAATTCATCCCTACGATGGTGAAAAATTTATTAAACTTGAAAATACTTCGTGGCGTTTTCACCTAATTTGGATGCTTGCCCAATGCGCCGATGCCTACCATTTTCTTACGTTAAATGGCTATGCAGACAAATACCCAAATATGCGAACTTGTTTCGCCCACGGGGGGCAATTGGCTCAAATTAATTTAGGCCGAAGAATTCAAGGCTTTGATGGCCGCCCAGATCTTTTTGAAGGAAAGGTGCATCCACGGAAATCCGTCGGACATAAAAATATTTTCTTTGATACTTTAGTACACGATACCGGTTCCCTAGAACTTTTGATGAAGAATCAAGGATACAAGCAAGTGCTTGTTGGTCTTGACGATCCATATCCACTTGGTGAAATGGAAAGTGCTCCCCAATCTTCCTATCCCGGGAAAATTCTGGATTTAGCCCTGCAGCAAAAAATTGTAACCCCGGAACAAGCCGATGCTATGTGGGAAGACAATGTTATCCAGTGGCTGTGTGGCGATGACGAAACAGCAAAGAAAAAGTTGATAAACAGAATTTTAGGATAATGGATTTTCTTCCCGAAAAAATAAACGATTACGTAGAAAAACATTCGCAAGCAGAACCAGAATTGCTTCAAAAATTAAACCGCGAAACCTGGCAAAAAATGATTGCGCCACGTATGTTGAGCGGGCATTTGCAGGGTCGCGTTTTGAGTATGCTTTCAAAATTAATTCAACCCAAAAACATTCTCGAAATTGGAACTTACACAGGCTATTCAGCTTTGTGTTTTGCTGAAGGAATGGAGGAAAACGGTGAACTTCACACAATTGACATAAACGAGGAATTGTTCGACTTTCAACGGAAATATTTTGATGAATCGCCTTTCGGAAAACAGATTTTTCAGCATTTGGGGAATGCTTTGGAAATAGTTCCGAAGCTAAACAAAACCTTCGATTTGGTCTTTATCGACGCTGATAAAA
>DASSWN010000173.1:0-13532 GCA_035704905.1 Flavobacteriaceae bacterium
CATAGAGAACAATATTGGCATTGTTTTTCACAAAAACATAATCGCGGCCTTCATAGTGGTAAACATTGGAAAAATCGAGTTTTCGTTTGTCGATTTTCTCTGGAAAAACTACTGATTTGAAGGTTACGGTAATTGGATCCAAAACCAAAAGCCCGACGCCTTCTTTCGAAACGCAACGCAAATAAAACTTGCCATTTTCCATAGCGGAAATTTGGCTGATATGCTCAACCGGAAAACTGAAATTCGGCACCGGAATATCATGAAAACGATCGCCATCGAAACGCTGCAACACAGCTCCTCGATCGGTAAACATACCCCAAACCACTTCAGAGGCTTGGCCGGCGACCCATAAAAACCCGCTTTCATCGTAGGCCATATCCCGAATGTTTCCGAGAACAGAACTGTTTCCCCTATATTCGGAACGAAAATATGAGTGGGACTGTGCGTTGGAAAACCAACAAACGAAAAAAAACACCCCGAACAGAAATTTCATTTTTCTAATGCTAAATGGAAAATACCCATTGTTTTCTCTTTCATTCTTTCACGTTCTACGACTTATAATAATGAAACAATTCCGACCTGCTGCTGAGTTGTAATTTTTCATAAATTTTCCGAACATGTGATTTAATTGTTTCCAAACTTATGGAAAGATGTTCGGCAATTTGTTTGTTCGTATAGCCTGCCAAGACTTGCGACAAAACATCGAATTCGCGTGGCGATAAGTTTTGTGAATTGGATTTCGAGTTGTCGGCGAGATTGAAGTAATTGAAAACTTTTTTGGCGATCATTGGGCTTATCGCTGCCCCATTGTTCAAAACGTCTAAAAGTCCGGCCTTTATTTCGGCCAACGGCGTACTTTTTAATAAATATCCTGAGGCTCCGGCTTTAAGCGATTGAAATATTTTTTCTTCTTCTTCAAAAACCGTGAACATCACGATATGGATTTTCGGGTTTTTCTGTTTGAGAAGATAGGTGACTTCCATTCCCGATTTTCCCGGAAGCCCAATATCGCAAAGAACAATATCCAAATCATCTATGCGATCGAAGGGAATTTTTTCCGAAGATACCGCCCAAAATTTGACCTCAAAGCTCTCATCTTTTGAGAAATAGAACTGCAACATCTCGCCCACAAGAATGTTGTCTTCCACGATGCCCAAGTTGATTTTTTTCAAAACAGTTGGATTTTCTTCGACCCTGCATCAAATATAGTAAAATTAATGTAAAAATATATCAGGCTTTTAGCTTTAAGCCTTAAAATTTATCTGGAAATCGTGAAGATGTTTGTTTGTATCCAAAGATGTTTACGCCCCTTTCTAAAAAACTGTGCTAATCATAGAATGATTTTAATAGGCACGCTGCTTGTTTCCTTCATAAAAATTGATGAACGCACGATTTACCACCCGATTGCCACCGACAGTGGGATAATCGCCGGTAAAATACCAATCGCCCAAATTTTTCGGACAAGCTTGGTGCAGTTTTTCCACAGACTGATAAATGACCTCCACTTCTGCTTTAATACTTTCATCGCCCAATAATTCGGCGATTTTTGCAGAAACTTCTTCTGTGGTGAAGGGATCGTAAATCTCTTTCACAAAATTTTCAACCTTCTCATCCTCGAGTTCCACCTGGGATTTGCATTTCTCATAAATTTCCTGAACCAAACCATATTTGTTTTGTTCTTTTAAAAGTGCCAACGCCGCACGAAACGCCACAAAATCTTCCAAATTGGCCATATCAATCCCATAACAGTCGGGATAACGTATTTGAGGAGCGGAAGAAACCACTACAATTTTTTTGGGACCAAGGCGATCGAGCATTTTCAAAATGCTTTTTTTCAAAGTAGTTCCACGGACAATGCTGTCGTCTATAATTACCAAATTATCATTTGGTTTCACCACGCCATACGTAACATCATAAACGTGTGCCACCAAGTCGTCACGACTACTGTCTTCGGTAATAAAAGTGCGCAGTTTCGCATCTTTGATGGCAATTTTTTCGGTACGAAGCCGGTGGCCCAGAATTTCGGCCAAGCGTTCATCGGTGAGGGTGTCGCGTTCGGCGAGAATCGCTTCGTTCTTTTGTCTATTAAGCTCATCTTGGGCCGCTTCTACCATCCCGTAGAACGATGTTTCCGCAGTATTGGGAATATAGGAAAACACAGAATTCAACGTGTCGTAATCTATGGCCTTCAAAACATCGGGCATTAGCAACCTTCCCAACATTTTGCGTTCTTTGTATATTTCTTTGTCGCTGCCGCGCGAAAAATATATCCGTTCAAAAGAACAGGCTTTTCGCTCCAGCGGTTCAACGATTTTCTTGATTTTGGTTTCGCCACTTTTCTTGGTTATTAAGGCATGCCCGGGTTCCAATTCTTGCACATCTTCAAATTCCACATTGAAAACCGTTTGTATCACCGGCCGTTCGGAGGCGGCTACCATAATTTCATCGTCTTGGTAATAATAAACCGGTCGAATTCCCGAAGGATCGCGCAAAACAAATGAATCGCCATGCCCCAACAAACCCACCAACGCATATCCCCCGTCCCAATCTTTCGATGATTTTTTCAGGATTTTTCCAATGTTCAATTGTTCGGCAATATGCGGTGAAGCCTCCATTTTATTGTATCCCTCCTTCTTCAGTTTCTTATACAATTTTCGAACTTCGGTGTCAAGAAAATGTCCGATTTTTTCCATGACCGTCACAGTGTCCACACGGTCTTTCGGATGTTGGCCCAATTCAACCAATTTGTTGAACATTTGGAAAACATTGGTCATATTGAAATTTCCGGCAACGATCAAATTTCGATGCATCCAATTGTTTTGGCGCAAAAAGGGATGTACGTTTTCGATACTGTTTTTTCCAAAAGTACCGTAACGAACGTGGCCCAACATTACCTCGCCCAAATAAGGCAAGTTTTCTTTCTGTGCCGCGACATCGTCGCTGTATTCGGGATGAAGTTTTAATTCTTCATTGATGCGTTCGTTTATTTGGGAAAAAATATCTTGTATGGGTTGTGCCGCCGTCGACCGCACCCGGCTGATAAAGCGGTTACCCGGAGCCGTATTCAATTTGATGCTTGCAAAACCAGCTCCATCTTGGCCCCGGTTATGCTGTTTTTCCATCATCAAATACATTTTGTTCACGCCATAAAATGCCGTGCCGTATTTCTCTTTGTAAAATTCAAGAGGTTTTAGAAGTCGAATGAGTGCAATTCCGCACTCGTGTTTAATGGCATCGCTCACACAGGTGAATATTAGGGTTTTATAACTATAATTTTATAATAGGTTAGTCGAATAATGCGTTAAGAATTTACACAATAATTTTTACTGTTTATATGGTAATCAGCCTTTTATTTTTTCTTTTTCCACATCGAAACTAAACCGTGTCAACATTTCGAATTTTTTCAAGCGCGTTTGCAATTCCGCTTCCGATAAATCAAGCATACGTTCGGCACCGAATTTTTCCACACAAAAAGAAGCAAGGTTGGAACCGTGGATAACGGCATTTTTCATATTTTCGAATGAGAGATCGCCGGTTTTGGCCAAATATCCCGAAAATCCGCCTGCAAAAGTATCGCCGGCACCGGTGGGGTCAAAAATATCTTCCAGCGGAAGAGCGGGGGCAAAAAACATTTCGTCGCCAGAAAACAACAACGCGCCATGCTCACCTTTCTTTATGACCACAAATTTTGGTCCCATTTCGGAAATTTTTCGGGCAGCCTTCACTAATGAATATTCCCCTGAAAGTTGCCGTGCTTCTTCGTCATTTATGGTGATTACATCAACTTTTGAAATCACTTCCTCCAATTCCGGCATGGCATGTTCCATCCAAAAGTTCATGGTATCTAAAATAATCAATTGCGGATTTTCGACTTGTTCAATCACACTAAGTTGAACGTTTGGATGCAGATTTCCCAACATGACAATTTCCGCATTTTTATATCTGTCGGGGACAACAGGATCGAAATCTGCCAGTACATTGAGTTGCGTTTCCAATGTATCGCGGGTGTTCATGTCATTTTTGTATTTCCCGCTCCAGAAAAAAGATTTCCCACCGGGAACAATTTCCAAACCGCCGACATTGATTTTTCTTTCTTTGAAAAGATCAATATACGCTTGCGGAAAATCTTCGCCCACCACAGAAACAATTCCACAATCAATTTTAAATTGTGCTGCGGCTAATGCAATATAGGTGGCCGCGCCTCCAAGAATTTTGTCCGTTTTACCAAAAGGGGTTTCAATGGCGTCGAAAGCAACGGTTCCCACAATGATCAATTTCCGCATAAAACGATTTTTTAAAACGCAAAGATACTGTTTTGTGTTAGCTCTCCCAAAAGGAGGGCAAATGCTTTTCACCGGAACTAAAATGGCCACAGATTGGCCTTTTCCTTCATTTAAAAAATAAATTACAAATAGTTTATAAAATTATGGAAAAATATACTACTATTGCGAATCAATTTTAACTCGAAAAAATCATGAAAAAAACACCTTTCATTCTTCCGATATTACTGCTTGTACTATCGGTTATTTCCTGCGGAAAGGACGACGATGGCTCCGATAATCCGCCAACTGCATACGAATGCGAAACCTGCCCGGATCAACCTGCGGCTAAAGCGGCATTTGATACGAATAGCGGTGGAATTTACAAAGGAATCGTTATTGGGTCTTCAGGAACCATTGTTTTGAACATAAACAACGACAACAGCGAAGTGACAGCCATTTTAACTATTGACGGCGACGTTATCAACCTAACTTCTACCGTTGCGTGGACAGAAGGCGAATCGTATCTCGCCCCATTTACCGGAACTTATAACGGAACGGACATCACCGTGACCTTTTCCGTTGATGCCACCGGTGAAAACCCGGTAATCGTCACCTCCGACATTCCAGGACATCCGAATGCTGTTTTTACTATTGTGAAGGAACTTTCCACCATGCTTGTGGAAGGATTTGAAGGAACCTATTCCACCACCGAGCCAACATCCGGAACCTTCAATATACTTCTTTCCCGCGACATCAATCAGTGGGGAGGGAACGCCCGGGAAAACGGAACCAACGAAACAACCGAAATTTCCGGTTCAATTTCGAACAATGTGCTCATAGAAGATGAAGGCGGCCAAGAAGTGGCGACCTTGAATGGCGATGTCATCGATGGCGAATCTACCGATGGTGACGGATATACACTTACCGTTCATGGAGAACGCACCCTGTAAATTCTCTTAGTGTTGAAAACAAAAAGCTTCGAAAATTTTTTTCGGAGCTTTTTTATTCTAACATAAAGTCACCCTTATTTTCTCCCAAAATCTGCAGGGATTTCGCCCCAAGCCCGGGTTTCCCACTTTACAATTCGGGTGGAATAATTTGTTTTTTTTAACCATTCTTCCGCCCTTGCGATCAATTCAAAAAGTGCTTCATTTTTCGGGGTTCGTTTCAGTTTGGTGTTGCAGGATTTTTTCTTCACCCAACCAATCGCAATTTTCGAATCGGAATAAATAATGCGGTCGCTATTATGCTGTTTCAAAAAGGCCAAACCGTGAACCAAGGCCAAAAATTCCCCGATATTATTGGTGCCTTGTTGAAAAGGCCCCATTTTGAAAAGTGTTTTCTTGGTTTTTGTATCCACCCCCTGATATTCCATAATTCCCGGGTTTCCACTGGATGCGGCATCCACGGAAATGGAATGCATAGTTGGTTTTCCAATTAAAGCCAGTTTTTCAGGCGAGAAAGGTTTTTTCGAAATGGTTTTTCCTTTGTATTCAGCAAAAGTTTTATCAAAGGCGGTTTTAGCTTCTTGTTGGGTGGGAAAAGCTTTGTATTGCGCCCCGTCAAAACCCGAAATCATTGCCTTACATTCCTCCCAAGTAGCATAAATACCGGGTTTTTTTCCTTTCCATACTACATAATATTTCTTCGATTTTTTCATCATTGCTTCTTCGGGAACAAAATTTTTTCGATCACTTTCGGAAAATGTTCCTGTTCCAATTCATGGATTTTTGCAGCGATTTCTTCCGCAGAATCATTCAGTGAAATTTCTGTTTCAAATTGTGCAATCATTTTTCCCTCGTCATACTTTTCATTCACATAATGAATACTAATGCCGCTTTTCGCCTCTTTATTTTTCAGTACCGCTTCATGCACCCGAGACCCGAACATTCCCTTGCCGCCATATTTAGGCAAAAGTGCCGGATGGATATTGATGATTTTTTCCGGAAACATTTTTAAAATTTCCGTAGGAAGCAACCATAAAAACCCGGCCAACACAATGAGATCGGGAGAAGTTTGTTTGAGTAATTCTGCGATTTCGCCAGTTTCATAAAATGCCGCCTTATTGAAAGCACGGTTTTTTACGCCCAATTTTTCAGCTTTTTCCAAAACGGGCGCGATGCTTTTGTTGGAAAGCACATAGGCAACCTCGACGTTTTCATTTTGCCGGAAATACCGAATAATATTTTCTGCGTTGGTACCCGTTCCCGATGCGAAAATGACTATTTTTTTTACGGAAGATGTAGAAGATGATTTCAAAAGAAACTATATTTACCCAATAATCGAAGGCGTAAAAGTACCTACTTAATTTAAAATTGCGTAAATTGGAGCCACATTTTTGACCATACTGGTTTTTTTATAATAAAGTTTTCTATTTTTGCATCTTAATCAAAATTTAAAAATCACAAGATTATGTCAGACATCGCATCAAGAGTAAAAGCAATCATCGTTGACAAATTAGGCGTTGATGAAAACGAAGTAGTGAACGAAGCTAGTTTCACCAACGATTTAGGCGCAGACTCTTTGGACACCGTGGAATTGATCATGGAATTCGAAAAAGAATTCGATATTCAAATTCCTGATGACCAAGCAGAAAATATCGCCACTGTTGGCCAGGCTATTTCCTATATTGAAAAAGCAAAAAAATAACATGCTTATATGGAGCTTAAGCGGGTAGTAGTAACAGGATTGGGAGCATTGACGCCCATCGGCAACAATATTGAAGAATATTGGGACGGATTGGTGCATGGAAAAAGTGGCAGCGCGCCAATTACCCATTATGACCCCGAAAAATTCAAAACTAAATTTGCTTGCGAAATCAAAAATTTCAATATTGAGGATTATTTTGATCGCAAGGAAGCCCGCAGGCTCGATAAATTTGCCCAGTATGCCATTATTGCTTCCGATGAAGCCATAAAAGATTCCGGAATTGACCTCAATGTGGTGAACAAACACCGAATTGGCGTCATTTGGGGAGCTGGAATCGGTGGTCTTGAAACCTTCCAGAATGAAGTGATGAACTTTTCCCAAGGTGACGGAACCCCTCGTTTCAATCCATTTTTTATTCCTAAAATGATCGCGGACATTGCACCGGGCAATATTTCCATTCGCCATGGTTTCATGGGGCCAAATTACACCACGGTTTCCGCGTGTGCTTCTTCGGCAAATGCTATGATCGATGCCCTAAACTATATTCGTTTGGGAATGAGCGATGTTATTGTAACAGGCGGAAGCGAAGCCGCAGTGGTGGAAGCAGGAATGGGCGGTTTTAGCGCGATGCATGCTTTGTCCACCCGCAACGAAAGTCCGGAAACCGCTTCAAGGCCATTCGACGCCACGCGCGACGGGTTTGTATTGGGCGAAGGTGCCGGCGCTTTGATTTTGGAAGAATACGAACATGCAAAAGCCCGAGGGGCAAAGATTTATGCCGAATTTATTGGCGGTGGAATGTCTTCGGACGCATACCACATGACCGCTCCACATCCGGAAGGGCTTGGCGTTATGGCAGTGATGAGAAACTGTCTGGATAATGCGGGTTTAAAACCGGAAGATGTAGATGCCATCAACACACATGGCACTTCTACGCCCTTGGGGGATGTTGCCGAACTAAAAGCCATTAGTGAGGTTTTTGGGGAACATGCCAAACATATCAATATCAATTCCACCAAATCCATGACCGGCCATCTTTTGGGTGCCGCCGGAGCCATTGAAGCAATTGCTTCCATTTTGGCGATGAAGCATGGAGTGGTTCCACCAACGATCAACCATGAGGTTGTCGACGAAAACATCGATCCGGAATTGAATCTAACCCTCAACAAAGCTCAAAAACGCGATATAAACGTGGTGATGAGCAATACTTTTGGGTTTGGCGGCCACAATGCTTGTGTGGCCTTTAGAAAAATGAACGAATAATCTCGCCATGAGCGTGATTAGAGATATATTAAATTCCCGCCTACCTGCCAGCAAAACAGGTTCTGACAAGGGCGGGGATTTTTTTTCGTCCATTCAGAAACTGATCGGTTTCAAACCAAAGCAAATCGACTATTACAAAACAGCCTTCACACATCGATCTTTGCGAAAAAAAGACGACTTAGGAAACGATTTGAATTATGAAAGGCTCGAATTCCTCGGTGATGCTATGTTGGGAGCCAGTATTGCTGCTTTTTTGTTCCGAAAAGCCCCAACAGGAAATGAAGGTTACCTTACGAAAATGCGCTCCAAAATTGTTAGTCGCAAACATTTGAATGAATTGGGCAAAGATTTGAAATTGGTGAATCTGATTGAAACCAGTATTCCTAAAGAACAATTTGGTGAAAATATCCACGGGAATTTGTTCGAAGCTTTGATCGGCGCGATTTACTTGGACCGCGGATATAAATATGTTTTGAAATTTATCGATTCCAATGTCATTGTTCCGTATGTGGACATCGATCAGTTGGAAGGGCAAGTTATTAGCTACAAAAGCCTTTTGATCGAATGGTGCCAGAAAGAAAAACGCGATTTTGACTTTGAGGTTTATGAAGATACCGGAAAAGATGAGGCAAAACATTTTGCGGTAAAATTGCGGATTGGCGGAAAAGTTGTGGCGAAAGCACGGGACACTTCCAAAAAGAAAGCTGAAGAAAAAACGGCAAAACGAGCCTATTATGCGTTTCAGAAAAGCATAAATGAAAAAAATCCAAAAAACCATTAAACTAACCGGTCAATTCCCGCACCTTTTCATAAACCAAGTGCGTTTCAAAGCCTTTATATAAAAGGTGATCGGCCAATTTTCGCTTTATTTTGAAATTGTTTTTATCGGAGATCAGTGCCAGTTTCTTTTTTGCGACCTCGTCCAATGTCCGTAGATAAACCGGTTCTTCAATTTCCCTAAGTGCCGATTCAATATTGTATTTGGAAATTTCCCGAGTTTTCAGTTCACGTATAATCCGGGTTTTTCCCCATTTTTTGATTCGAAATTTTCCACGTGCAAAACTTTTGGCAAAACGCTCTTCGTTCAAAAAACCTTCCTGCAGCAGAAAACGGATAATTTGATATTGCGCCTCGGGAATCATGCGCATTTCAACCAATTTTTTCTCCACCTCTTTGTGGCAACGTTCCCGATATGCACAAAAATTCAGCATTTTCCGTTTGGCTTCTTCGAGCGTGTAGGTTTTGTGGGTTTCCATAAGAAATAAAAATACGAAAAAAGTCAATGGCAATTATACATTATACATTGCCTATCTTTACCAAATGGAACCTTTCGCCCTGCTCGAAATAAAAAATCTTTCCATTTCCTTTAGAGGGGAAAAAGTCCGGCAACAAGTTTTGCACCGGGTTTCTTTCAGCTTGAAAAAAAACGAAATTTTAAGTATTGTAGGAGAATCGGGGTCTGGCAAATCGGTTTCTGCACTTGCTATTTTGGGATTGCTGGGAAAAACCGCTGAAATCGATTCGGGAGAAATTCTTTTTCAAGGAAAGGATATTTTAAAATTCGGTGAAAAAGAACTGCGAAACCTTCGTGGAAATGAAATTTCCATGATTTTCCAAGAACCGATGAGTTCTTTGAACCCCTCCATGAAATGCGGCCCACAAGTTCAAGAAATGTTGTTGCGGCATCTCAGCATCTCCGAAAAAAAAGCAAAAAAAGAAACCTTGTCACTTTTCGAAAAGGTGAAATTGCCACGTGTGAAAAACATGTACAATTCATATCCGCATCAAATTAGCGGCGGACAAAAACAACGTGTGATGATTGCAATGGCAATTGCCTGCAAACCCAAGATTCTAATCGCGGACGAGCCCACCACAGCCTTGGATGTTACCGTTCAAAAGGAAATTTTATTACTGTTGAAATCGCTGCAGAGCGAAACAGGAATGAGCATTATTTTCATTTCACATGACCTTTCTTTGGTTTCTCAAATTTCGGATCGTGTTGCCGTTATGTACCAGGGAAAAATCGTGGAAGAAAATAGCGTGGAAGAAATTTTCCATCACCCCAAAGCGGTTTATACCAAAGCCTTGCTCGCCTCCAAACCCGGAACCGAAAATCGTTTGAAAAAACTTCCGACTGTTTCCGATTTTTTGAATGAAAAAGTTTTGGTAGAAATGGAGCCCAAACAAGAACGCGCGGCCCGACACGAAAAAATGTATTCCGAACCGCCATTGCTACGAGTTGTGAATTTGGAAAAAGAATTCATTTCAAATGCCAGATTGTTTCGGGATTCCGACAAAATTAGGGCTGTCGATCAAGTGAATTTTGAAATTTACGAAGGGGAAACCCTCGGCCTCGTGGGCGAATCGGGATGCGGAAAATCAACTTTGGGAAACGTGATCCTTCAATTGCTTCCTGCCACTTCCGGCAATATTTTTTTCCGCGGAGAAGATATTACTTTACTTTCGAAGGAAAAATTGCGCGCATTACGAAAAGATATTCAAATTATTTTCCAAGACCCATTTTCTTCCTTGAATCCGCGAATTCCGGTCGGAAAAGCAATAATGGAACCCATGATCGTTCACGGATTGTACAAAAATGCGAAGCAGCGCAAGGAAAAAGTCATGCAATTATTGCAACGCGTCGGACTTTTGGAGGAACATTTCGACCGCTATCCGCACGAATTCAGTGGCGGACAACGGCAGCGAATCGGAATCGCACGAACCATTGCGATTTCCCCAAAACTTGTGATTTGCGATGAATCTGTTTCGGCATTGGATATTTCGGTGCAGGCACAAGTGCTGAACCTTCTGAACGAACTGAAAGAAAATTTCGGATTTACCTATCTTTTTATTTCCCACGATTTAGCAGTCGTTAAATATATGTCCGATCAACTATTGGTGATGAACAATGGAAAAATTGTGGAACGAGGAGATGCAGATGAAGTTTATGCCAATCCAAAAAACCCTTATACCCAAAAATTGATCGACGCTATCCCGACAGGAATTAAGTATTGATTTCAGTTAACGTATGTCAAAAATGGAAAAACCAAGGTCAGTGAAATGATCAGTAGAATGATTACATTTTTGAAAAGCCTTTTCCCATCTGCCTGAAAATAATTTGCGCCGACAATGGCAATTGGAAAAATAAAAAACAATGTTTCACCGTGCGTTTCGGTAGAAGAACATAAAATCACCAGCAATGAGGTGAGCAAAATTGCCAAGATCAAAACCATAGATGATTTCATTGTTGAGGATGCGTGCTGAATTAGAAAAATGTAATGAATCACCACGAATATTGAAAAAAGGGAAAATGTGGCCAAAGGAATAAGTTGATGCCAAGAACCGCCAATTTCAAACTTCCAATTTGGTTCGGAAAAAAATTGTTGAAAATTAAAGAATGAATTGGAACTTAACAAAAAAAAGCAGGTCGCCAGCATATAAACAGTGGCAATGGCGACAATGGGAATCAACCAATTGCGGTAATCGTTAGCTTCATAAAAAAGGACTGCCAAAAAAACAAGGATCAAAAAAAGAATACTCCATTCAAAAAACAAGCTTCCCACGCAAATCCAGAAAGCAGCATCGAAAATTTTCTTTTTGGTATCGATTCCCGATTTCAAACTAATAATGCGTCGAAGGGCCAAAAGAACAAAAAAACCGGAAAGAAGTATTTCATCGTTCCGAAGGATATCCGGAAACCAGACGGTGAACAAGGCAAACAATAAAATGGCAAAAGTATTCCGCCTGTTCACACGGTTCCTTTTCACAATAAAATCCATGAGCACCATAAGAAGCAAATAGATTATCAAAAGGCCAATTTTCTTAAAAAAATAAGAAACAGAAATGACGGCAGGAACCGTGACAAAGTTTGCGATGCAGTAAAACAGCGTCATAGCAAAACCTACGATCAAAAAATTAATTGGTTTTGATTTGTTGAAAAAACTTGCGAACATTGTGCAATTTTGTATTTTTGTAGTCGCTAAAGATAATAAAGCAAATTATGGAATGGATCGATTTGTGGACCGGAATTCAGTATCTTTTTGAAGAAATTTTGTTCCTTCCCTTGGACTGGTTGCGCCAGTTGCAGTTTGATAGCTGGTGGTTGGCCAACATAGTTAACTGGGTTTTCTTTTTGATAGCCGCGGCAGCATTCATCTACTGGATGAAATGTTTGAAGGATTTCAAAGAAGATGAAAGACAAAACGCCGCTCATTCGGCGCATTGATTACAGATCGAAACCAATATCTTTCCGATAGTACATTCCTTCGAAATGAAGTTTTTCAATGTTCTGATAGGATATTTTTAATGCTTCTTGGAAATTTTCCCCCAAGGAAGTGATCGCCAAAACCCTTCCGCCATTTGTGAGGGTTTTTCTGTTCTTAGCAACTGTGCCTGCATGAAAAATCAGGGAGTTTTCTGTTTCTTCCAATCCGCTTATTTCTTTCCCTTTTTCATATTTTTCGGGGTAACCGCCGGAGACCAACATGACCGTTGCGGCAGAACGCGAATCGATTTCCAAGGTGGTTTCGTTTAATTTCGCATCGGAAACTTTTTGGAACAATTCCACCAAATCGGTTTGAATGCGTGGCAAAACCACTTCTGTTTCCGGATCGCCCATTCGCACATTATATTCTATAACAAACGGATTATCGTTCACTTTTATCAGCCCGATAAAAACAAAACCTTTGTATTCGATATTTTCCTTCTGAAAACCTTCAATGGTTGGTTTTACAATTCGGGATTCAATTTTTTCCATAAATTGTGCATCAACAAAAGGAACGGGAGAAATGGCGCCCATTCCGCCGGTGTTCAATCCCGTATCGCCTTCGCCGATGCGTTTATAATCTTTTGCTGTGGGCAGTATTTTATAATTTTTTCCATCCGTGAGTACAAAAACACTGAGTTCTATTCCATCCAAAAATTCTTCGATCACAACGGTTTTGCTTGCCTCGCCGAATTTACCGGTGAGCATTTTTTCCAGTTCGAGTTTTGCTTCCTTCAAATCGTTCAGGATAAGAACGCCTTTCCCTGCCGCCAATCCGTCTGCCTTCAAAACATACGGCGGGTTCAAAGTTTCCAAAAAAGATTTTCCCGCCTCCAAACTTCCAACTGTAAAACTTTCATAAGCCGCGGTGGGAATATTGTGCATAGCCATAAACTGTTTCGCGCGCTCCTTGCTTCCTTCCAACAAAGCACCGCGTTTGGAAGGCCCGATCACCGCAACCTTTTTAAGCGCTTCTTCTTGTTGGAAGAAATCATAAATTCCATTGACCAGGGGCTCTTCGGGACCGACGATGAGCATTTCGATCTCATTTTCCAATATCGTTTTTTTGATCGCCTCAAAATCATTGGGATCGA
>DASSWN010000023.1:0-2202 GCA_035704905.1 Flavobacteriaceae bacterium
CTTTGGAACAAAGGTATCATATTTTGTGATGGTGTTCAACAAATGATAATTCGCCCCATATTGGCGTGAGTTATAAGGCGGATCCAAATATAAAATATCGCCCGAAATCTTGTTTATCAGGGAGTTGGCGTCTTCGCCATAAACTTCATGCGAATTTTCGGTTTCCGTGAAAAGGGCTGGTTCGATATAAATTGGCCTTTTGGCGGAAGCTTTTATTTTCTTTAAAAAAGCGCCGTAAACCGAAGCAGTGTTTGCCACCTTGTCGGCACTTTCCAACAAGGAAGTTAACAGAAAAAAATAGCAATGATCATTAATTTTTCCCGCCTTTTTCCACAACTCGATTTGTTGCCGTACCGCATCGATTTTTTGACCGTTTTTTTCACTGAAATAAAGTCTTCCTGCTTTGCCATTTTCAGAAAATTCGTGAAAAATCATTCCTTTTTTTCTTTCCAAGGCGTTCAAATCATATAAAAACGGATAAAAATCAAACGTCTCGTGGTTTCCAATATAATTTTTCAGCAACACATAACTGTAAAATTCCATATCATTGGCGATCACTTTTTTCACATGCGGCTTGAAAGTTCGACCGACAATGCCGGTTCCGGCAAAAAGATCACAGAAAACAAGTTCTTTTAACGGAAGTGAAACCGATTCGGAAACCACCTGAAAAATCCACGATGAAAGTCTGTTTTTAGAACCTATATAATTCATTTAATTGCCCAAATTATGTCTGAAACGGCTTTGTTTGTTGGAAATTCCAAGGTTTTTAATTTTGAAGCATCAAAGGTAGCCACATAATTTAAAATGATGGATTTTAACCAAGAAATTTCTGATTTCAGTTTCCAGTGTGCGCCATTTTGGGCATATACAATTAAGAATAGTCGGTTTTCAAAATGTTTGCGGCTTTCCTGGCTTTGGTTGTTGTACAACCAGTGGAGCAGTTCTTCTTCATGTGCCTGGGCATAAAACAATGTTTGCCGAAAACCCTTTGGAAAAATAGACGTTTTATGATCGAAATTGGTTCCAAACAAATTAAAATCGACCAATCGGTTTTTGCGGCTCAATGCCGGTTCAATTCCTTCTACTTCTGTAAAAATTTGTTCCACTGCCATCGCGCTCCAGAAATTGTACCAGCGGTTGGCGGCATATTGAAAAAATTCATTTTTGTCGAAATAATGGTTTTCGATTTTCGACTTCATTTTTCCAACCAATTCTTCCCAAAAAAAAGTTTCGTAAATAAATTGCGTGTGGCTGTCCCAACTGTCATTTTGCTTTTTGCCCCACCGATAGGCATACTTGCAACGGCAGCGCAATTGGGTTTCTATATTTTCTAAAGAAAATTGCACGCGAAAATTTATTTGTTTGGAAAACAAACTACAAATTAACAGCAATTAATTCATATTCAGTGTAAAATTTATAATTTAGCGCAATTATTGAACCGTACTGATGAAATTTCACCTACTACTAATTTTCTGCTTTTTGCTGAACATTCCGTTGCTTTCATTTTCGCAAAATTCCCGAAAGGTGGCCGTGCTGGATATGACGGCTTACAGTGCGGGAACCAGCCCGTCCAGAAGGCTTTCCGCTATTCAAATTATGCGCAACGTCGGCGTTCCCTATATTATTACGACAGATCTTTCCGAAGCTGTCCAACATCCGATTATCATTACCGGTTCGCGCATCGAAGAACTATCTTTTAACGCCTCGGAGCGTTCGCAATTAATAGCTTATGTACAAAACGGCGGGGTACTGATCACTTCGAATTTAAGGGACACCAATTTGTTCGCGCTTTGTGGGGTTACAAGCCGGGCAAGTTCCAATACTTTATACGAAATAAATTTTAACACCAACGCCGCGCCAATATTCGATTTGATCGATGATCCGCTGGAAACTACTGTTTCCATTGGAAATCCGTCGAATGGAAATTCTTTTCACACACAGTATTACGGACTGGGAACAGGAATAAGTTTGGCATACTACGAAGACAATTCGACCGCTTTCGTTAAAAATACCGAAGGACAAGGAACCGTGTATTTGTTCGGGCCTGATTTTCGGGATATTACGTACCGAAACCTGCTTAATTTAGACGTACAGGCTCAACGGAGCTATTCGAATGGGTTCGAACCAACGACCGATGTTTTTTTCTTTATCATTCGAAATATAATTCGACAACATCTTCCGCATACCGTATCTAAATATACC
>DASSWN010000010.1:0-33687 GCA_035704905.1 Flavobacteriaceae bacterium
CGTTGCGTTGCAATAATAAGATGTATTCCTATTGCACGTGCAAGCTGTGCCAGTCTTGCGATCGGTGTTTCCACTTCTTTTCCGGCCGTCATAATCAAATCGGCAAATTCATCGATCACCAGAACAATGTAGGGCAGAAAAATGTGGCCATTTTCCGGATTTAATTTTCTGGCTTTAAATTTCGCGTTGTATTCTTTTATATTCCGCACCATTGCATCTTTCAACAAATTGTAGCGGTTGTCCATTTCAATGCAAAGCGAATTCAATGTATTGATAACCTTTGTGTTATCTGTGATAATTGCTTCTTCGCTATCAGGAAGTTTTGCCAAATAATGCCTTTCAATTTTGTTGAAAAGCGTGAGTTCCACTTTCTTTGGATCGACCAGCACAAATTTGACCTCTGCCGGATGTTTTTTATACAACAACGAAGTCAACACCGCGTTCAGGCCCACGGATTTTCCTTGTCCGGTCGCCCCGGCCATCAACATGTGCGGCATTTTTGCCAAATCGACGACAAAGGTTTCATTGGAAATGCTTTTCCCAAATGCGATGGGCAATTCCATCTCTGCTTTCTGAAATTTCGAGGAAGCGATCACGGAGCGCATGGAAACGATGCTATAATTTTTGTTCGGAACTTCAATTCCAATAGTTCCTTTTCCTGGAATTGGTGCAATGATCCGGATTCCCAACGCGGAAAGCGAAAGAGCAATATCGTCTTCCAAGTTTTTTATTTTCGAAATACGGATTCCGGCTTCAGGAACAATTTCATACAAAGTAACCGTGGGGCCAACTGTCGCTTTAATTTGCGCAATGTCGATCTTATAATTTTTAAGCGTGTTGACAATGTTGTTCTTGTTCTCTTCCAGTTCTTCTTGGTCGATGGTAATTCCGCCCCCCGAGCTGTAATCTTTCAATAATTCTATAGGTGGAAAGCGATAATTACCCAGTTCCAATTTCGGATCGAATTCCCCAAAATTCTTCACCAGTTTACTGCTCAAATTTTCAGTCATTTCTTCTTCCTCCACAGCGGTTTCCACTTCCATTTCCACCGATTCCGTTTTTGAATCTTTGGGCTGCGATTTTTCATTGGATTTTTCCTCAAAAAGCGCCTCCGAATCCAATTCTGGGGAAGAATTTTCCACCGACAACGAAAATTCGGTGGATTTTGTAGTTTCTTCCTCTTCCGTTTTTTCAACTTCTTCTTTCGAAATACCAGTAGATTTTTCCGGTTTGGAAACTACTTCCGGAGCCGGAAAATCTTGTTCCGCTTTTCTTTTTGAAAATTTCAAATTACTTCCAATTTTTTCGGGCGTCAATCGAAATCGAACGGCCATATATCCGATAAATATGAAAAGCAGCAGCAAGAAGGTGCCAATAAATCCGAGGTAATCTTGCAGAAAATCATTGGTTTCATATCCGACCGTGCCTCCAAGGATCGCGTTCTTTTCAGCAAAAAACCCCAGAACGGTTGCAAACCAAAGCATCACCAAAATCCCCCAAAACCAAAATTTCCAAAGCCGTTTTGTTTTAAAATCGAAAAACAGGTAAATTCCCGTTAGGGATATTAAAATAGCAATACTGAAAGCCGCGATTCCAAATCCCTCGAATATGAAAAAATTGCTCACGGCCGCACCGAATTTACTGAGCCAATTTTGCGCCGCTACCGAACGGTCGCCCAGGGAATACAATGTACTTTGATCGGCTTGCCAGTTGAAGAGGAAAGAAACAAAAGCGATGCAAAGCGCCAGCCCCAAAAAGAACAAAAAACTTCCGAAAACCACTTTTTGGTAGCGGTTCATCCGCATACTGAGACGAAGGGTTTTTTTGGGAGGTTTCGTAGTTGATTTTGCCTTTTTTTTCGCCATAAATGAAGGGGGAATATTTCAGCAAAAATACAAATATATCGCGGTTTGCCTAAGAAATTTTCAGGATGCCACTGAGTTGAAAATAATGTTTAAACTCCCGAAAGATAAGGATAATAAATTAATACACCGACAATGATGGCGGCAACCGCACCAAAAAATACCGCACCGGCGGCAAAATCTTTTATAAGTCCGATTTTGCTATGCAAATCCGGATGTACGAAATCGGCGATTTCTTCAACAGCGGTATTCAAACCTTCCAGACCGAGCACCAAACCCATGGCCAAGATTTGCGCGATCCATTCTTGGGAGGTAATGTCAAAATAAAACCCGGCCAAACATACGAGTATTGAAATTCCCGTTTGCACTTGCACGCTGGCTTCGGTTTTCAACAGCAGCCAAGCACCTTTCAAGGCATATCCGCCACCTTTCATCCGTTTTCCGAGATATGTATTCCACATTTTCTTTAATTTTTTGATATTTATTAATGGATAAGGTCACCTCGAACGCAGTCGAGAGGTAATAAAGAATCTCGACTGCGTTCGACCTGACACGGAAATCTTTTTACCGTTCAAAACCATATCAATTCTATTTTTAAATGTCGAAAGATAGGAAATACAAAAGAAACGGCACTTAAAAACGAACTGCTTTTCCTATTTGAAACTCCTATTTTTCGCTACAAATATCGTATTTTTACGACCTCAAAAAACCACTCGGATGATCCTATTTTTTGGAACCAAACCCAACAAAGTTTACGCGGTGCATACGCATAAAAAGCTTTCCGCTGAAAATATTTCAAAACTCAACTGGCTTTTTGGCGGTGCACAAAATTTGAACCAAACGATTTTGCCCGGTTATTTTGTGGGGCCTCGTGCAGCGATGATCACGCCGTGGAGTACAAATGCCGTGGAAATCACCCAAAACATGAACATTGATGGGATTGTCCGGATTGAAGAATTCACAGAAGTCGATTCGAATTTTCATGATTTTGACCCCATGCTCTGCGAAAAATACGAGGGACTCGATCAAGAAATTTTCACGGTTGACAAAAAGCCCGAAACCATTCAGGAAATTTTGGACATCGAGGCGTACAACCAGTTGGAAGGACTTTCTTTGAGCACGGAAGAAGTGGATTATTTGGAAAAGCTTTCCAAAAAACTCGGCCGAAAACTGACCGATTCGGAAGTGTTCGGATTTTCACAGGTGAATTCGGAACATTGCCGACATAAGATTTTCAACGGCGTTTTTATCATTGACGGGGAAGAAAAACCGGCTTCACTTTTCAAACTCATTAAAAAAACCTCGGAAAGAAACCCGAATGGAATAGTTTCAGCTTATAAAGATAATGTCGCTTTTTTAAAAGGACCACGAATTCAACAATTTGCCCCCAAAGCGGCCGATATTCCGGAATATTATTTTCAAAAAGAATACGAATCGGTGATTTCGCTTAAGGCCGAAACCCATAATTTCCCCACGACCGTGGAACCATTCAATGGAGCTGCAACGGGAAGCGGCGGGGAAATTCGCGATCGGTTGGCAGGCGGAAAAGGTTCGCTGCCACTAGCCGGAACCGCAGTTTATATGACTTCTTATCCACGTTTGGAAAAAAACAATCCGCATTCCAATCGAACTTGGGAAAACAACATCCGAGAACGCGAATGGTTGTACCAAACCCCGATGGATATTTTGATCAAAGCTTCGAACGGCGCTTCGGATTTTGGCAATAAATTCGGGCAACCTTTGATTGCGGGTTCTGTGCTCACTTTCGAACATAAGGAAAATGAACGACCTTTGGGCTACGACAAAGCCATTATGCTTGCGGGCGGTGTGGGATACGCCAAAGCCGATCAGGCCATTAAAGGAATTCCGAAGAAAAGCGACAAAATTGTGGTATTGGGCGGCGAAAATTACCGAATTGGGATGGGTGGCGCAGCGGTATCGTCTGCCGACACCGGTGTTTTCCATACCGGCATCGAACTAAATGCAGTGCAACGCGCCAATCCTGAAATGCAAAAACGCGCCGCAAATGCTATCCGTGGAATGGTGGAACGGGACGAAAATCCGATTCTAACTGTTCATGACCATGGAGCGGGTGGACATTTAAACTGTTTGAGCGAACTGGTGGAAGACACCGGCGGGAATATCGATTTGGATGAACTTCCTATTGGTGACCCGACTTTATCCGCGAAAGAAATTATAGGAAATGAATCTCAAGAACGAATGGGGTTGATTATTCCGAAAAAAGATTTGGAAATTTTAAAGCTTGTTGCCGACCGTGAACGCACTCCTATGTATGCCGTCGGACATGTAACAGACGATAAACAATTTACTTTTAAAAGCAAAACCAAAGGCGATATGCCCATGGATTTGGCTTTGGGCGATATGTTTGGAAGTTCTCCAAAAACGGTCATGACCGACAAAACCGTGGAACGGAAATATGATAAACTCAAATATGAACCGTCCGAAATTCAGCGTTATTTAAATCAGGTTTTGCAATTGGAAGCCGTTGCTTGCAAAGATTGGCTGATCAATAAAGCCGATCGTTGTGTAACCGGATTGGTGGCCAAACAACAAACCGCCGGAAAATTACAACTGCCTTTAAACAATTGTGGTGTTATGGCCTTGGATTACACTGGGAAAAACGGCGTGGCAACTTCCATTGGCCACTCCCCCATATCAGGATTGATTGATCCGGTGGCAGGTTCCAGAAATTCTATTGCCGAAGCTTTGAGCAATATTGTATGGGCACCTTTGGAAAATGGATTGAAATCGGTTTCACTTTCCGCAAACTGGATGTGGCCGTGCAACAACGAAGGAGAAGATGCACGTTTGTACGAAGCCGTGCAAGCAGTTTCAGATTTCGCGATCGAATTGGGAATCAATATTCCCACAGGAAAAGATTCGCTTTCCATGAAACAGAAATACAAAAATGAGGAAGTTTTGGCCCCGGGAACAGTGATTATTTCTGCAGCGGGACATTGCAATGATATTACCAAAACGGTGGAGCCGGTCCTTCAAAAAGATGGGGGCGATATTTATTATATCAATCTTTCACAAGATGATTTTAAACTGGGCGGTTCTTCATTTGCGCAGATTTTCAATAAAATTGGAAGTGAGGTCCCCACTATAAAAAACAGCGAATTTTTCATTCGTGCCTTCAATACCATTCAGGAATTGATTCAAAAGGAACTAATTCTTGCCGGCCATGACGTTGCTTCCGGTGGATTGATCACCACTTTGTTGGAAATGTGTTTTGCTGAAAACAATCTCGGTTCAAAACTGGACCTGAATTCCTTGAATGAAAAAGATTCGGTGAAACTTCTTTTTTCTGAAAACTGCGGAATTGTTTTTCAAGCTCGAAATAATTCCGTGGAAACAATTTTGAACGAAAAAGGAATTGAATTTTTCAAAATTGGGGAAGTCAAGGAAGGAAACACGCTTTCCATTCAAAATAATCAGGCCAGTTTTAATTTTATTATTCCCGAAATACGCGATGTTTGGTACAAAACTTCCTTCCTACTGGACGAAAAACAAAGTGGTCCGGAAAAAGCCTTCGAACGTTACAACAATTATAAAACGCAAGAATTGGAATATATTTTCCCAAAACATTTCACCGGATTTCTTCCTACCGGCAATACAACAGGGAAAAAAATCAAAGCCGCAATCATTCGCGAAAAAGGTTCCAATGGCGAACGGGAAATGGCACGCGCAATGTATTTGGCCGGCTTCGATGTAAAAGATGTGCACATGACCGATTTGACCTCCGGACGCGAAACCTTGGAAGATATTCAATTCATCGCTGCCGTGGGTGGGTTTTCCAATTCCGATGTACTGGGAAGCGCAAAAGGCTGGGCCGGCGCATTTTTGTACAATGAAAAAGCAAATGCGGCACTGAAAAAATTCTTTGAACGCGAAGACACGCTATCCCTCGGAATTTGCAATGGATGTCAGTTGTTTATGGAACTGGGACTGCTTTATCCCGATCATAAACAAAAACCAAAAATGCTTCACAACGAATCGCATAAGTTCGAATGTATTTTCACTTCCATCGAAATTCCCGAAAACAATTCGGTGATGCTGTCTAGTTTGGCAGGAAGCAAATTGGGTATTTGGGCGGCTCATGGCGAAGGAAAGTTCAGTTTTCCATACAAGGAAAGCAAATACAAAATTGTCGGGAAATACGGCTACGAAGGCTATCCGGCGAATCCAAACGGCTCGCATTATAATACGGCTATGATGACCGATGAAACCGGGCGCCACTTGGTGAGCATGCCACATTTTGAACGGTCCACATTCCCGTGGAACTGGGGTTATTATCCCAAAAACCGGAAAGACGAAGTTTCGCCGTGGTTGGAAGCTTTTGTGAATGCAAGAAAGTGGTTTGAGTCACCACATTTGTAGGTGTTCGGATTGCGGATGAACCGGCACGAATTTCCTGTAAGGTTTTAAAAACCTTGTAGGACTTTTAGCAGAGAATTTGGTTTCTTTTGAAACTTTGAACTTTGAACCGGGAAATTTCCTATTTTGCATAGAATTAAATCCCGTTTTCCATGATTGAAATCAAACGACTTTTCGACTTTCCACGTTTTCAGTTGGAAAAATTCAATTTGAAGGAGGCCTTGGTCACAAAAACCGATGGCAAATGGAAAGCAATTTCTTCCAAAGAATATGTAGATCAGGCCAATAAAATCAGTCGTGGATTACTGAAATTGGGTGTGAAGCCCGGTGAGAAAATCGCATTGATTTCTACCGATAACCGCACAGAATGGTGCATTATGGATATTGGAATCCTTCAAATTGGCGCACAAGATGTTCCCATTTATCCGACAATTTCCGAGGAAGAATATGAATATGTATTGAACCATAGTGAAGCTGCATACTGCTTTGTTTCCGATCAAGAAGTGCTTGAAAAAGTGAACAACATTCGAAAAAATGTGCCTTCTTTGAAAGAAGTGTATTCCTTTGACCAGATCAATGACACGAAAAACTGGAATGAATTCTTGGAATTGGGCGAAGATGAAAGCACTCAAGCAGCAGTAGAAAAATTAATGGATTCGATCGGCGAAGACGATTTGGCGACCCTGATCTATACTTCGGGAACTACAGGGAAACCCAAAGGTGTAATGCTTTCCCATAAAAATATTGTCAGCAACGCGCTGAATTCATCCTGCCGATTGCCCTTAAAAGATGGCGAATCCATCGCCCTAAGCTTTCTTCCGGTTTGTCACGTTTATGAACGCATGTTGTTGTATTTGTACCAATACAATGGGGTAAGTATCTATTTTGGTTCCATTTCAGAAATTAGTGAAAATTTAAAAGAAGTGAAACCCAACGTGATGACTGCGGTGCCACGTTTACTGGAAAAAGTATATGATAAAATCATTGCAAAAGGAATGGAGCTCACCGGGATTCAGAAAAAAATATTTTTTTGGGCGGTGGAAATCGGGCAAAAATACGAGCCATACAAACAAAATGGTTGGTGGTATGAATTGCAACTGAAATTGGCACGGAAACTTGTTTTTTCGAAATGGCAGGAAGCCTTGGGTGGAAATATAAAAGTGATCGCGTCGGGAAGCGCGGCCTTGCAACTTCGGTTGGCACGGGTTTTCAATGCCGCGGGTTTCAATTTAATGGAAGGCTATGGACTTACCGAAACTTCACCGGTTATTTCCGTGAACGATATGCGCGAGCATGGTTTTAAAATAGGTACGGTTGGAAAACCCATCCCTGAAACCGAAGTAAAAATTGCCGAAGATGGTGAAATTTTGGTCAAAGGTCCGCAGGTAATGATCGGTTATTATAAAAATGAAGAAGAAACCGAAAAAGTATTGAAAAACGGCTTTTTTTATACGGGTGACATTGGCAAACTTGATGAAGATGGTTTCCTGAAAATTACCGACCGAAAGAAAGAAATGTTCAAAACTTCTGGCGGAAAATATATTGCGCCGCAACTTTTGGAAAATAAAATGAAACAATCGCGTTTCATTGAACAAATCATGGTGGTGGGCGAAGGGGAAAAGATGCCCGCAGCTTTCATTCAACCGGATTTCCAATTTGTGAAAGAATGGGCAAAGCGCAAAGGGATCGATTATGGAAATTCAAAAGAGACTTTGGTACAAAACGAAAAAGTCATTGAACGCATCCAAAAAGAGGTCGATTTGTACAATGGAAAATTTGGGCATTGGGAGCAAATAAAACGCTTTGAACTAACCCCAGAAATTTGGAGCGTGGAAGGTGGCGAACTAACACCAACAATGAAACTAAAACGCAAACAAATTCAAGAAAAATATAAGGATTTGTACAAGAAAATGTATGGGTGAATCGGTTAAGCAATTAAACGATTAAACCTTTTAAATAACAGACACATGAAAAAAGCAGTTTTCCCCGGCTCCTTCGACCCCATTACCTTGGGCCACACCGATATCATTGAACGCGGATTGACGCTGTTTGATGAAATCGTACTGGCCATTGGGGTGAACGCCGACAAGAAATATATGTTCACTTTGGAAGAGCGCAAACGTTTTTTGGAAGAAACCTTTAAAAACGAACCAAAAATAAGCGTGAAAACCTATAAAGGCCTAACCGTTGATTTCTGCAAAGCTGAAAATGCCGAATTTATTTTGCGTGGCCTTCGCAACCCGGCCGACTTCGAATTTGAAAAAGCCATCGCCCATACCAACCGTTATTTGGAAAAAATTGAAACAGCTTTCCTATTGACTTCTAGCGGAAAAAGTTACATCTCCTCCTCCATCGTCCGTGATGTGATCCGCAATGGTGGTGATTATTCCGGATTGGTGCCAGATGTGGTTGGCAGTTGGCAGTAGCAGTTGGCAGTTGCAACAGGCAGTAGCTGTAGCAGTAGGCAGTTACAGTCGGCAGTAAGCAGTTCCTCAAAATTTTATTCCATAAAAAAAACGCTCCCAAATTGGAAGCGTTCTTTTTTAATTTTAGCGCGAGCACCCATAACTCAAAACTCAACACTCATAACTATTTTTTAATCATCTTTTTCCTTGTTATACCTTGGTTGAATTTTTTTCAAAAACTCCCGATATGTTAAAATTTCTGTTTTCCCTATTTTTTCGAGCACCAACAAATCTTTATCCCCTGTTACCAAATAGTCCACCTCCCCATCTAATGAAAGATTCAACAGAAAATCATCTTTCCCGTCCCGACAAAGTTTTAAATTGGAAGTCACCATATTCATTAAAAGTATTCAGTATATTTTCAATATCCCTTTTTGAAAATAGTTTCTTGAACTTTGGCCGATTTACAACATGAATAAATTCTTCCAACAACTCTTCGGAGAATATTAAAAGTATTTCCTTTCTTTTGATCGGCCCATCAATATTCGAAAAATTTTTGGAAATCAAAAAACTGATCCAAAGATTGGTATCAAGGATCGTCCTTTTACTTTCCATAACGTGTCGCCCTCACCGTTTCAACCTCTTTTGTGATTTCTTCAAGGCTCAACCCATTGGATTTTCCCCTGAGTTTTTCCAAAAGTGCGGTCAAGTCGGTTTTCTTTACATGCTTTATTTTAATCAAATTTAAATCCGCCAAGTTTTGGAGCAATTTTTTGGCTTTTGGATTTACGATATCTATCTGAATTGATTCCATATTTACTTTTATTGAAGGCTGCTTAAAATCATGGCAAACCCCTTGTTCAATAATCGTTGTTCAAATATAGTCAATTTTCTCGAATTAAAGGCAATCCTTCAAGGTTTTGGAAACCATGAAGGATTTTTAAGATACAAAAAATGACCATACAAATTCAGTGACAGTGTTCAGTTGCAGTTGGCAGTTTTCGAAAATTGCAATCACAAAAAAAACGCCCCCAAAATTGGAAGCGTTCTTTTAAAATTCTTAATTCCGAATTCTTAATTCTTAATTACTTTCTTCGTCATCACACCTTGGTTTGTTTCCAGTTTCAAAATGTAAACGCCCGAAGACAAGTTAGCAGTGTTCAAAGTATTGTTTTCACCAATGTTCATCGAAGTTGCTTTGCCCAACAAATCGTACATTGTTGCTGATTGCAATTGTACAGAGCTTGGCAAAGTAATGTTCAACTGACCTTGCACGGGGTTAGGGTACAATGAAATTTGAGCCATAGCTTCGGTTTGTTGCACACCAAGTGCTCCGTCCTCCGCAAGGTTCAAGATAATATCATCAGGAAAACCTAAACTTTCTGTCGTTACTGGATCAGCTATTCCGCAATCTACAGGAGAAGACAAATAAGAAGGCGCAGATTCTCCCAATTCATTTTGACCAATACGGAAATTCTGAACTTGGGTTTCCAACGATGGTGCATCAAGAGAAATAACAATTTCACTGGCAGCCGGAACGGTTATAGGCGAAGCAAAAATAACATCTACAACTGTTCCCATATCAGCCGTGGAAACAGTAGCTGTGGCTGAGGTTAAAGGAGTTCTTGTTCCAGCAGGGAAAGCACCACCGGAATTAAGATAAACAGTGACAGTAACATCATAGTTATCCAAATCAATGGTTCCTACACCAAATTGAACACCACCAATAGCGAAATCAGAAGTGACTCCAAAATCCGCCAAAACATAAGATCTCCACCACAAATTATTTGCAGTATAACCTCCCGTACCATTTGCGCAGGCAACACCTCCTTCGATCACAGTCTGATCCACCGAATGCGATAGAATTTGCTGTGCATCAGCATTGTTCGAAAAAGTAAAAGCCACCAAAGCAGCGGCCAATAAAGTAATTTTTCTCATTTTTATAATTTTTAAAGGGTTAAACTTGCTCCAAATCTACACAAAAAAAATGGACGGCAAAGATTTAATTTGAAAAATTTTTTGGGTTGGCCGAATATGGGTCGCAGATGAAAACCTAAAAGAATAGAACAGTAATCACAGAAATAGCTTTAATAAAATAGATTGCGGAATTTTAATATAAGATGCTGAAATGAGGGCTGCTGAAAGAAAAGATGCTGAAACAAGTTCAACATGACAAACCTCAATTATAATTAGCATGACAAACTTCATTTATTAACCAGCATGACAAACTTGCAAAAAACGAAATTGACTTAGGCATTTACGTATTAGTCATCCTCCCCCTAACCCCCTCCCGAGGAGGGGGAACCAAGTATACTCCCTTCCCTTCGGGAAGGGCCGGAGATGGGATAAGTATTAAATTTAAAATACATTATGCATATACACTGACGTTTAGGTTAATAATAAAGTGCCTAGGTCAAAAACGAAATTACGATCTGAGCCAATTAAATGAACCATTCAGAACGAAAGATGCTGAAACAAGTTCAGCATGACAACCTCAATTATAACCGGGATGACCAACTTCGTTTTTAAACGGCATGACAAACCCCTCAATTATAATTAGCATGACAAACTTCGTTTATTAACCAGCATGACAAACCTCAATTATAATTAGCATGACAAACTTCATTTACAAAATGTCCCCCTGAACTTGTTTCAGGGTCTTTTGCCCCGAAATATTGATTGGTGCACATTTCAACTGAAATTTATGGCAGCTTTATGTTCCTTTTTTGGCTTTAAAAAACGGAAAAACAATTTCCGCATTTTTCGTACATTTGTTGAAAACCGAAAAAGAAATGGAAACCGTAACCATAGAAATAGACAAACGAACCAAAATAGGCAAAGCATTTTTGCAAATGATCGAAACTTTTGCCAGAAACAACAGGAAAGAAGTGAAAATTTTGGAAAAAGTATCCGCGCCCAACAAAGAAACGGCAAAAATCCTGCGCGACAACAGAACCGAGCGTGGCACAATAGCCAAAAATGCCAATGACATGCTCCAAAAAATGGGGGTTGATGTATGAAATTTCCTTCACAAAATCCTTCGAAAGGGATGTAAAAACTTGCAAAAAACGAAATTACGATTTGAGCCTATTAATTCATGCCATTGATGAGCTCGGAAAATGGGGGAAGTTGCCCAAGGAAATGAATCTACATCCATTGAAAGATGAATTTTCAGATTATTTAGAATGTCATTTAGATTTGGATTGGCTCTTAATATGGAAACAAGATAATAAAAGAAGGAAAATAAGTTTTCACAGAACAGGCACCCACGCTGATCTTTTCAAATGAATCATTCAGAACGAAAGATGCTGAAACAAGTTCAGCATGACAACCTCAGTTATAATTAGCATGACAAACTTCGTTTATTAACCAGCATGAAACCAAATTTATAAATTGTCACCCCGAACTTGTTTCAGGGTCTCTTGCCCCGAAATATTGATTGGTGCACATTTCAACTGAAATACTATCAGCATCAAGTGCGTTTCCATGAAAGACTTTAGAAAATCATGGCTTGCATATTCCATTTTCTAAGAACAAAGAACTACTTTTGGATTGAATAGAAAATCTTTTTTTCATGATTTTGAAAAAGCATCGTTTGGGGAACAGCTTCTGCACCCATACAAAACATTTTACAAAATGCTTTGTTGCCATTTTGAGCATAATCTTCCTTTCCTCCTGCGATCTTTCAAAATATAAACTAGTGAAAACATACGACCTCACCACGGTTTTTGAAAAATCGAAAGGGACCAAAACCGCGACTTATTCCCAAACTATTGCCTTTTACAAAGAATTGGACGATGCTTTTTCTTCCATTTCGGTGGAAGAAATCGGCACCACAGACAGCGGAAAACCCTTACACCTTATCATTTACAACCCTGATAATGAATTTGACTTCGAAAAAATCCGGGAAGAAAAACAGGTTTTGCTCATCAACAATGGCATTCATCCGGGCGAACCGGACGGCATTGACGCCACCATGATGTTGATGCGCGATTTGGCACAAGATTCCATCAAAACCCCAAAAAACACGGTTGTTGCCGCGATTGCGGTTTATAATGTTGGCGGAATGTTGAACCGCAACAGTACAAGCCGCGTGAATCAGAACGGGCCCTTGGCCTACGGATTTCGCGGAAATGGCCGCAACTTTGATTTAAACCGCGATTTCATGAAAGCCGACACCCGAAACACGCAGGCTTTTTATGAAATATTCCATCGTGTAAAACCCGACGTTTTTGTGGGAACGCATGTCAGCAATGGCGCGGATTATCAATATACGCTTACGCATTTGTTCACCCAACACAATAAGTTGGGCGGAAAACTGGGCAGCTATTTACAAAATTCATTTATGCCCAAATTGGAAACTTCCCTCGCAGAAAAAAAATGGGAGGTTACACCTTATGTGAATGTTTTCAACCAAAAACCCGACAACGGATTTTCACAATTTATGGATTCCCCACGGTATTCTTCGGGCTATACAACATTGTGGAACACGCTGGGTCTTATGGTAGAAACCCATATGTTGAAACCATACAAACAGCGGGTTTTGGGAACATATGATTTCCTGAAATCTTTAGTGGAAATCACCGAAAAGGAGGGAAAAAATATCGCTGCCCTGCGAAAAATGAATGTTGAGGAATTTGCCAAGAAAAAAGTTTATCCGATGAATTTTGTGGTCGATAGCACGAAAATCGATTCATTGAATTTTAAAGGCTATGAAGCAGAAAATGAAAAAAGCAACGTAACAGGGATGTCGCGATTAAAATATGATCGAGAAAAACCTTTCACCAAAAAAATAGCTTATTACAATTGGTTCAAACCCAGCGACAGTGTTTTTGTACCGAAAGCATATATTATTCCGCAAGCATGGTGGCCGGTAATCGAGCGGTTAAAATGGAACAAAATAGAAATAATTCCCTTAGAAAAAGACAGTATAATGTTGGTAGAATCATATCGCATTGAAGATTTTGAAACCACCAAAACCGCCTATGAAGGGCATTATTTGCATTTCGACACGAAGGTTTCAATTCATAAGGAAAAAGTTTCGTTCCGAAAAGGGGATTTCATTGTTCCAACCGATCAGCCTGGATTTCGATATCTCATAGAAGCATTGGAACCCATTGGAAAAGATTCATTTTTCAACTGGAATTTTTTCGATAGTGTGCTGCAACAGAAAGAACATTTTTCGCCCTACATTTTTGAAGATTTGGCCTATAAATTCCTACAAAAAAACCCGGAAATCAAAAAGCAATTCGAAGAGAAAAAATCATCGGATCGCGATTTTGAAAAAGAATGGTACGCACAACTAAACTGGATTTATCGGCACTCCCCCTATTACGAAAAAGCACATCGACATTATCCGATTTATCGATTTAACCAATAAAATGGAACGCTGATGACGCAGATTTTTTATGATTTCTGCTAATTCCAAAGAAATATAATCGTTCGGGATTTTTTTAAAGACCTCCGGAATTTTGAAACCTTGCAGATATCTCACCACTTAAAGCTTATAGATTCGGTTTTTGGTTTATGGCCTACGGCTTATAGCTTATGGCTTTTGGCCTATTCCCTATCTACCGGATTCGTGGTCAAATATTCTTTCGGAAAAAGCAGTTTTATGTTTTCATAAGATTTGCGAAGCGCTTTCTGGCTTTTTTCAAAATTTTTCCATTTCACTTTGGTGATTTCTTCGTCTTCTTCGGGAATTAATTTCCCGTCGTAAGACGTGTGCATTTCGAACCAATGCGTTTCCTTCAACTTATATTCTCCACTACGTTTTAAAATATGGTAAGTGATTTGCAAAAACCGAACAATTTTCAGACCTTTTACACCGGTTTCCTCTTCCACTTCGCGCATTGCGGTCCATTCAATTTTTTCGCCATTTTCGGCCTTGCCCTTCGGAAGGTCCCATTTCCCTTTTCGCTTGATGAACAAAATTTCTTTGTTGTCGTTATACACCATTCCACCACCGGCAACGATCGTTTTCAACTTTTTGCGCAAATGCTTCAATAATTTTTTTTCCTTTTTGTGATATAAATTCACGTAAAAAAGTTTACCATCTTCGATCTTTTCAATCAGCTTTTTGATTTTGGCCTCTTTGATCGGAATGGAAGTATATTCGCTTCCTATATCTTTTTCTGTGGAAAGAATTATAGGAATGTCATTCACAAAAACTTTATACATTTGCAACTATGATTATAGATAAAGGCACTGCCAAAAAAACCGCCGAAATATTGCTGCAAATTAAAGCAATAAAATTAGAACCACAAACACCTTTCACTTGGGCAAGCGGATGGAAGTCGCCCATTTATTGCGATAATCGAATAATTTTGTCTTATCCACCGATGCGCAATTATATCCGGGAGGAAATGGCCAAGGGAGTTGAAAAGTTATACGGAAAACCCGATGTCATTGCCGGCGTGGCCACTGGTGCCATTGGAATTGGCATCCTTGTCGCCGAAGCTTTGGGCGTCCCATTCATTTATGTTCGCCCCGAAGCCAAGCAACATGGTCGAAAGAACCAAATTGAAGGTTATTTGAAAAACGGGCAAAGCGTGGTGGTGATCGAAGATTTGATCAGTACCGGAAAAAGCAGTTTGAACGCGGTGCAGGTTTTGAAAGATGCCGGTGCGCATGTAAAGGGAATGATCGCCATATTTTCGTATGGATTCAATATTTCGAAGAAAAATTTTGAAAATGCCGAAACCGAGATTTACACGCTGAGCGATTATGACAACCTGATCGAACAAGCGCGCGACACCAATTATATCACCGAAAAAGAAGTGGAAACCTTGAGATCATGGCGGGAGGACCCGGAGAATTGGAGTGAAAAATAGTGAACATTAACGTGCAATAAACTTGTATTTCACGATTAATAGTACTTACTTTGTAAGCACATTTAATACCCATGGAAACTTCAATAATCAAAATCGGAAATTCAAAAGGACTTCGTTTGAGCAAGACCATTATAGAAAAATACAACATCAAAGATAAGGTGGAGCTCATTCTTGAAAAAGGACAAATCATTTTAAAACCAATAGTTAGACCAAGAAAAAATTGGGAAAAGGAATTTAGAAGAATGCATGAAAATGGAGATGACAAATTACTTATCAGTGATATTTTTGAGGACGAAAAGATTGAAGAATGGAACTGAACCAATATCACATTGTTCTTGTCAATTTGGATCCGACCCTTGGCGGCGAGATAAAAAAGACAAGGCCGTGTGCAATTGTTTCTCCAGATGAAATGAACAAATATTTGAGCACAATTGTTATTGTTCCAATGACAAGCAGCTTGAAAAAATATCCGACAAGAATTTTAACAAATCACAATGGTAAAAAAGGAATGTTGGCCATTGATCAAATCCGGACAATTGATAAAACCAGAATAATAAAAAATTTTGGGAGACTCACCGACGATGAAATCAAAAAATGCAAAGAAACAATAAAGGAAACTTTTGTGGACTAAACCAATAATTAAAAATCAGTAACAACAGCTTTAAGCCTCAAAAAATGCAATTGGAAAGCCAAACGAACGTATCAAAAAGTCCCGAAAAAGTTTATGATTTTCTGATGAAAGTTGAAAACTACGAAAAACTCATGCCGGAAAGCAACCAGCGATTTGAAATTTTGAACGTAAAATCGTTTTTATTTCAATTGAGCGGCATGCCAGAGATTCAATTGGAAATCAAGGACAGCAAACTTCACGAAAAAGTGGTTTTGGGCTCACTGGGCGAAAAATTACCCTTTACTTTAACCGCAAATATCAGCGAGATTTCAGAAAATGAAAGCAAGGTACAATTACTTTTTGAAGGAACTTTCAACAGCATGATGGGCATGATGATTAAAGGCCCGATTCAAAAATTCATAAATACCTTGAGTGAAAATCTGGGGAAAATTTAGTTGAACTGCAACCATTTCGAGGTTTAAACCATGAAAGGGTTTTCAATAAATCATTTTTACTTCTTTCAGCTGAAAAGCCTTTTCCTCATCATTTTTATTCTGGATTATAAGTTTCCCGTTCATATCCACGCCTTGAATTTCTCCTTGAAAACGGTTTCCGTTTGGTAGTTCAAAAAAACGATTCTCGTGAAATCCGAATAAATTCCGATGGTATTCTTCGAAAATTTCTTTTCCGGAAAATTTCTGAATTTTTTGAACGCGGTTTTCCAACGCAAAAAGAATTTGCTCCAATAACAAATCCAGCTCATATACTTCATCATTCAACATTTTCAAAGAAACCGCTTTTGGAAGACCAGAAAAAAATTCTTGATTCACGTTCAAACCGATTCCAATAATAGAAGCACTTATTTTGTCACCTTTCAGGATATTTTCGATTAAAATGCCCGCTAATTTTCCCTTTCCTGCCAATATGTCGTTGGGCCATTTTATACTTGGATTTGGAATGTTCAAATCCTGCAAAACATCCAAAAGTGATAAACTGACGGCCATGCTAAGAACGAATTGCTGTTTCGCCGGAAGATTCAAATTGTGCAGAAGTATACTGAATGTAAGGTTTTTGCCCTTTTCCGATTCCCAGGTTGTGCCTATTTGTCCCCGTCCGGCCTGCTGGTTTTCGGTAGCAACACAAATATTTTCTCCGTGGGAATCCGATATTCGCTCTCGAAGATAAGAATTGGTGGAATCGGTGGCACTAACTTTGATTATACGCATAGAAAATTGGAATTTTTAGCCCGCACAACAATTTTGTTAACAAGCACAAAATAAGGGTAAAAAAAGGTAACTTTGCGCAAATAAAAAATTGTAGATGACGAAAAAAGAAAATAGCACGGACGAACTCATTTCCCTAATTATAAAAGGAATAGAAGAAGTTAAAGGAAACGACATTGAAATTTTGGACCTTCGGGAGATAGAAAATACGGTTTGCGACTATTTTGTCATTTGCAGTGGTACCTCGAACACACAGGTAAACGCCATCGTAAATTCCGTGAACAAAACGGTTAGCAAAACCGCACATGAAAAACCTTGGCATGTGGAAGGCTCCGAAAACTCCGAATGGATTTTAATGGATTACGTTAGCGTAGTGGTTCATGTGTTTCAAAAACAAATCCGGGAATTTTACGATCTGGAAGGATTATGGGGCGACGCAAAATCGACCCTGATCGAAACAAAATATTAAATAGCAGCAGAAAGAAATGGCCAAAGAGCAACCCAAAAATAAGCAAGATAAAAAATCCGGAAATCAATTTCCAAAGAAAGGAAAACCGGACAACAAAAAACCTAAATTCAATTTTTACTGGATTTACGGCATCCTGATTTTATTCTTCATCGGATTTCAATTTTTTGGCGGCAACGGGTTTTCCCAACCCGCAAAAACCAATCCTCAAGAGTTCAAAACTTTCCTGAAAAACGGCGATGTGGCCAAAATAATCATCGTCAACAAAACGCAGGCGAAAGTTTTTTTAACCAAAGAAGCGAAACAAAAAGAAATCCATAAAAAATCGCAAACCGACGAACTGTTTCCTAGCACGGGCGGTCCGGATTATGTTTTCCAGTTTGGCGATTTACAAAATTTTGAAGACAGCATCACCAAAATCACCAAAGAAAACAATCTCGACACGGTGGTTACCTATGATACCCAAACCAATTTTTGGGGCGATATTTTAAGTATGTTGCTCCCCATTATTGTTCTGGTAGCAATTTGGATTTTCATTATGCGCCGCATGAGCGGCGGTGCCGGAGGCGGACCGGGAGGGCAAATTTTCAATATTGGAAAATCAAAGGCCAAACTTTTTGACCAAAAAACAGATATCAAAACATCTTTCAAAGATGTAGCTGGATTGGAAGGCGCCAAAGAGGAAGTGCAAGAAATTGTGGATTTTTTAAAATTTCCGGAGAAATACACCACACTTGGCGGAAAAATTCCGAAAGGCGCGCTACTGGTCGGACCTCCGGGAACAGGAAAAACCTTATTGGCAAAAGCCGTGGCTGGAGAAGCCCACGTTCCATTTTTCTCGCTTTCAGGTTCCGATTTCGTGGAAATGTTCGTGGGAGTTGGGGCTTCCAGGGTCCGTGATCTTTTCAACAAAGCCAAAGAAAAATCACCGGCAATCATTTTTATTGATGAAATCGATGCCATTGGTCGCGCTCGTGGAAAGAATAATTTTTCCGGTGGAAATGACGAACGCGAAAACACATTGAACCAATTGTTAACAGAAATGGATGGTTTTGGTTCAAACACAAACGTTATCGTTTTGGCCGCAACCAACCGCGCCGATGTTTTGGACAAAGCTTTGATGCGTGCCGGGCGTTTCGATCGTCAGATTTATGTTGATCTTCCGGATGTTCGCGAGCGAAAAGAAATTTTCGAAGTGCATTTGCGTCCGTTAAAGAAAATTTCCGCCGAACTGGATATTGAATTTTTAGCCAAACAAACCCCCGGATTTTCAGGTGCCGATATTGCCAATGTTTGTAACGAAGCGGCGTTGATTGCAGCTAGAAAGGGAAATAAAGCCGTTGGGAAACAAGATTTCTTGGATGCCGTCGATCGGATTGTGGGCGGTTTGGAAAAGAAAAACAAAATCATCACCAAAGAAGAGAAAAGGGCCATTGCATTCCACGAAGCCGGACATGCAACCGTAAGCTGGATGCTGGAACATGCGGCACCTTTGGTGAAAGTTACCATTGTACCGCGCGGACAATCGCTGGGGGCGGCATGGTATTTGCCGGAAGAACGCCTGATTGTGCGGCCCGAACAAATGTTGGATGAAATGTGTGCCACAATGGGCGGGCGGGCAGCAGAAAAAGTGATTTTCAACAAAATTTCCACAGGCGCACTAAGTGATCTGGAAAAAGTCACCAAACAAGCCCGTGCCATGGTTACCGTTTATGGATTGAACGACAAGGTCGGGAATCTGACGTATTACGATTCTTCGGGGCAAAATGAATACAACTTCACAAAACCCTATAGCGAAAAGACTTCCGAATTAATCGATAAAGAAATCTCCAATATTATTGAAGAGCAATATCAGCGAGCCATCGAATTATTGGAGCACAATCGTGATAAACTAACCCAGTTGGCAGAGATTCTCTTGGATAAAGAAGTTATTTTCAAAGATGACCTTCAGAAAATTTTTGGAGACCGGCCTTTTGCCCCCTTGGAGGAAGAACTGTTGGCGGAAGTAAAAGAAAATACTACCAAAGAGGAAGCAGAAAAAGAACGGAAAAACAAACAAGATGATGTTCAGATAACATCTTCCTCTGAAAACCCAACCGATAAAAAGCCTGAAAAAGAGGCTAAGAGCAGATAATTTCCCTATATTCGTGGTTTATAAGAAATTGGATTGTTCCGAAAAGCCGATTCAATTCAAAAAGAAGCGAAAATTTGCTTTCTTTTTGAATTTGGATCAAATTTTCAGCACTTTTCCTTAAACTGAATTTGCTATATAAAAGCCAGTATGAGTCTATTTAAGAAGCTTTTGAAATCCACTTCTAAATTAGGCAAAGAAAGGGATACAAAAGAACCTGAGGAAAGTAAATTTATGCCCGACCGCAAACCGCCGACGGACGAATTTTTCATGGAAAATTTCAAAAAAAATGGCGGAAAATTCTTGTATTGCAGCAATGAGGAGGAAGTACTTTTGACTTTCAAAAATATTATCGATGAAAACCAGAATTTTGAAGAAGAAGTTTGTTGCTTCGACCAAGAGTTGAAAACCATGTTCGAAAACTTCGATTTGGAATTTACAAGAAACGGCAATGCCCCGTTTTTTCTTTCACGTTGCGAATATCTAATCGCAAACACCGGTGGCATCCTGATTTCATCCAATCAAATCAGTGAAAAAAAATTAAGTGAACTTCCCGATAATTTCATCATTTTGGCAAACACCAGCCAACTTATCGACACCATAGGCGAAGGAATGCGCGGCATTAATAAAAAACAACAGAAAATTCCAACCAACATTACCACTATCAAAACTTTTACAAAGAATGAAGAAAGTGATTTTATGAGTTATGGAAACACCTCAAAAAACTTATATTTGCTGCTGTTGGAGGATTTATAAATTATGAGGGAAATTTTCATTAGAGCGGTTTCGGGAGCATTTTATGTGCTGCTGCTTTTGGCTGCGATCCTCTTTTCCGAAATCAGTTTTCTATTATTGTTTTTGATTTTTGGAATTATCTGTTTGCAAGAACTTCAACGTTTGCTGAACCTGAAAAGTTTTCTTCCGTATATTGTTCTTTTCTTTCTCATCCTTTTGTTTGGTTATTTTAAAATTGCACCAAGTATTGTTTTTGGATTGTTGGGACTAACCGTGGTTGTGAATTTGCTCTTAATCGTTGATCTACTTTCAAAAGAGGAAATTACTTGGATACAAAAAAGCAAGACTTTTTTGGCCCTATTTTATATGATCGCCTCTTTCCTATTTTTAACGCTGACACCACATTATTCTGGTATTTTTCAACCCGAAATATTAATCGGGATTTTTGTGTTGATATGGACAAACGACACATTTGCCTATTTGATAGGAAAAAGTTTTGGCAGGCATAAACTCTTCAAACGCATTTCACCCAATAAAACAGTGGAAGGTTTTTTGGGAGGAATTGCCTTTAGTTTTTTCATTGGATATCTTATTTTTATATTTACCGATGAATTGGCACTCACAACATGGTTCGGGCTTGCTCTGATTATTAGCGTTTTTGGTACTTTTGGCGATCTTGTCCAGTCGCGTTTGAAAAGACAGGCCGCCGTGAAAGATAGTGGCACATTGATGCCCGGCCACGGTGGACTTTTCGATCGGTTGGATAGCATCTTGTTCGCAAGTGCATTTGTTTATGGGTTTTTATTGCTGACATACTATGTTTCATAAAGAAGGATATAAAATAATGCTTTGGCTCATGCTGGTTTTGTTGGCATGGAATACCGTGATATTTTTTGTTGCAGAAACCACTTGGATAAAACAAATTATACTTATCGGTTCGCTGGTTGTGTTTTTCTTGGTCCTCCAATTTTTTAGAAACCCCAGCCGTGCAACCATTATCGATGACGGTACAATTGTAGCCCCGGTCGATGGAAAAGTTGTGGTGATAGAAGAAGTTTTTGAGAAAGAATATTTTAAAGATACACGATTGCAGATTTCTGTATTTATGTCGCCCATAAATGTACATGTGACCAGACATCCCGTTAATGGAAAAGTGATTTACAGCAAATATCATCCGGGAAAATTTTTGGTGGCTTGGCATCCTAAATCGAGCGAGGAAAACGAACGGACAACCGTTGTTGTAAAAAACGATGTCGCAGGAGAAATTATGTACCGGCAGGTTGCTGGAGCATTGGCCAAACGAATTGTAAATTACGCGAATCCAGGTGAAATCGTGGTGCAGGGAAGTGATAGCGGTTTCATTAAATTTGGGTCGCGTGTCGATGTTTTCCTTCCAAAAGGAACACCCTTGGAAATTACACTGAACCAACGTGTAAAAGGCGGGTTGAGCGTTATCGCGAAAATATAATTTAATTAGTTTCAATCATGGAAAAATTGGACAGGGAATTTAAGGAAGCCTATGAGCGCGCCAGCAACACTACCCTTCGCTTTCCACCTGATTTGATGTTGCAGTTTTATGCCTACTACAAACACGCCACGGAAGAAGATACCACGCATATGCATATTCAAAGTACCGGAGGCACTGAACTGGTGAGCGCTTTTAAAATGAACTCCTTATTTCAAATTCGGAATATTCCGCGGGAAGAAGCCAAACAAAAATATATTGATTTGGTGAATAAACACATTCCTAAATAGTTCAACAAGGACAGAAATAACGGGGAAGAAGGAAAAACGAAAAACCCTCCTTAATTCAAAACCCTTTCCTGAGGGACGGAAAGTTCAACACTGCTTTCCAAACCAGAATCCCGGCATGCTATTATCCGAAACTTTTCAACCGCAATTTTATCGTTTCAATTTTCGCCTCGGCATCCGATTTCTTTTTGCGTTCCATTTCCACGACTTTTTCCGGGGCGCCAGAAATAAAGCGCTCGTTGGAAAGTTTCTTTTCCACCGATTTTAAGAAGCCTTGATGATAGATCAGTTCTTCTTGCAATTTCTGGATTTCGGCTTCAATATTTACCGCACCGGCCAATGGTATAAAATATTCGTTCGAGCGCACACGAAAAGAAAGCGCGCCTTCCACTTGATTTTCAACATACTTTATTTCGGAAATATTGCCCAATTTGGAAATGACAGGATCAAATTTTTGGGTCTGATTTTCTTTATTCAAAACAGACAATTCGATAGAATCCCGAAACGGAATATTCTTTTCTTTTCGCAATGTTCGGATTCCCGAAATCACTTCCGAAGCAAATTCAAAAGAACTCAGCAATTCTTTGTCGAAATCTTTTTTAACGGGCCATTTTGCGATAATCAACGCTTCTTTTGGAGTTCGGGGAGTGATATCCTGCCAAATTTCTTCCGTTAAAAACGGCATGAACGGATGCAGGATTTTTAAATTTTCCTCTAAAACATGCACCACTTGAGAATATGTTTTTCGATCCATTGACGTACCAAACGGTGGCTTTATCATCTCAAGCAGCCAAGAACAGAAATCGTCCCACAGCAATTTGTAAGTGGTCATTAGCGCATCTGAAATCCGGTATTTCTGAAAATCTTTTTCAATTTCCATTAAAGTTCGCTGAAATTTGGCTTCATACCATTCCAGCGCAATTTTTGAAGTTTCGGATTCTGGAAGCGTTTCATCGACTTCCCAGCCTTTTATTAACCGGAACGCATTCCATATTTTGTTCCCAAAACCTTTTCCTTGAAGACACAAACTTTCATCGAACATCAAATCGTTTCCCGCTGCGCTACTCAAGAGCAATCCCACGCGTACGCCATCCGCGCCATAATCATCGATCAATTTTAAGGCATCGGGCGAATTTCCCAAGGATTTCGACATTTTTCGACCTTCTTTGTCACGCACCAATCCGGTCAAATAGACATTGTTGAACGGTTTTTCACCGGTATATTCATAGCCCGCCATAATCATTCTCGCTACCCAAAAAAACAAAATATCGGGTCCGGTGACCAAATCGTTTGTTGGATAATAATACTTGAATTCTTCATTTTCGGGATTTCGAATTCCGTCAAAAACGCTCATCGGCCACAACCATGAAGAAAACCAAGTATCAAGAACATCAGTGTCCTGTTTCAAATCGGAACGGGTCAAATTGGGATTCCCTGATTTTTCCTTGGCTATTTCTATGGCCTTTTCCACATTTTCCGCAACCACAAAATCATTTTTGCTTTTTCCAAAATAATAAGCTGGAATGCGTTGCCCCCACCAAAGTTGCCGCGAAATGTTCCAATCGCGAATATTGTTCATCCAGTGGGCATAGGTGTTACTGAATTTTTTTGGGTATAATTTGATTTCTTTCGTTTCCAATACCGCTTCAATCGCTGGTTTGGCCAATTCTTTCATGGACAAAAACCATTGATCGGAAAGGCGGGGTTCAATCACCGCTTTCGTACGCTCGGATGTGCCAATTTTATTCAAATGGGTTTCTGTCTTTAGCAAAAATCCTTTTTCTTTTAATTCTTCGATAAATTCCGCACGAACCACAAATCGATCTTTTCCTTGATAATGCAAGCCGAAGCTGTTCAACGAAGCATCTTCATTAAAAATATCGATGACTTCCAAATTATGCTTGTCCCCAAGGTTTTTATCGTTGATATCATGTGCCGGGGTGACTTTCAAACAGCCGGTCCCAAATTCCATATCCACATATTCGTCTTCAATAATAGGAATGCTTCTATTAACGATGGGCACAATCGCCCTCTTTCCTTTTAAATTGGCAAAACGAGGATCGTTGGGATTGATGCAAATGGCCGTATCGCCGAAAATTGTTTCCGGACGTGTGGTGGCAACGGTGAGAAATTCATTTAATTCATTTTGCCCCGAAGGATTTTCGACTTCATATTTGACAAAATACAATTTTCCGTTTTGTTCTTCATGAACCACTTCCTCATCGGAAAGTGTGGTTTTCGCGACCGGATCCCAATGAACCATTCTATGGCCGCGATAGATCAGTCCTTTATTGTATAAATCGACAAATGACAAAATGACAGATTCATACATTTGTTCTTCCATGGTGAACTTCGTGCGTTCCCAATCGCAGGAAGCGCCCAACCTTTTCAGTTGTTCCAAAATTTGACCGCCATAATCATGCGTCCATTGCCAAGCATGTTCCAAAAACTCATTACGCGACAAGGTGTTTTTTTCAATTCCTTCGGCTTTCAATTTTGCCACAACCTTTGCTTCGGTCGCGATGGAAGCATGATCGGTGCCGGGAACCCAGCAGGCATTGAAGCCTTTTAAACGCGCACGACGGATCAATACATCTTGAATCGTATTGTTCATCATATGGCCCATATGCAAAACCCCAGTAACATTTGGCGGCGGAATAACTATGGTATAAGGTTCGCGGCCATCCACTTCCGAGTGGAAAAAATCGTGTTCCATCCAATATTTATACCACCTGTTTTCAGCTTGTTGCGCATTATATTGAGAAGCAATTGCCATACTTTGGTCTGATTTTTGAAATAAGGAAACAAAAGTACTTATATTATACTTTTTTTGAAAGCGAATTTCATTTGTTCCAATTAATTTTGAAGGGAATATGAAAAAACATATATTTACAAACCAAAAAAACCTCAACATGAAAAAAATAGCAGCATTTCTCGTTTTTCTTTGCATAGGATTTGCGGTCAACGCACAAGCAAAAATGGAGCTGAAGTCGGATATTATCGACTATGGTCAAATTGTTTATGGAAGTGACGGTTCACGAACTTTCATTTTTACGAATACTGGAGACCAACCATTGGTAATTTCAGATGTGAAATCTTCCTGTGGTTGCACCGTACCCACCAAACCAAAAGACCCGATCGCACCGGGCGAAACCGGCGAAATTGTGGTGAAATATGATACCAGTCGGGAAGGTCCTTTTAGGAAAATTATTACGGTTTATTCCAATTCCGAAAGTTCGCCTCAACCCTTGAGAATAAAAGGTGAGGTTTTGCCAAAAGAAAAGTAACGAAGCAAACCTTTTTAAGTTAAGCCCTCGTAGAAATCGGGGGCTTTTTTAATACATAAAATTGCGCAGGTGGAACTTTTTGGTCATTTCAAAACCGTTTCTACTAATTTCGATTTTGATCTGTTTGCCTTTTTCCGACTTGAATAGTTCTGAAAGCTCAATAAGTGTATATGTATGGGCCGGTTTACCATTAATTTCCAACAAAACATCTCCTTTTTGAAAACCCACTTCGGCCGCCGGCGATCCGGGGCGGACGGCTTCTATTTGCATCTTTGGAACGATTTTCAACTTGACCTTATAAGGTGTTCTGGAAAAATTATTTTCTGCCTCAAAAGAAATTGACTGATCAACTTTCCCGAGCGAAACATATTGGTAATCTTTAACTACTTGCATTCCATCATAACGGAGCACCAACCCACTCATATCATAATAAAACGGATCATTGAATTGTCGGTTTGGTTTTGCCCACATGCGCGCCTTTCGGTAATCGATCACCAAATCGAAACGCTTCAAAATTTCAGCACCGATCAGTCCATCTTTCAGAACAAATTCTTTGAAATTACCTACCGCCACGCTATCCGGAAAAGCGGCGGTAATATTTTCAAAAGTAAAATTTCCCATGGAAAAAGAAGAAATTTTACTACGCCGACCATAAATATGCCCGCTCAGCCCGGCCCCCAGAAAATCGGGAAAATTTTTGGATGGTACGGAAATACTGTCATTTGGGAAAAACCATAGTGCATCACTTGCCCCCGTGTCGATCAACAATGTGGTTGAAAAAATTTTTTTTCCAAGCTTGATTTTCGTTTGTAAATAGGGTTTGTTGTTATAAAAAACCAGTGGGAAATTCGTCCAATTTTTATGTTTTCTATCATATTCTGCTGGTTTATAAATTTTGATCCATTCACCTTCATAGTTAATCTCCACAACCATGTCTTTAAAAAAATCGTAGCCCATAATTCCGTGAACGGGAATGCCGAGTTGGGGGGAAATATTATTGTTTTGGTCGAAAACCAAATAAACCGAAAGGTTGTTGTTAACCGCTTTTCCTATTTGCACTTGGTTGTTATCGGAACGATAGGCATCCATTTTTCCACCCTCGCCCAAGCCTCGAAGCTGAATGGGCACAACATCGAACAACTCCAGCGAATCACGGTTTTCCAGACTGAAAAGAATTGTTTTTTCCACACCGGTATCGAGCAAAAATGAAAGGTTCACCCCGTTGATGGTCACCGGAATAATTGTTAGTCCTTTTACCAGTTCAAATTGAATTTTATCGCGGGAAGTATTTTGCAAAGAAAATTCCGATTGCGCATTGGCAAAAACGCTGACAAACAGCAATATTGCTGTACAAAAAATAGTTATTTTTCTAATTTCATACATTCAAGGGTGAAAATACAACAAAAAGAAATAAAAACGGATGCACCGATTTGAAATAAGAAAAGCCCCAAATCTCGGGGCTTTTATATTAAATTAAAAAAACGTTTAATCTCGTTTATCTCGATTTTGACGAGGTTTTCTATCGCCACGATCTTCACGCGGTTTGTTTTCAAGTGGTGGACGTTCCATTAATGCTTTTCTGGAAACCTTTTCCTTGCGTGTTCTCGGATCGACTCCCATATATTTTACGGTGAACACATCGCCCATATTCACCACATCGGTGACATTTTCGGTGCGGTCCCAAGCAAGTTCGGAAATATGCAACAAAACTTCATTTCCCGGCGCATCGAGGTATTCGACCACGGCCCCAAAATCCAAAATTTTAATGACTTTTACCTCGTATGAACTATCTTTTTCAGGTTTAAAAGTAAGGGAATCAATTTTTCGCAATACCATATCAATTCCTTCTTGTTCTGTGCCAAGTATTTCCACAATACCTTTTTCATCTACTTCATTGATTACAATTGTGGTATTTGAGGCTTTTTGAAGTTCTTGAATTACTTTTCCGCCCGGACCAATCAATCCGCCAATAAATTCACCAGGGATTGTTCTGGTCACAATTTTCGGAGCATAGCTTTTCACTTCTTCATTCGGAACAGGAATAGTTTCTGAAATAATGGAAAGAATATGCAACCGACCTTCTCGAGCCTGTTTCAAAGCTTTTACCAAAATTTCGTAGGAAAGGCCTTTCACCTTGATGTCCATTTGACAAGCGGTAATTCCATCTTCCGTTCCCGTAATCTTGAAATCCATATCGCCCAAATGATCTTCATCACCCAAAATATCGGAAAGCACGGCAAATTCATTTCCTTTTGAAATCAATCCCATTGCAATTCCCGAAACAGGTTTTTTCAGTTGAACACCGGCATCCATCAAAGCCATGGTTCCGGCACAAACCGTTGCCATGGAAGAAGAACCATTGGACTCCAGCACCTCGGAAACCACGCGGATTGTGTAGGGACATTCTTCCGGAATCATTCCCTTCAAAGCTCGTTGGGCCAAATTTCCGTGTCCAACTTCGCGACGGGAAGTTCCTCGTATCGGATAAGCTTCCCCAGTACTAAATGGAGGAAAATTATAATGCAAATAAAATGTTTCATCACCTTGATGCGTGGGCAAATCGATCCGGTTTGCTTCTTTTGAAGTTCCCAACGTAACCGTTGCCAAGGCTTGGGTTTCGCCACGGGTGAAAAGAGCAGAACCGTGGGTGGAAGGCAAATAATCGACTTCGCACCATATTGGTCGGATTTCATCTGTTTTACGGCCATCCAAACGAATGCCTTCTTTCAAAGTCAAATCACGTACCGCTTCTTTTTGGGCATCTTTATAATAACGTGAGATCAAATCGCCATTTTCCTCCAACTCTTCTTCGGAAAACATGGCTTTCACCTCTTCTTTTACTGCATCAAAAGCTTCGGTTCGTTCCTGTTTGGAACTTCCATTTTGCGCAATGTCATAAATTTTTTGATAAGTGGCATCGAATACTTTCTGCTGCAATTCTTCATCGTTGCGCTCACGTTCGTATTCACGATCTTCCTTTTTTCCCACTTGCGCCACCAATCGTTTCTGGGCTTCACATTGAATTTTAATGGCTTCGTGTGCAAATTTTATTGCATCGGCCATTTCTTCTTCAGAACATTCGTCCATTTCGCCTTCCACCATGGAAACGCTATCGGCAGAAGCCCCAACCATCAGGTCAATATCGGCAGCCAGCAATTGAGATCTGCTCGGATTTATGACAAATTCACCATTAATTCGGGCCACACGGACTTCTGAAATAGGGCATTCAAAAGGAATATCGGATAATTGAATTGCAGCGGAAGCCGCCAATGCGGCCAAGGCATCGGGCATAACTTCCTCGTCGTGCGACATTAGCTGAATCATTACTTGTGTTTCGTACTTGTAATCGGAAGGGAATAATGGTCGAAGTACGCGGTCAACCATACGCATAATTAGGATTTCTTCATTGCTTGGACGTGCTTCACGTTTGAAAAAACCGCCCGGATAACGTCCGGCAGCGGCAAATTTTTCGCGATAGTCCAACGTCAACGGAAAAAAGTCCATTGTTGTTGGTTTATAGGAAGAGACTACGGTGCAAAGCAACATTGCTTTTCCCATTTGAACCACTACGGAACCATGAGCTTGTTTCGCCAATTTTCCGGTTTCGATGGAAATTTCCCTACCGTCCCCGAGGTCGATTTTTTCTTTAAAAACTTGTGGAATCATACTTTTTGATTTCTAAAATATTGTACAAAGGTCATTCGCCTTACCGGACGATCAGGGTTGTGTAGTTGTTGTATGTGTTGACCAATGAAAAACTTCCTTTTCTTCCGAAACTTATTGAAAAAAGAGGGCAATTTTTATGAAAAATGCAAACAGCTTTTTCGAATTATAAAAAAAGGGGCAAACAAGCCCCTTTAAAAATTACTTTCGCAAACCAAGTTCTTTGATAATAGCACGATACCGCAAAATATCCTTCTTCATCAAATAATCGAGGAGACTTCTTCTTTTCCCCACCAAATGCACCAATGAGCGTTCAGAGTTGAAATCTTTTTGATTGGTTTTCAAATGGTCCGAAATGTGGGCGATGCGTTTGGTGAACAAAGCAATTTGCCCTTCAGTGGAACCCGTGTCATTTTTGTCCTTTCCGTGTTTTGCGAAAAGTTCATGTTTTTCTTCTTGTGTTAAATACATTCCAATATTATTTCAATGATTATTATGTATCGATAGATTTTCTATCAGGCGGCAAAGATAGAATTATTATTTAAAAGTTAAGAGTGAATCAGGGGAAAAGTTATGAGTTATAAGTTGTTGGGTGATTTAGTGATTTGGTGAAAAAAATCAGTTCGGTTCGACTAGGACAACTTCGGTTTTTTCGGACAAATCATTTTCTGTATTTACGGGAACGATGATTTCCTGTTCAACCCTCGACGCATTCCCTGTTTCTGAATCGGTATGTCCGCCCAAAATTGGTGCGATTACCAAAGCCACCAAACAGGTTAATTTGATTAAAATATTCATGGAAGGCCCCGAAGTATCTTTAAACGGATCACCAACCGTATCGCCGGTAACCGCGGCTTTGTGCGCGTCACTTCCTTTATAGGTCATTTTTCCATCAATTTCAACCCCAGCTTCAAAAGATTTTTTCGCATTGTCCCAAGCGCCGCCGGCATTGTTTTGAAAAATCGCCCACATTACACCGGAAACGCAAACTCCCGCCATATATCCACCAAGTGGTTCCGCGCCGAAAAGCAAGCCAATAATGACTGGAAAAATAATGGTCATCAATCCGGGCAAAATCATTTCGCGCAAAGCCGCTTTTGTTGAAATATCCACACATTTTGCATATTCGGGCGTTCCGGTGCCTTCCATTATTCCGGGAATTTCCTTGAACTGCCGACGAACTTCTTGCACCATTTGCATCGCCGCTTTCCCAACGGATTTCATTGCCAAAGCGGAAAAAACCACAGGAATCATTCCGCCTACGAAAAGCATGGCCAATACATCTGCTTTAAAAATATTAATTCCATCAATTCCCGTGAAAGTTACGTAAGCCGCAAAAAGTGCCAACGCCGTCAACGCCGCGGAAGCGATCGCAAAACCTTTTCCAACCGCAGCAGTTGTGTTCCCAACCGAATCCAAAATATCGGTACGTTCACGCACTTCTTTTGGCAATTCGCTCATTTCGGCAACCCCACCGGCATTGTCGGCAATAGGTCCGAACGCATCAATGGCCAATTGCATGGCCGTGGTAGCCATCATCGCCGATGCGGCCAACGCCACGCCGTAAAATCCGGCCAGTTCATACGAACCATAAATTGCAGCTGCAAACAACAAAACAGAAAGGAAGGTAGATTTCATTCCCACGGCCAAACCGGCGATTATATTTGTCGCAGCACCGGTGGAACTATTTCGAACAATATCCAATACCGGTTTCTTGCCCAAACTTGTATAATATGCTGTTACCACAGAAATCAAGGCTCCAACGGCCAAACCGATCAGTGTGGCGTAAAACACGTTCATTGAAGGAATGTCCTTCGCCCCTTCCCCAAAGAAATTCATGCGCATGGTTTCCGGAAGCATCCAGTCGATCAAGAAATATCCAGCTATTGCAGTTAATATGATAGCCACCCAGTTTCCAAAATCAAGTGCTGCTTGTACTTTGCTTTCGCGTGCATCGTTACTGGAAATTTTCACCAACAATGTTCCAATAATTGATGCCAAAATCCCAGTTCCGGCGATTACGATAGGAAGCAAAATTGGCCCCATATTGTTAAAGTTATCGGCAAAAGGAGCGGCAAAAGACATATCGCGAATAACATAGTTGCCGAGAACCATCGCCGCCAAAACCGTTGCAACATAGCTTCCAAAAAGATCGGCGCCCATTCCGGCGACATCACCTACGTTATCGCCCACATTATCTGCAATGGTTGCCGGGTTCCGAGGATCATCTTCCGGAATTCCGGCTTCAACTTTTCCGACCAAATCGGCGCCCACATCGGCAGCTTTAGTATAAATTCCGCCCCCTACACGAGCGAAAAGCGCAATGGATTCCGCACCCAATGAAAAACCTGCCAAGGCTTCAAGTGCGATGGTCATATCTCTATAAAAAGTACTTTCGTTCCCAACAAATTGATTCACGAAGAAAAAGAACAACAAGCTAAGTCCCAATACCGCAAGACCTGCAACACCAAGTCCCATTACTGTTCCACCGCCAAAAGAAATTTTCAACGCTTGGGGCAAACTTTTCTTCGCGGCTTCTGCGGTACGCGAATTTGCTTCCGTAGCGATGCGCATTCCTATATTTCCTGCCAAAGCCGAAAAAACGCCACCAATGATAAAAGCCGGAACGATCATCCAACTGGTAGTATCCACGAAAAGGGAAATGGAAAAAAGCGCAATGGAAGCCAGAATAATGAAAACCACCAGCAAACGGTATTCTGCGTGTAGAAAAGCCAATGCTCCCTCTTTAATACTTTTGGAAATAAATTGCATTCGCGCGTCGCCGGCAGGTTGCTTTTTGACCCAACTTGCTTTGAGCCCCATAAAAATAAGGCCAATAACGGCAAAAATAATAGGTAGCCAAATAATGTTCGATTCCATAAATGATAAAATAATGGTTAGGCACTAATTTTAAAGTTGCAAAAATAGGGAAATCGGGCAGAATAAAAAACAATAGTTTTTTAAGAAAAAAAGGGGAAGGTTATATGATTTTGTGCTCGTCCCATCCCCGAACGGGAAGTGAGTTCTTACTGCAAAAAAAGATTCATTAATATTGAAAAAGAAAATCAGTTTAATATTTCAATCATTTTTTTGTCCTTGTTCCAATGCAATCTTGTTCGATTTGAAAGGTCGAATGATGAGGCGTGCCGCTTTATCAAAATTAATATAATTGTAAGTCCAATTGAAAAAGGTAACAATGCGGTTGCGGAAACCAATCAAAAACCACAAATGAACAAACATCCAAATAAACCATGAAAAAAAGCCGCCAAAATGAAATTTTCCAATATCGACAACGGCTTTGTTCCTTCCCACTGTGGCCATTGTTCCTTTATCAAAATACGAAAAAGGTTTCATCTTTTTTCCGCGCCATGAGTTTTTGAGATTTTTGGCCAATTGTTTGGCTTGCTGAATGGCTGGCTGTGCGACCATTGGGTATCCCTTTGGATATTCATCGGTTTTCATAAAGGCAATATCGCCCAAGGCAAAAATAGTTTCGTGCCCTTTTACTTGGTTGAATTCATTCACTTTGTACCGATTGGTTTTTTCTTTCATAGAAGATTCCAAACCGGGAATTCCGGCTCCGATGACGCCTGCGCTCCATATAAAAGTGTCGGTAATAAAATCTTCACCGGTGCTGGTTTTCACCGTAATCCCATCGTAATCCTGCACCATTACGCCCAAATGAATTTCGACGCCGAGATTTTTTAAAAATTTCGCGGCTTTTTTAGACGCATATTCGCTCATTGGCGATAAAACACGATCATTCCCGTCCAATAAATGAATTTGGATTTCATGTGAATCGATATCTGGATAATCTTTGGGAACAATTTGATTTCGGACTTCGGCCAAAGCACCACTGAGTTCCACCCCGGTCGGGCCTGCGCCGGCAATCACAAAATTGAGAAGTGACCGTCTTTTAACGGCATCTTCAGTAATTGTTGCTTGTTCGAGGTTTTCCAATATCAGGCTGCGGATGTTCAATGCTTGCGGAACCGTTTTCATCCACATTGCATATTTTTCAATATTCTCATTTCCGAAAAAATTCGTTTTTGATCCTGTGGCAATCACCAAATAATCATAGGTAAGGTTTCCTATTGTGGAATGTATCATTTTCTTTTCCGGATCAATGGAAGTCACCTCGCCCAGCCTAAAATAAGCATTTTTATTCTCATTCAGTAGTTTTCGTAAGGGATACGCGATGGAATCGGGTTCCAAGCCGGCGGTGGAAACTTGGTACAACAAGGGTTGGAACGTATGGTAATTCCGCTTGTCGAGCATAACCAACTGAATATTTTCGTCAATGAGTTTTTTCACCAACGTAA
>DASSWN010000149.1:0-26535 GCA_035704905.1 Flavobacteriaceae bacterium
ACTTGAGCGGGAAATTTATCAGGGAGAACTTTCCAGTTTAAAAAATGCCTCCCTTCCTTTGTTTGGTGCCCTGGGCGGAATGGTGGTGCCGGCATTTATTTTTTTTATTTTCAATTTTGGAGCCGAAACACTGGATGGCATTGGGGTCCCGATGGCCACCGACATTGCTTTTGCAATTGGGATTCTGTCCTTGTTGGGAAAAAGGGTTCCCTCTTCTTTAAAAATGTTCCTACTTGCCTTGGCCGTCATTGACGATTTGGGGGCCATCATTATCATAGCAATTTTCTACACCAAAACTGTGGTTTTTTTCAATTTGGCAATCGCTTTGGGGGTAATGGGCGTGCTTTTTGTTTTGAATCGAATGAAGGTGCATAATTTAATTCCATATTTGGTTGGGGGAGTGGTGATGTGGTATTTTATGCTGCAATCTGGCGTTCATGCGACTATTTCAGGCGTTTTGCTGGCTTTTGTTATCCCGTTTGGCGGTGGCGGCGAAAAGTCAGCTTCATACATTCTTCAAGATTTTTTGGACAAACCCGTGGCTTTTATTATTCTGCCATTGTTTGCATTGGCAAACACAAGCATTACCCTTGGCGATGCCTGGCTGGAAAACTTGACCGAAGCAAATAGTCTTGGGATAATTTTTGGACTTGCAATAGGAAAACCTTTGGGCATTTGGCTTTTTTCGTTTTTTGGTTCGGTTCTGGGCTTATGTATGCTTCCTTCAGATTTAAAATGGAAGAATATTTTAGGGGCTGGGTTTCTGGGCGGAATCGGTTTTACCATGTCCATTTTCATAACCCTGCTTGCCTATGAGGATATTGAAGTGATAAACAGTTCCAAAATGGCCATTTTGTTGGCCTCCTGCGTTTCCGGGCTTGTGGGCTATTTTTGGCTTCGATTTACCTTGAAGAAAGAATGAAATAAGTTTTGGAATTCACAATCCATTTATCAAAATTCAAGATTCATTTTCATTATATTTGTGGTCTACGAAATTCCGTTGAAAAAAACACAATTTTAAAGACAGCATATTTTCCATGAAAGAACTTCTTGATTTATATGAAAAAAAGCAGCCCGAAATCGTATTTAATTGGAAAGACCCCGAAACCGAAGCCGAGGGCTGGACGGTCATCAATTCTTTAAGGGGCGGGGCTGCCGGCGGTGGCACCAGAATGCGCGAAGGCCTCGATATGAATGAAGTTTTATCACTGGCAAAAACCATGGAAGTGAAATTCACGGTTTCAGGTCCTGCTATTGGGGGCGCGAAATCCGGAATCAATTTCAATCCGAAAGACCCGCGAAAGAAAGGTGTTTTGGAACGTTGGTTCAAAGCGGTTTCCCCATTACTGAAAAATTATTACGGCACCGGTGGTGATATGAATGTTGACGAAAGCCACGAGGTTATCCCCATCACCGAAAATTGTGGAATTTGGCATCCGCAAGAAGGGGTTTTTGCCGGTCATTTTCAGTCCACGGAAGGAGAAAAAATCAACCGGATCGGCCAATTGCGCCACGGCGTGATCAAAGTGTTGGAGAACGTCAACTATTCACCCGATATTTCGCGAAAATATTCAGTGGCAGATATGATCACCGGCTTTGGTGTTGCCGAAGCGGTTCGACATTATTATGATATTTATGGTGGGAAAATCAACGGAAAGCGTGCCGTGGTTCAAGGTTTTGGAAATGTGGGATCAGCCGCCGCCTTTTATTTGTCGCAAATGGGCGCAAAAATCGTAGGGCTTATTGATCGTGATGGCGGATTAATAAAAGAAGAAGGTTTTTCTTTTGAAGAAATAAGAAACCTCTACCTGAACAAAACCGGAAATACGCTTACGGCAAAAAACCTGATTCCTTTCAATCAAATAAACAATTCGATTTGGAAATTGGATGCTGAAATTTTCGCCCCTTGCGCTGCTTCCCGGTTGATCACCCGCGATCAGATTTCTACTATGATGAACAACAAATTGGAAGTGGTTTCTTGCGGAGCGAATGTTCCGTTCGCGGACAAAGAAATCTTTTTCGGCCCTATAATGGAGCAAACCGATGAACACATCAGTTTAATTCCCGATTTTATTTCAAACTGTGGAATGGCACGGGTTTTTGCATATTTCATGGAAGGAAGGGTGGAAATGACCGGTGAAGCAATTTTTAACGACGTTTCCTCGACGATTCAAAAAGCTATTCAAAATACGTATGAGCGCAACCGTTCTAAGACCAATATTAGTAAAACCGCATTTGAAATTGCGCTGCAGCAACTTGTATAAAAAACGTATTCTTCAAATTCAACATGAACTGATTTAAACTTTGAACCAAACTTAGATGGAAATCGTTGTTATCCTCATATTTGTATTGGGTTATTTTACCATAACCATTGAACATCCGATTAGATTGGACAAAACTGTTCCAGCTTTAATTATGGCGGCCGTGATGTGGGGATTGCTAGCCGTGGGGTTTCATCAAGGTTGGTTCAGCATTGTGGATAGTCATGGGACGGTTTTCAATTTTTTAAACGATAGCGAACAAGCACGTGAAGGTTTTCAAGAAACCATGTTGCACCATTTTGGGAAAACGGCGGAGATACTTATTTTCTTAATCGGTGCTATGACAATCGTGGAGTTAATCGATCTCCACCGGGGCTTCGACCTTATAAAAACCCTGGTAAAAACCACCAGCAAACGAAAGCTGTTATGGATTATGGGATTGATCGGATTTTTTCTTTCCGCAGTCATTGATAATCTGACGGCAACAATTGTTCTGATCACCGTGCTTCGAAAGTTAATTGCTAATCCCAAAGACCGTATTTGGTATGCTTCATTAATTGTCATAGCCGCCAATGCCGGTGGTGCTTGGTCACCTATCGGTGATGTGACCACGACCATGCTTTGGATCGCCGACAAAGTAACCACATCGAAATTGGTCATGGATATTTTGGTTCCCGCCTTGATTTGTTTTATAGTCCCTTTTCTTATTGCTTCATTCTTGAAACCATTCAAAGGGAATATTGATGTAGATACAAGAAGTAACACCGATGAACAACGATTGTTGAGCAGCCGCACGATGCTCTTCTTAGGAATTGGCGGAATTCTTTCCGTTCCTTTCACCAAAACCTTTTTACATTTGCCGCCCTATCTGGGAATGATGTTGGCGCTCGGCGTTGTTTGGCTGGTTTCGGAATATATACATCCGGAAGAAGATTTTTCGGAGGAAAAAAGAAACATGTTTTCTGCACCGCAAGCCCTTTCCCGTATTGAGTTCTCAAGTATTTTGTTTTTCTTGGGGATTCTGATGGCCGTGGCTGCCTTGGAAACAATGGTTTTTGGGGTCATTAATGGTGAAACCGTTGGCACTTTACGCTATCTTGCCGAAGTGTTGCAAAATACTTTTCCGAACCAGGATTTTGTGATTATTTTATTGGGCTTTGTTTCAGCAGTTGTGGACAATGTTCCATTAGTGGCAGCCTCGATGGGGATGTATGACATGTCGGTATATCCGGCCGATTCTTTTCTGTGGCATTTCATTGCTTACTGTGCCGGTACGGGAGGAAGTATGTTGATTATTGGTTCCGCTGCTGGGGTAGCCGCGATGGGAATGGAAAAAATTGATTTTATTTGGTACTTGAAAAATGTTTCTTGGCTTGCGCTGCTAGGCTTTTTATCGGGGGCAGGAGTGTTTTTGTTTATTGAACATGTACTGTGAGAAAATCATGCATATTCGCTGAATGACAATATATTCCAAAAACAACAAACAATTAAAAATCACTTCACACGTTAATTTATAAACAATCGCCAAATTATGTTAGCACTCTTCCAACAAGATAGTCTCGCTGTAGCTGCCGGGAATCTTGATCCTTTGCTCCAAGAAGAAAAAACCCTTTCACTTTGGAATTTATTTTTTGAAAGTGGCCTTGCCGGAACCGTTATCAATATAGTTCTCGCCGTCTTGCTTTTTGTTGCTCTTTATATTTATTTTGAACGATGGTTCGCTATAAAGGAAGCCACCAAAACCGATAAAAATTTCATGTTGCAAATTCGCGATAATGTGCTCAACGGGAATATTGAAGCTGCAAAAATACGCTGTGCACAAGACAATTCGCCTATTTCAAGGCTTACGGCCAAAGGTATTTCTATGATTGGAAGTCCGCTCGAAGATATAAACAAATCCATTGAAAATGCCGGTAGGTTGGAAGTCTATAGCCTCGAAAAAAATGTAAGCACTTTGGCGACTATTTCCGGTGCTGCTCCCATGTTGGGTTTTTTGGGAACTGTTATTGGTATGGTCATCGCTTTTCATGAATTGGCAATGAGTGGTGGGCAAGCACAAATGGGACTTTTGGCACAGGGAATTTACACAGCTATGACCACTACGGTTGCGGGGTTGATAGTGGGTATTGTCGCCTATATTTGCTACAACCATTTAGTAGCAAAAACCGATAAAGTGGTGCACCAAATGGAGGCAAATACCGTTGACTTTTTAGATCTTTTAAACGAACCTGCCTAATATGAATTTAAAAGGAAGAAATAAAATCAGCTCAACTTTCAACATGGCTTCCATGACGGATATCGTTTTTCTATTGCTGATATTTTTCATGCTCACTTCCCCGGCGATCACCCCCGAAGCCTTGGACCTTTTGTTGCCAAATGCCACCGGAAAGACCACCAATGTTCAGAACGTTTCGGTGTCCATTACCAACGATTTGGAAGTTTATGTGGATTCCAAAAAAGTGAATTTTGAAAGTTTGGAAAGCATTTTGAGGACTGAATTATCCGATATTGAAGAGCCCACGATTATCCTTCGGGCCGAACAAGGTGTTCCTGTTGAAAAGGCGGTGAGTGTTATGGATATTGCGAACCGGAATGGGTATAAACTGGTATTGGCGGTGAAGCCGAAATAATTAATTGAAAATGGCACTTTTCAAAACAAAACACGAAAAAAAATCAATGGCGGTCACCATCGCGCTATATGTGTTTTTGTTGCTAATTTTGTTCTTTTTCGGGTTTAAATATTTAGACCCGCCTTTGGAAAAAGGAATTGCAATAAATTTTGGCACTTCCGAAGTTGGTTCGGGAACGAAAAATTCCCAAGAAGAGGTAAAAACGGCTCCGGCCGAAGTTACACCTCCCCAACCTGTTGAGAAACCAACAATAAATTCCGAAGAAGTTATTACTCAAGAAACGGAAGAAGCACCCGTGGTGGAAAAAAAGAAAGAAGAAAAACCTACGCCGGTCGTAGAAAAACCGATTAAAAAACCCGAACCAAAACCCGATAAGGAAACTTCCACGGCATTGGAAAATCTTATCAACGGACCGGAGAAGGACGGCAGCAGTACAGAAGGGGACGGCAATGACAAACAGGGAGGCAACAAAGGTGACCCGGACGGTACCCTGGATGCAAAATCGTATTACGGAAGCGGCAAAGGTCTGGATGGCGATGGCAATTACCGTTTGGGCGGAAGAAAGGCATTGAACAAGAAAACTTTTCTTCAAGATTGCAACCAAGCCGGAATTGTGGTTGTTCAAATCGAAGTCGATCGCCAAGGAAACGTAATGCGCGCCATCCCGGGGGTCAAAGGAACCACAAATTCCGATCCGTGCCTGACCGAGCCGGCGAAACGTGCGGCAATGGCTACCAAATTCAACAGTGATCCGAACGCACCCATCAAACAGGTAGGCACGATTATCTACGAATTCAAGCTTTCGGAATGACGACTTATAATGAAACCTTGCAGTGGATGTTCTCGCAATTGCCGATGTATCAACGACAAGGGAAAGTCGCTTTTAAAAAAGACCTTACCAACAGCAAATTGTTGGCCGAAAAACTTGGAAATCCACAAAACACGTTCAAAAGCATTCATGTTGCCGGCACCAATGGAAAGGGCTCCGTTAGTCATATGCTGGCTTCTATTTTCCAAGAAGCCGGATACAAAACAGGCCTTTATACCTCGCCGCATTTGAAAGATTTTCGCGAGCGAATCAAAATAAATGGAAAGGAAATTCCGCATCACGCGATTATTGATTTTATCGCGGAGCAAAGGGATTTTTTGGAAGAACATCGGCTTTCTTTTTTTGAAATGACCGTCGGTATGTGTTTTCATTATTTTGCAAAAAATCAAGTGGACATTGCGATTATTGAGGTTGGTCTCGGTGGAAGGCTGGATTCAACAAATATTATTTTTCCGGAAATTTCAATTATAACCAATATTGGAAAAGACCATACCCAATTTTTGGGAAACACCTTAGCGGAAATCGCTGCTGAAAAAGCCGGCATCATTAAACCGAAAACGCCGGTTGTCATCGGGGAAACCCATCCTGAAATTTCACCTGTTTTCGAAAAAATTGCCAAAGGAAAAAATGCACCGATCCACTATGCCGAAACAGAAATTTTTCCGGAATACAATTCTGATTTGACAGGCACCTATCAACAGAAAAACAAACAAACCCTTTTGCAGGCCGTCGCGGTTGCCCAAACATTGGGATGGAAACTTTCTGAGAAGAATATTTTCGAAGGTTTGAACAATGTGGTAAAGAATACCGGGCTGCGCGGAAGATGGGAGATTCTGCAAACAAAAAACCCGAAAGTGATTTGCGACACAGCCCACAATCAGGAAGGTTTGAAATACGTGCTGCAGCAACTTTCCGAAGAAAATTTCGATAAATTACATATTGTAATGGGAGTGGTGAATGATAAAGATTTGGAGAGTATTTTGCCTCTTTTTCCGCAGAATGCCTCTTATTATTTTTGTGCACCCAATATTCCAAGGGGATTAAATGCTGAATTGCTCAAGCAGGCCGCAGTGCGGTTTGAGTTAAACGGAACTTGTTATACGTTGGTTTCCGAAGCTTATTTCTCTGCACTTGAAAAAGCCGGAAAAAATGACCTGGTTTTTGTTGGTGGAAGCACGTTTACCGTTGCGGAAATATTGCCTGAGTAACCACATATTCGTTCTTTAAAAAAAAATACTTTCTTCTGCATCTGTTTTTTTTCAAATAAATTTTGTGAAGCAGGATTTTAATGTATATTTGCATCCGCATTTATGCAAGAAGGGCAATTAGCTCAGCTGGTTCAGAGCACCTCGTTTACACCGAGGGGGTCGGGGGTTCGAACCCCTCATTGCCCACAAACCCCTGTGAAAGCAGGGGTCTTTTTTTTAGAATGGAATCTTGAATTTAGGGCGATTAGCTCAGTTGGTTCAGAGCACTACCTCGACAAGGTAGGGGTCACTGGTTCGAACCCAGTATCGCCCACAAAATCCTGAATTGTCGGGATTTTCTTTTTCATAAAATTAGTGATTTCAATTACGGAAAAAAGAAATCCCTTCCTATTTTCAACACAAAGGCTGCTTAAATAATTTCCAAAACGCGCTCCAGTCGCATTCCGCGCGAACCTTTTATCAGCAGAAAGGAATTTAAAATTGGGTGTTCCGATAAGTAGTGTTTTAAATCTTCAAAAGTTCTAAAACGTTTTGTGATTTTAGGCCCCTCAATTGTTAGGGAAAAATTTTCGCCGCATAGAAATATTTCTTTAAAGTTCAGGGGCTTTAAAGTGTTCACAATCTCCTGATGCTCTCGGCGCGAGTGCTCTCCGACCTCAAACATATCGCCCAAGATAAGCGCTTTTTCTTTATCGCTTTTTAAGCCATTAAAATTTTCCAATGCTGCGGCCATACTAGTCGGATTGGCATTATAGGCATCGAGTAGGATACGGTTTGTGCCTTTTTCAATAATTTGGGAACGGTTGTTTGCCGGGACATATTTTTCAATTCCGTTTGTTATTTTCGACAGCGGCACTTCGAAATAAGCTCCAATTGCGATGGCGGCAGCGATATTGGAAGCATTGTATTTTCCTATAAGTTGGCTCTGAACAGTACTGTTTTCGAAAGTCATTTTTACAAAAGGATCAGTCGAAAGAAAGTGAACAGGATAATCGGCAGCCGAATTCTCACCGAAGGTATAGGTTTTTGCACCCTGTGCTTGACGAATTTGCACAGCATCATCGGAGTTGATAAAAATTGTTTTTTCTTTTTCTTTCAGGAAATTGTAAAGTTCACTCTTGCCTTTAATTACGCCTTCGATTCCCCCGAACCCTTCCAAATGTGCTTTGCCAAAATTGGTGATATAACCGTAATCCGGTTGGGCAATTTCACAAAGGGATGCAATTTCGCCAAGATGATTGGCTCCCATTTCAACTATACCGATTTCGGTGGAAGAATCCATAGAAAGCAATGTCAAGGGAACGCCGATATGATTGTTCAAATTTCCTTTGGTGGCAACCGTTTTGAATTTTTTGGAAAGAACTGCGTTGATTAATTCTTTCGTAGTTGTTTTTCCATTGCTTCCCGTCAAGGCAATTACGGGAATATTCAAATATTTCTTGTGAAAATTGGCCAATTTTTGAAGCGTTTGGAGAACGTCATCAACTTTTATTAAACCCTCGTGTGGAGTAACAATTTTATCAACCACTGCAAAAGAAGCGCCTTTTTCCATGGCTTGGATCGCGAAGAGGTTGCCATCGAAATTTTCACCTTTCAAGGCAAAGAAAATACTGTTTTCCTCAATTTTTCGGGTATCGGTGGAAACTCCTTTGTTTTGCAAGAATAAACGGTGCAATTCGGTTATTTTCATAAAAGACTATTTGAGCATGGTTTTAAGTAAATTTCCAACCTATTGGATTTTTGAACAATTTCAGTAAAAATACGATTAAAAAAAGCCCTTAAAGAAGGGCTTTTTTAATAATATTTTCCAATTGTTTTAGTTACGAGCGGTATTTCCTTTTTTGTTCGCTGAACTACCCACCCGCGACATCGCGCACCTAAAACCGATATAATTCGTAGCTCTGTCTTGTGGGAAGAACCTTCTTGTGGCCGGATCCAACCAATAGGCATTGTCTTTCCAAGAACCACCTTTGAAAACACGAACCTCGTTATCAATCAATGTGGTTCGCTTGTTGCTCTCATCATATTGACGAATTAGCTTTCCGGTGCTATCCACTTGGACTTGTGGTTGGGGTGAATTGTACATACGTTGTGCCCCTGCAAGTTCATCTTCGTAATAATAACGGGAAGAAGCCTTGTCGCCATCCCTGAAATCGCGGTTATCACTTGTTGAAAACTGAGTCCGCAGATAGGTTTCATTTTCATCAATCGGCACTTGCTTGATTTCCCCGGGAAGAACCCGTGCTACCAAACTTCCGTTGGGGAGGGTATCAAATGCCATGGTTTCGGCTGAAATAATTTCCACGGTGCCATCTTCTTTGATCGCGTATTTCATGTAAACGTTCCCTCGGTAATAATTGAAATCGTTGAATTCATCATCCACAATGGGGCGATATACATCGGCCACCCACTCGGCAACGTTTCCTGCCATATCATATAGGCCAAACGCATTCGGTGGGTATGATTTGATTTCGTTGGTAATGGCTGCGCCATCAACGCTCCAGCCTGCAATTCCGCCATAATCACCATCGCCCAATTTGAAATTTGCCAGCAAATCCCCTTTTTGTCCTTTGTCCCCGGAACGAAGGTACATCCCGTCCCATGGGTATTTTTTCTTGCCACGGTAAGCGTTGTATTCCCGGTTGCTTACCATTGCCAATGCGGCATATTCCCATTCCGCTTCGGTTGGAAGCCTGTAATCTGGAAGCAGAACGCCATCTTTTCTTTGAAGATAAAGTCCGGTACTGTCTTCACTATTTTCGGCGATCCGTTGCGATGCGCTTCCGCCTCTCGTCAAGGAATCTTTCCCGCCCAAAGTCATAGTCGGTGCGTTCAAATAAGTTGCGGTGTTGAAGGTTTGCCCGGCTTCCAGTTTTGTTTTTGCTTCTTCTGCGATATAGCCTTCTTCGATCATTAAGCGTAAATTCACCATGTCAGTTCGCCATTGGCTGTATTCCGTGGCTTGTATCCAACTTACGCCCACAACTGGGTAATTTTGGTAGGAAGGATGACGTAAATAATTGTTTGTTAGCGGTTCGTTGTATCCCAATCGGTTTGCCCAAACCAATGTATCGGGAACGGCTCCCATATAAATCGCGGAATAGCGTTGTTCTGAAGGAGGATATACTTTTTTCAAGTAATCCAAATATTCGAGGTACATTAAATTGGTAACCTCGGTTTCATCCATATAAAAAGATTGAACATGCTGTTGGGTTGGGGTGTTGTTCCAATCATGCATTACATCGTCTTCCACGCGTCCCATTGTAAATGTTCCGCCATCGATAAAAACCAAACCGGGGCCTGCTTCTTGACCTTCATAATCGGTTTTGTATTGTTCATCGATGTCCCAACCTGTTCCGCGGGAAATTCCATCATAGTCGCGTGAGTTGTTGCATCCGACAACAGCTAAGGCTGCCACCGCGGCAGAAAAGGATTTTAAGGCAATTTTAACTCTCATATCCGCAATTTTGTTTTTTAAAATTTGGGTTCGCAATATAGTAATTAACTTGAACTTACCAAGTTTATTTTAAAATTTTAGTAATTGGCCACAGGTGCTTTCGGTTCTTTAAACGTATGCCTCAAGAAAATAGTATCTTCAAAATGGGAAATAATTACTTTTGCCGCTTTTCTATACTATAAATCCCAATGAAACGTTAACCTCGTAATGAAAACACAACTTGCTTTTTTATTTATTCTAACGGTCTTGATTGGCCGGGCACAACAAAAAAAATTCACAATTCAATGGGTCGATCAAAAAGAAATATCCCAAGTGGAAAATTCATCCGTTTTCGTTCCGGGTTTCGATGGGCGTCAGTTCGATTTCGATTACGAAAATAAAATTATTTTTTATACAACGCAGTGGAAAGCGCAAAATTATATTTCGGGTGGCAAACTGCATGACATCACGTTTCAGCCAATATCCAAGAATTTATTGAAAAATATCGATCTGAAAAAAATTCCAAAACAGGTCGAATTTAAACTTTCCACACAGCATGGCCGCGATCAATTGTTTGCTGTTTTAAAACTAAGCCCCATTATAAACGACCAGGGAATTTATAAAAAAATCACTTCTTTTTCCATTTCCTATCAACATGTTTCGGGAAGGGCGTTTCATCAATCGTCCACGCCGCCAATTGGCAATTCCATTTTTTCCAGCGGCGAATGGTTTCGATTCTATGTGGAAGAAACAGGTGTTTATAAATTGACGCGAAGTTTTTTGCAGAGCTTGGGAATGAACGTTTCCAACATCAATCCGAACAAACTGAAAATAGTTGGGCATGGGGGCGAAATGTTGCCGTTGCTGAATAGTGAAAACCATAATTACGATCCGCCACAAACATCCATACAAATCGTTGGTGGAAATGATGGAAGTTTCGACAGCGGCGATTATATTTTGTTTTACGGGAAAGGAATAACGGGTTACAGCGAGGAAAACAAAACGAACCTGAATTTATATGCCGAACGCTCTTATTATTATATCACGGCCGATGGTGGCAATGGTTTGCGGATTTTCCCCTTCACGCAACCGTCAGGAAATGCCACCACCACCATCGATTCGTACGACGACTATCAGTTTTACGAAAAGGATGATTACAGTTTGGTAAAAGTTGGAAGGCGTTGGTTTGGCGACCGCTTCGATATTGAAAACCAGCAGAGTTATGAATTTGATTTTGAAAATATTGTTTCCGGTGAACCGATGACGGTGAAAGTGCTGGCCGCAGCCACGGCGGAAGTACAAACCTCCATGGAAGCCACCGTCAATGGAGCAAGTATTGGAACGATGACATTTGAAAAAATAACCGATACGCAATATGCGTTTGGCAATACGTTGGCGGAAAACGTTCCGGCAACTTCTGAAACGGTTACGGTGGATTTGACCTACCACAACGGCGGTTCTCCGTCCAGCGTTGGTTATTTGGATTATATTAGTGTGGCCGCAAAAAGGAATTTGATCGCGGGCCAAAAGCAATTCGATTTTCGTTTGAATGCTGCTGCTACCTTATCTGGAATCGCTGAATATAGGCTTCAAAATACCGCCAATATTTCACAAATTTGGGATGTTACCGATCCGGCGAATATTACCACAATTTCCAATTCGGGAAACAATTCCATTTCGTTCAAAGCGGTTTTGGGCGAGGCGCGCGAATATGTAGCCATTTCACCTTCCGATTATTATTTTCCTCAAACCGATGGAAACACCCAGGTTCAAAATCAGAATCTGAAAGGAAGCATTTTTGAAAATGCCCAAGGCGAATTTGAAGATATTGATTATCTCATTATCACCAATTCCACCTTATCGCAACAAGCAAACCGATTGGCGGAATATCGCCGGCAAAAAGATGGTTTGAATGTGAAAGTGGTTTTGTTGGAAACAATTTATCAAGAATTCAGTTCAGGGAAACAAGACATTGTCGCGATCCGAAATTTCGTGAAATACGTTTATGACAATGCTTCTTCTGAAAACCGAAAGGTGAAATACCTCTGTTTGTTCGGTGATGGCTCGGTTGATTACAAAAACCGGCTGCAAGGCAATAATAATATGGTGCCAACTTACGAAAGCTTGGAAAGTTTTCGAATAGGCGAAAGTTCCTTTCCATCCGATGATTTTTATGGAATGATGGACAGCAACGAAGGAAAAATGACCAATGATAAAGCCGATATTGCTGTGGGTAGAATACTTGCCGATAATTTACAACTGGCGGAAACCATGGTGGACAAAATCATCGATTACGAGAAAAAGGAATCCTATGGAAGTTGGCGCAACAACTTTGTGCTTATTGCAGACGACGCCGATGAAAGCGGTTCGGGTGGTTTTGGCCTGCAGGTAAATTTGAACAATTTGGGCGATGAAATCTCGGAAGATGTCCCCTTCATTAACGTATATAAAATTTTGAGCGATGCCTATCAGCAGGTTTCTTCTTCGGGCGGAGAGCGCTATCCGGAAGTGAACGAAGATATTTCCGAGGCTATTGAAGTAGGTGCTTCTGTCATTAATTATTTGGGACATGGAGGGGAAGATGCCCTCGCACAAGAGCGCATTATAACGAATACCGATATTGAAAGTTGGACAAATGTGAACAAGTACAATGTTTTTGTGATCATTACTTGCGAATTCACGAAATTCGATAACCCGCTTCATCCAACCGGCGGTGAAAATATTTTGTGGCAAAAGAATGCGGGTGCGGTTGCCTCGATTGCCACCGTACGTTCGGTAAGTGTTGGTGGCGGTACAAGTTTTAATTTGGCTCTCCCCGATTTTTTGTTCAACAACGATGATTCCGTGGCCGAAGCACTGCGCAAAGCAAAAAATGCAATGGGCGGAACCAGCAAGCGTGTGGTTTTCTTTTTTGGCGATCCGGCGATGAAACTGGCCCTGCCGCAACCCAAAATAAGTTTAACTGCTATCAATGATATTCCCGTTACACAAAGTATGGACACGTTGAAAGCACTTGATCATGTAAAAATAGCCGGAAAAGTAACGACTCCAAGCGGTGCCTTACTTTCTAATTATAATGGAATTCTTTCCACTACTATTTTTGATAAACGCATCGATCGCCAAACCTTGAATAATAACGGACAAGGGGTTTTTGAATTTACCACCTTGGGCGAAATAATTTTTAGGGGAAAAGCTTCCGTATCGAACGGACTTTTTGAATTCGATTTTGTCGTACCAAAAGACATCAGTATTCCCGTAGGAACGGGGCGCATTAGTTTTTATTCTGAAAAAAACCAAGAACTCGAAGACCAAACAGGCTATAACAACGCAATTCTGGTGGGTGGAATCAATGAAAACGCCCCGGAAGATAATCTCGGGCCGGAAATAAAATTATTTATGAATGACGAGAATTTTGTGTCGGGTGGAATTACGAACGAATCGCCATTTTTGTTGGTGAAATTGGCCGATGAAAATGGAATAAATACCGCAAGCGGAATTGGGCATGACCTTGTCGCGATTTTGGATGGCGACGAAACGAATCCGTATGTGGTGAACGATTATTATGAAACCGAGGTTGACGATTATACCCAAGGAAGTGTTTTTTACAAATTGCGCGATCTCGATCCCGGAATACATACGTTAACCTTCAAAGCATGGGATGTTTACAACAATTCTTCCACAGCCGAAATTCAGTTTGTGGTTGCCAGCGATGACGACTTGAAAATCACCCATGTGCTGAATTACCCAAATCCTTTTCATAATTATACCGAATTCTGGTTCAATCACAACCGCCCGTATGAACCTCTTCAGGTGCAAGTGCAGGTTTTCACTGTAACCGGAAAAGTTGTTTGGACCAAAAATCAACTCATTACCACCAACGGGTTTCTTTCTCGTGAAATTACTTGGAACGGGAAAGATGATTTTGGCGATTCCATCGGAAAAGGGGTTTATATTTATAAGTTAACCGTGAAATCAACGTTAACAAATGATAAGGTGGAGAAATTTGAAAAACTGGTCATCTTGTAAAATCGAATAAAAACATATATTTGCAAACTTAAATAAAACTATGAGAAAATTAACACCCTTTCTGTTGATTACCACTTTGTTACTCGGAAACAAAATGCTTGCCCAAGAATCGCAGCGAACCATCACCACGGCCGGTCCCTTTCTGCTGATTTCGGGCGATGCGCGCGCTTCCGGTTTGGGTGATCAGGGCGTTGCCACACCCGCCGATGCTTTTTCACAACAGTGGAATGCCGCCAAATATGCATTTTCCATAGACAAACAAGGGGTTGCGCTTTCCTATACGCCCTATTTGCGGGAATTGGTCGCCGATATGAATTTGGGTTCTTTGACGTATTACAACCGCATCAACGAGCGAAGTGCTTTTGCCGGAAGTTTGCGTTATTTCAGCTTGGGTTCGATTTACCTTCGGGAAACGCCGCAAGATATTCCGCGTGAAGTGAAACCAAACGAATTTGCGTTGGACCTTTCGTACGCACTTCGGTTGAGCGATGAATTTTCCATGGCGGTTACCGGTCGCTATATCCGGTCCCAATTGGAAATCGTGGGTCTGAACGGCGATGCTTCCGCAGCCAATTCGTTCGCAGTGGATGTTTCGGCTTTTTATCAAAGCGAAGAAATTGCCTACAATGATTTTAATGGACGTTGGCGTGGCGGAGTGAATATTTCCAATATTGGCCCAAAAATAAAATATGACGAAGCGGGTTCGGAGAATTTTATTCCTACCAATTTCAAGGCTGGTGCGGGGTTTGATTTTATTTTGGATGGCTCCAACACCATTGGTACCTATATTGAATTCAATAAATTGCTGGTTCCGACACCGATAGAGCCTACCGATATTAACGGAAACGGGGAAATCGATCCGGATGAAAGCTATGCGGCCGTCGAAGAATACAACGATATCAACGAGTTTGGGGCGATTTTCTCTTCTTGGGGCGATGCTCCCAACGGATTTAGTGAAGAATTGAAAGAATTCACCTATGCCGTTGGTGCGGAATACAGGTATGCCGACAGTTTTGCTTTCCGTTTGGGCTATTTTCACGAAAGTGAAGTAAAAGGTTTCCGGCAGTTTCTCACACTTGGCGCTGGTTTCCGATATACGACCATTAATTTGGATGTTTCCTATTTGTTCTCAACAGCAGCCACGAAAAATCCTTTGGAAGGAACTTTGAGGTTTAGTTTGAGTTTCAATTTTGGGGACGAATATGACGAGTATTAAAGGGAAATAGAACACAGATAATGCGGATTTTTATGATTAAAATATGCCTTTTGATCTGCGATAATCAGCTCAATCAGTGTCATCTGCGTTCTATAAAAAAATGTTCCGGGGAAAGATGATTGAAAAAACCATAACAGCGACTTTTCAAGTATTTGATAATTTACAGGAACTTCCTAATTCCGTTCAAACACTGATGCAAGAAGCTTTTATGGCCCGCGACAAAGCCTATGCCCCGTATTCCAATTTTCAAGTTGGCGCGGCCATTTTATTGGAAAATGGAGAAACAATCACTGGCAGCAATCAGGAAAATGCGTCTTATCCTTCCGGACTTTGTGCCGAGCGAACCGCCATTTATTACACCGGTGCCAAATTTCCCAACACAAAAATTCTGCGTATCGCCATTTCCGCAAAATCATTGGAAGACGTGGTGGACGAGCCGATTTCGCCTTGTGGTGGTTGCCGGCAAGCCATCTTGGAATATGAAACCAAACAAAATGCGCCTATTGAAGTTTATTTTATGGGGGAAACGGGAAAAATCATCAAAGCAAATTCCATGGCAGATTTAGTGCCCTTGAAATTTCCTTGAACAGTTTTAGAGAAAGATTCAAAACAGCGTTTACACCGATTTTTTTGGATTTCAAGATTTTCTAATACCATAAAATCATTGAATTTTTTTCTGCGCGAATCAGCGATATCTGCGGGAAACTGTTTTTTCTGTTGATTTATAAAGCTCTTTTCGAAAGCATTTTTCAGCTTTTCTCTCACAGTTTTAGAGAAAGATTCAAACAAGCGTTCACACCAATTTTTTCAGATTTCAAAATTTCTAATGCCATAAAATCATTGAACTTTTTTTTCTGCGCGAATCCGCGATATCTGCGGGAAACTATTTTTTCTTAATAACTTTTTTCAAAATCACGTATCCGGATTCCCCATATTTTTTCTAATTTTGGATTTTTTCCAATAAATGGAATTTTTCCAAAAAAGAATAGAAAATGTATCTTAATTGCCACACGTATTATTCACTTCGCTATGGAACTTTTTCGGTGAACGATCTATGCGAATTGGCATGTCGAAATCAAGTGAATTCGCTGGTGATAACCGATATCAATTCCACTTCGGCTTGCTTGGAATTTGTGAAACTGGCTCCAAGTTTTGATATAAATCCGTTGGTTGGTATTGATTTTCGGAACGGCATAAAGCAGCAATATGTGGGAATTGCCAAAAACAATACGGGTTTTGTTCAGTTGAACGAGCATTTGTCCCATCATCTTCATCATCATAAAGAATTTGAAAACGAGGCCTCTTCTTTGAAAGATTGCTATGTGATTTTTCCTTTTGAAAAAGTGGTTTCCGAAAAGAAAATTTCTTTTGCCGAAAATGAATTTATCGGGATTTCTATAGCCGATATTGCAAAATTGCATTTTTCAGAATATCGAAAAATGAAGGACAAACTAGTCATTTTGCAACCGGTAAGTTTTCGGAACAAAAAAGATTTCAATGCTCACCGCTTGTTGCGCTGCATCGGTTTGAACACGCTTTTAAGTAAACTTCCCGGGAATGAACAAGGCGCTATTTCCGAACAAATGGTCCCCGTTGAAAAACTTGTTTCCGAATTTCAAGATTTTCCACACATTATGGAAAATACACGGCAAATTATGGAAAGTTGCCATGTGGATTTCCAATTTCATGAAAACAGCAGCAATCAAAATTTACAGGTTTTTGGCGAAAGTTTGGAAAGTGACGAAAAACGACTGAAAGATTTGTGCTATGCCAATTTGCCACAGCGCTATCCCGATGCTTCCGAGGAAGTTTTTGCGCGCGTAAAGAAAGAATTGGATGCGATTATAGGACTGAAATTCACTTCCTATTTTCTCATTAATCTCGATATTGTGGAATATGCAAAATCCAAAAACTATCCCTTTATTGGGCGGGGAAGCGGCGCCAATTCCATCGTTGCCTATATTTTGGGAATCACCCAAGTTGATCCCATTAGGCTGAACTTGTTTTTTGAACGTTTTATCAACGCATTTCGAAATTCCCCTCCCGATTTTGATATTGATTTTTCATGGAAAGACCGAAACGATGTGACTACTTATATTTTTTCAAAATACGAAAACACTGCGTTGATGGGCACTTATGTTACTTTTAAACGTCGGGCGGTGGCGCGGGAACTGGGAAAAGTTTTTGGCTTGCCAAAGGAAAATATCGATAAACTTTCTTCGGGCTATTTCCAATATGAACAATTGGAAGAACTGGAAAAACTGGTGTTGAAATACAGCGGTTTAATCGAAGGCTTTCCCAATTATCTTAGTGTTCATTCCAGTGGTATTGTTATTCTGGAAAAATCGGTTTATAACTTTTCGGGCACTTTTTTGCCGCCCAAAGGTTTCCGAACGCTTCAAATTGATATGAATATCAGCGAAGAGGTGGGAATTCATAAATTTGATATTCTCGCCCAACGCGGATTGCCAAAAATTATCGATGCAATTGAAATAATCAAACAAAATCAACCCGACGCCCACATAGAAAATATTGAAAATGTATCGGTTTTTATGGACGATCAGAACATAAATCAATTGCTGAAAACAGGCGATTGTATGGGTGTTTTTTATATTGAATCGCCGGCAATGCGCGGATTGCTCACAAAATTGCAAACCGATAATTACCTGAATTTGGTGGCGGCAAGCTCCATTATTCGTCCGGGGGTTTCCAATGGGGGAATGAAAGAAGAATACATCCGGCGGCATCGGAATCTGGAGCGCAGAAAACAATCGCATCCTGTTTTGTATGAAATTTTGGAAGATACTTATGGAGTGATGGTTTATCAGGAAGATGTGTTGAAGGTCGTCCACACTTTTGCCGGATTAACATTGGACGAGGCCGACATCTTGCGTCGTGGAATGAGTGGGAAGAAAACTTCCAAAGGAAAAATAGCCGAACTGGAACAAAAATTCCGAGAGAATTGCAAAGCGAAAAATTACCCCGACAAATTGGTGGAAGAAGTTTGGAAACAAATCCAGTCTTTTGCGGGCTATGCGTTTCCAAAAGGGCATTCGGCATCCTATGCCGTGGAAAGCTACCAAAGTTTGTATTTGAAATGCTATTTTCCATTGGAATTTATGGTTGCGGCGCTCAACAATGGCGGCGGATTTTATTCTGTAGAAACCTATCTGCAAGAAATCAAAAAATGCGGTGGAACGGTTCATCCGCCTTGTATCAATAAAAGCGATCACCCCACCGTAATTGAAGGAAAGGAGGTTTATTTGGGATTGGGCTATATCAAAGAACTCGAAACCAAAACGATTCGACAAATTATTGAAAACAGACAATTTTTTGGAACTTTTGCTTCGCTATCCGATTTTATGGACCGGGTGGATATTTCGCTGGACCAACTGACATTATTAATAAAAATCAAGGCATTTCGATCTTGCTCTTCGGGAAAAAATAAATATCATTTGCTCTGGAAAGCCTATTTTAAATGGAACAAATTGAAGAAAAAAACAAATCAAGCCTTTTTGTTCCAAACTCAACATAAAAATTTTGAACTGCCGGAATTTCAATGTTCCGAACTCGTTGATGCTTTTGATGAAATGGAGTTGTTGGGGTTTTCCTTGTCCGATCATTTCCGACTTTTAAAAAATCCGTTGCAACCCGCTGTTCGGGCAGCCGATTTGAACAAATATGTGGAGAAACGGGTAAAAATTTACGGAAATCTGATTACCGTCAAACGAACTTCGACGGTGAATGGCGATTATATGTATTTCTCTACTTTTTATGATGAAACCGGAACAATTTTCGATGCGGTGCATTTTCCGAAGATTGCGAAAAAATATCCTATTCGCAGCAGAGGCATTTTTTTATGTTGCGGAAAAGTGGTGGATGAACTGGGCTATCTTTCCATTAGCATTGAAAAAATTGAACGGCAAGAAACGCTTGGCGACCCCAGGTTGAATTGAAAACCGCAACTATTCACTCCAACAAATCCGGGCGTTTTTCTTGGGTTCGTTCATAAGCTTTTTCTTCGCGCCAAGCTTCGATTTTTCCGAAATTTCCGCTCGTCAATATTTCCGGAACTTTCCAACCTTTGTAATCCGCAGGTCGGGTGTAAATGGGCGGTGCCAGCAAATTGTCTTGAAACGAATCGGTGAGGGCAGAGGTTTCGTTTCCCAAAACCCCCGGAATCAAACGAATAATCGCATCGCAAAGCACCGCCGCGCCCAGTTCGCCGCCCGAAAGCACATAATCACCAATGGAAATTTCCTTGGTAATAAAATGATCGCGCACACGTTGGTCCACGCCTTTGTAATGACCGCAAAGTATGATGAGGTTGCCTTTCAGTGAAAGTTGATTGGCCAAAGATTGATTGAGCGTTTCCCCATCGGGCGTCATATAAATGATTTCGTCATAATCGCGCTGGTTTTTCAAATGTGAAATGCATTTGTCGATGGGTTCGATCATCATCACCATTCCCGCGCCGCCACCAAACTGATAGTCATCGATTTGTTTGTAATTGTCGGTGACGTAATCGCGCAGGTTGTGCAATTCGATTTCTACCAAGCCTTTTTCAATGGCACGTTTCAAAATGGATGCTTCGAAGGGACTTTTCAAAATATCCGGAACCACGGTGATGATATCGATACGCATGAGTTCTATGTTCTATAAGAAGAAAAAAGATTTTAATCCGTTGCGGTTATTTTGGCCCGGGTTTTACAGCTTTGTTGCGTTCGTCCTGAAGCATTCTTCCCAATTTTTGTTGTTTTTCCAGAGCTGTTTTTCGGTATTCGTCAAATTCGATTTCCAAATCGTTCAAATTTCTCTGGGCTTCCCTGGTTTGAACATGACTGTTTTTGAATTTATAAATGAAAACAAAAAGTGCGATGGCAAGAAGAACGATAATCCCCCACGTAATTGTTCGGTAGAGGTTTTTTTCCATCGGAATTCCCAAAAAGGCAATTTCGGCTTTTGACTGCGTAGCATGTTGAAGGTTTTCTTCCGATTTGGAAAGTGAGTTTTTTAATTCTGAAATTTCTTTTTTTTGTTCGTTTATGCGCGTTTTGTTGGTTGTGATTTCATTTTCCAGATTTGAAATTTCTTCCTGGGTGTTTTTCTGTAGTTGAACCAATTCTGCTGTCCGCACCACTTCGTACTGTTTGTAATTGTTTGAATTTTTCATCAATAGATCAAATTGATGGTTTATGCTATTTTCAACCGCAGTGGAATCTTGGGCAAAAAGAGGATTGGCGCACAACAGCGTGAAACAAAACAAAAGGGTGAAAATCTCTTTCATAAAATTAATAAATCTGGGGTCTTCATTGCTTCCAAAACGGCAGGAATCCTCGCATATTGTAATTGCTTAAAATGCCGATGCCTTTATTTCTCTGAAATTCGCGAAATTACGATTTTAAAGAGAGATTGAGAAAGTGTTTTTTGAATTTGTTTCCAAGCAGGATTTTAGGCTGGATTTTTCATTACTAAAATTATTTTCTGAATATAATTTTTGCATTACTCTTAAAATGCCGCACTGTTTTTTGTGTTTAAGGGTGAAAATCCAAAAATAAATGCTATCTTTGAAATTCATTACGAATCACAGCAAAGTGATAGCAACCTGCCCAAACAGGCGAAGGTGCTAAAACAATGAGCCTACTTTTAGGAAAAATATGCTTATCTCTGTTTTTATTTATTTACGATTTGTGATGTTTTTTAGTAAAGAAAGCATACAAACTTTCTGCCTAAATCTGAAGGTTTTCGAAATGAAACCAACGTGATTATTGCGGTGCCGTTTTGTATGCAAGGAACTCAATTTTTTTTAATTCATAATAAAAACAAGAACAATGTCAGAAAAATTCAAAGAATTACCCGTGGAGCAAGGAACCAATATCATCGCACATTTTGAAACCAATCTTGGAAAATATGAAGTCGTATATGAAAAGTGGGTTTGGAGCGGAATTTATGCGGAAAGTGTTATTTTTTTAACCAAGATGTGATTGATTTATCCGAAGATGAAATTAAAAACCTGGTTGCCAAAGAGACTACTTTAGTAAAGGAAAATTCTCAAATGACTTTCAAAAGAACCGAAAAATATACGTTCGTGAATTTCAATTTTACCACAGAATGAAGTGGCTTTCCAAAGAAAAAATAAATTATTTAATGAATAATATGGCATTTGCCAACCTAAAAAAATTAGTATGAAAACAATGACCATCGGAGAAATCCTAGCAAACTATCAAAATTATCTAACGGAATATGAAATCGAGGCGCTGCGGGAAATACAACGGACGCCCGCCGATTTTTCTTCTCAGGTAAATAATCTGCAGCGCGCTCTTTTTGGGGAAGAAGGGCTCTTTATGGCAAAAGAAATTTCGGATAAAGGAAATTTTCTATCTCAGGAATATATGGATCAAGTTAATCGTAAACGAGAAGTTTTTGGGGTGGACGAATTTAGTGGACCTGAATATATGAGCGATGCAATTTCAAGGGGCTTTTGCGAAGAAGTAGTGCGACATACAAAGAATTACAAGGAGTTATTGGACCTTAAAAGGATGAAAAAAAAGCAAACTGTTTTCGTGGATATGGACGGCGTTTTGGTGAATTTTCAATCAGGTATCGATAAAATTTCGAAGGAAGAATACAAAAAATATCAAGAAAACTTGGACGAAGTTCCTGGCATTTTTGCATTAATGGAACCTTATGAAGGCGCTATTGAAGGCTATAAATGGTTATGCAAAAATTTTGACACCTATATTTTGTCCACCGCGCCCTGGAAAAACGCATCTGCCTGGACCGATAAATTGGAATGGGTTAAAAATTATTTACCCGACGTGGCGCATAAAAGGCTAATTCTTTCGCACCACAAACATTTGCTCAAAGGCGATTTTTTGATCGATGATCGCATAGCAAATGGTGCCGGCGAATTCTCGGGGAAACATATTTTCTTTGGTCCCGAGGGAAAAGATTTTGCCGACTGGAAGGCGGTAGTTTCCTATTTAAAAAAACTTGCGTAAGAAAGATTTGAAAAAATATTGAATGCGATGATGATGAAACCGAAAATCAACCCTATTGAAAGTTTATTTTCAAAAAACAGAAATGAAACAAGTCTTGCCAATCTCATTTTGAACTATGCGAGTTTAAAGCAAAAGATTGAAAATACTAATGAGTATTCTTGGTATTTTAAACGTGGCTTGGATTCAAACTTGAAAAAGCTGGCAGCCTTAAGTGCAGATTTCGAAAGAATTAGAAAATTATTCAATGAGGCGAACGTAGATTTTTTCTTGCAGAAAATCGCAGAAAACGATGCGTATCTAATAAAGTTGGAAGGGAAATATAAAAGTTTTAGCCAGCGGATCCTGTATTCTTGGAAAATTAGTAACATTCAGTTTTTAAAGGAATTAATACAGCTAAAAAGCAACGTAAAAACACTAAAACCGATCGATTATTATCTGGAAAATCCAGAGGTGTTTTTGAAAACTTTTGACTTAGAGAATCTGATTCACAAATACTTATGGCGTGTAATTTCTATTTTCTCAAGTCTTTTTCGGTCATTGAGGCATCGTATTTTTTTCCATCTTTTTGGAAACTCCAAATATTCGAGACTTCGCGGAGGCGGGGAAACTCTGTATGTTGTGATTTTAATCGCTGTTTTACAATTTTACGAAGTTTTCTGTTCGCTTTCCGCTTATCTTCCTTTTCAGAGATGGCCGTGGTGTTTCCGTGCATTTTCGTTTTATTTTTAGACCGGCTCATAAGCAAACATTTTGGGGAATAGATAATTGTTTTTTCGTGGCATTCGTACTTCACCTACAATTTCCTTTTATTTTCAGGCAGGCGAATACTTAATTCCGGAGCATCTTTGTCCAAAAAAGATTATAAAATCGCAAAAATCAATATTTCAATGGGTATTTCCCCAGAAATTGTATATAAAATTTTGTTGTAATCTCCTTTTCCTTGCCGAATATAATGATCATCTTTTGTGTAAATCACCGTTTCATAATCGCCTTTTCCCAGTCTCAAATATTTTCCGTCCCACGTATAAAGTACTGTATTGTAATCTCCATTTCCCTGCCGCAGGTATTTACCGTCCCAAGTCGCCAAGACCGGGTTGTAATCTCCTTTGCCCTGACGTATGTATTTGTCGGTTGAGGTAAACAAAACCGTTTCATATTTTCCTTTTCCCTGTCTCAAATATTTTCCATCCCAAGTGTATAAAACCTTGTTGTAATCCCCATTTCCTTCACGGATATAGTTTTGGGCATTCAAGATGAATGATGAAATGAAAAGGAAGGTGAAAATGACATATTTCATTTTTTGAACTGCATTGATTTTATGGTTTTCCTCAAATTTATAAAATTTTCCGGATTCTTCATGATCCAGCATTCAAACCCTAAACAAACTCACAAAAAAACCGCCTTAAAAGACGGTTTTTAGAAAACAGATTTTATTCAAAAAGAATCAATAATATGTGTATCTTCTCACTTTGGCAATATATTTCGCCAAGCGCATCACTTGATGGCTGTAGCCATATTCATTGTCGTACCAAACGTACAAAATGGCATTTTTTCCGCCGGCGTTCACAATTGTTGCTTTGCTGTCGTATATTGAAGGGGCGGAACAGCCGACAATATCGCTAGAAACCAGTTCATTGTCCAATGAATATTTGATTTGTTCCACTAAATCGCCTTCCAAGGCATATTTCTTCATAATTGCATTGATGCCGTCCACCGAAGTTTCGCGCTCGAGGGTTAAATTCAAAATAGCCAATGAACCGTTTGGTACCGGCACACGAATTGCGTTTGAGGTCAGTTTTCCGTCAAAAACCGGCAAAGCTTTGGTAACTGCTTGTCCCGCACCAGTTTCGGTAATTACCATGTTCAATGCTGCAGCGCGACCACGACGGTATTTGCTGTGCATATTATCCACTAAATTCTGGTCGTTCGTATAGGCGTGAATGGTTTCCAAATGTCCGTGTTCCACGCCCAAAGAATCTTGAATTGCTTTCAAAACCGGGGTAATCGCGTTGGTGGTACACGAAGCGGCCGAAAAAATGTTCACTTTGTCCGGATCGTAATCTTTCTGGTTCACCCCATGAACAATATTCGGAACACCTTTTCCCGGCGCGGTCAACAAAACTTTGCTGGCTCCTTTGGAAGTCAAGTGCCTGCTCAAAGCTTCGTGGTCACGGAAAGCACCAGTGTTGTCGATGATTAACGCGTCATGAATCCCATAAGAAGTATAATCGATTTCCTCCGGATTGTTGGCCGAAATCATATGAATGGTGGTTCCATTTACGATCAACGAACTGTTTTCGGTATTGACCGCAACGGTTCCGGAGAAATTTCCATGTACCGAATCACTTCGCAAAAGGGCCGCCCTTTTTTCCAAAACGGTTTGGTCTATTTTTCCACGGGTTACGATTGCGCGTAAACGAAGCTGGCTCCCTTTCCCGGTTCGCGCCATCAACTCACGGGCCAATAAACGGCCAATTCGCCCAAAACCATAAAGAACCACATCTTTTGGTTTCACTTGTCCATAATTTTTGGCATCGGAAAGTTTGTTCGATACAAATGCGGTTACATTGTTGTATTTGTCATCTTCCAAATGATATTCGTAGGTAAGTTTTCCGATGTCCAATTTTGCCGGCGGAAGATCTAACGACTGGATTGCCTGCGCTATTTCCACAGAATCAAAGATAGAAATAGGTTTTTGAACAAATTCTCCGGCATATTCATGCAAATTGATGATTTCACTGACGTTCCGGTCGATCAATTGGTTTTTGAAAAGAACCAGTTCAATGGATTTGTCGTACCATAAATCGTTGATGGTTTTAATGAATTCAACGGTTGCTTTCCGGCGATCTGCTTGGAAAGCCAATTCCTTTTCATAAACTTCGTTTTGCCCCATTTTTTTGAAGGTGTTGTGTTTTGTTAAAGTTTAAAATTGTTGCTGCAAAAGTATTGTTTTTAACCCTATTGGGGAAATTTTTTGTCACATAAATGTTTGAAGTGAATAAGTGAATGCGGGAATGAGTGAATAGTTAATGAGTGAATAAGGGAATGAATTAATGAGTGAATAAGTTAAAAATAAATGGGCGAATAATACTGATTCACCTACTCACTAATTCACCAATTCACCGATTCACAAACCCACAAATTACCGAAAAATAAAGGTTTTTTTCTCGCCATTGGTACCGGCGAATGTAATGCTCAACGGATATTTCGAATTTGTGCCGCGAATAATTTTCTTGACTTCTTCCACATCGTGCACAGGTTGTTGATTGATTTCGGTGATAATAATCCCTATAAGGTTTTCCGCTTCCATGGTTGGGTTCAACGCGCGACTGATTTTCACGCCGTAGTCGGTATGGTGCTGGGCCAATTCTTCTTCGGAAGCATTGGTGATTTCCAAACCAATTTCTTGAATGGCAAATGATTTATATTCGACCAAAGTAACATTAGTTTCCCTCTGATCGCCATCGCGCAAATAAGTGATTTTTACCACATCTTTCGGACGTTTTGTAACAAGATAACCGGTAAGGTCCGCAAATTTTGTGATTCGAACATCATCAATTTTCAGGATGACATCACCTTCTTTCAGTCCGGATTTTTTCGCCCCACTTTGTTCATCAACACCGGCCACATAAAATCCTTGTGAAACCCCCAAATCAAAGTTTTTGGCCAAAAAGCTGTTCATCACGGTTCCGCGAACGCCTAAAATCGCTTGTTGCACATCGCCATATTCCAAAATATCTTCCACTACTTTTCGAACGGTGTTGCTGGGAACGGCGAATGAATAGCCAATATAACTGCCGGTTTGGGAAGTAATGGCCGTGTTGATACCAATCAGTTTTCCTTGTGTATCCACCAACGCGCCACCGCTATTGCCGGCATTAATGGCCGCATCGGTTTGAAGAAATGACTGGAAAACCCCATCGTTTTC
>DASSWN010000130.1:0-2057 GCA_035704905.1 Flavobacteriaceae bacterium
CAGCAACCAAATCGGAATGTCCACCGATGTATTTTGTTCCGCTGTGGATCACGATATCGGCACCCAAATCAATTGGTTTTTGTGCAATTGGCGAAGCGAAAGTGTTGTCAACAACCAAAAGCGCATTTACGCTTTTTGCAACTTTCGAAATAGCTTCGATGTCTGAAATTTTCAAAGTTGGATTGGTAGGCGATTCAATCCAAATCAGCTTTGTTTTATTTGAAACGGCGTTTGCTACATTTTCCACTTCGGTGGCATCAACGTAGTTAACTTTTATTCCCAGTTTTTCGTAAACGTGGGTGAAAAGTCGGTACGCCCCGCCGTAAATATCGTCAACAGCGACGATTTCATCCCCCACCGAAAGCAATTTCAGAACGGAATCAATGGCGGCTAAACCTGTGGCAAAGGCAAAACCGGAATGGCCGTTTTCAAGTTGGGCGACCACATCTTCAAGCACTTTGCGGGTTGGATTGTTGCTTCGGGCGTAATCAAAACCTTTGTTCACTCCTGGCGCTTCTTGAATAAAGGTTGAGGTTTGGTAAACTGGAACTGAAATAGCTCCCGTTAACGGATCACTTGGAATGGAATGGATAATTTTTGTTGCACTCATTTTTCTAAATTTTTTTGAGTTAATAAATAGATTAAACCAAAAGATCAATTCCGAACTGAATTCGGAACAATAGAAAAACGTTAAAAAGAATGAAAGGAATTTTTTCGGAATGAAAAAATTGTCTTGTCGTTATCTATCGTCAATTCTGAAATTTTCAGAATTGTTGTAGAATGTAGCACCTTCTTTCATGAGAAAGGGTTGCTAAGGCGTCATAGGGTCTAATCCCTCGGCCTTTCTTGATAACATTTCAATACAGGTTTGAACTTTGTGAGCGCAAATATAGCGTCAGAAAAATTTAATAACCAAATTTTTCGCCAAAAAACTTTAAATAAAATTGCGGTTCGTTTAATTTTTTTACTTTTGCCCAAGACAAATTAAGAGGAAAGATTTGACTGATTGCAACCTCAATAAAAAATGCTAAAGGCAGTGAAAACTACCCTTCGGCGCACTTGTCAAATCTTCTTGAAAAATGACTTAAGACTTTTGGACATAGGACTTAAGACTGATATATTAAAAAAATAAATTTAGTCTTAAGTCCTGCGTCTTATTGTCATACGTCAAATCAAATAAAATTGAAATTTTAAACACATTTTATGGCCTATTTATTTACTTCGGAAAGTGTTTCTGAAGGACACCCAGACAAAGTTGCGGATCAAATTAGCGATGCGCTTTTGGATAACTTTTTAGCTTTCGACCCAGAATCGAAGGTAGCTTGCGAAACTCTAGTTACCACCGGACAAGTAGTTTTGGCGGGCGAAGTGAAAAGCAACACCTATCTTGATGTTCAAACTATTGCGCGCGATGTGATCAACAAAATTGGTTACACAAAGGGCGAATATAAATTTAGTGGCGATTCCTGCGGGGTTATTTCTTTAATTCACGAACAATCACAAGATATTAATCAAGGTGTTGATCGTGAAAATAAAGAAGAACAGGGTGCTGGCGACCAAGGGATGATGTTCGGTTACGCTACAAAAGAAACCGAAAACTACATGCCGTTGGCGTTGGATATTTCGCATAAAATTTTGATTGAATTGGCTGCGCTTCGCCGTGAAGATTCTGAAATAAAATATTTGCGCCCAGACGCCAAAAGCCAAGTTACGATTGAATATAGCGATGACAATATTCCACAAAAAATTGTGGCAATAGTTGTTTCCACACAGCACGATGATTTTGATAAGGATGAAATAATGCTTTCAAAAATCAAAAAGGATATCACGGAAATTTTAATTCCAAGAGTGAAAAAATTGCTTCCGGAATATGTTCAGAAATTATTCAATGACGATATCATTTATCACATAAACCCAACCGGAAAGTTTGTAATCGGCGGCCCACACGGAGACACTGGTTTAACCGGAAGAAAAATTATTGTTGATACCTACGGCGGAAAAGGCGCTCACGGCGGTGGTGCTTTCAGCGGAAAAGACCCGAGTAAAGTAGATAGAAG
>DASSWN010000025.1:0-5870 GCA_035704905.1 Flavobacteriaceae bacterium
TTCTCTTCGCTAAATTATACTGAAAATTTATACCCCACCCCTTTCACGGTTCGAAATTTTTCGTCGCCCAATTTTTCGCGTAGTTTCCGAATGTGCACGTCGATGGTCCTTCCTCCGACGACTACTTCATTTCCCCATACATTTTGAAGAATATCTTCCCGGGTGAAAACTTTTCCGGGTTTTGAAGCGAGCAGGGACAACAATTCGAATTCTTTTCTAGGCAAACTAATTTCTTCCTTTTCAAGGAGAACACGATAGGCCTCGCGGTCGATGGTCAAATTTCCCAATGTGACCAATTCTTCGGGTTTTTCGGTTTCCCAACGGCGCAACAAGGCTTTCACCTTGCTGACCAAAATTTTTGGTTTGATGGGTTTGGTGATATAATCGTCCGCGCCGGCGTCAAATCCGGCCATTTGCGAATAATCTTCCCCACGGGCGGTTAAAAAAGCGATCAATGTTTTTTCCAATTCCGGGATTTTCCGGATTTGTTCGCAGGCTTCTATTCCGTCCATTTCCGGCATCATCACATCCAAAATTATCAAATGCGGTTTTTTCTTTTTGGCAAGTTTGACCGCTTTTTTGCCGTTATCGGCGGTGAGGACATTGTAACCGGCCGCCGTTAAATTATAACCGACTATTTCCAAAATATCCGGTTCGTCATCGACCAATAAAATGCATATTTCCTTGTTTTTCATTGCCGAATTTAAAAATGATCACGGACAAAAGTACTTATAATATTTAAGCCGCATATTAAGAAAAGGTTACGCAATTTAATTCGAAACTTGCTGTTGGACGGGCGCAAAACAGTTGTTGGTGAAGATTTTAATTATTTCTTGATCAATTTTAAAAGACTTTGTTGTCGATTACCGCTTATTGTTACGAAATAAACACCATTTGCCAAATCCGATATAGAATACTTTTCTTGGGCCAAAAAGGTTTTTATTTTCTTGCCCGACAAATCGTAAACAACAATATTTTCTATCTCATTGATCTTTGGGTTCAAAGTGAAATATTCGCCCGCGGGATTGGGAAAAATCGATATTTCTGCCAATTCCTTGTTTTCCATGATCGACAAAGATTGGCTTCGATATACCGCCTGATCCCCGTTGACGTTGGTTATGGTCAGAATAATAAGATTGCCTTGATTGGTGAAGATATAGCCAAAGTCATTGAACGGGTTGTCTATATTCACAAAATCATAGACCATTTTTTCATCAAACTCATCCACACCTGGCAGCCCAGGGCAAGCCTGAAGATTTGAAGAGGCCTCATCTATAAAAAAGGTCTGATCGCTTCCATATGTTAGAACTCCTCCTACAGGGGAACAAGGTGAATCGAACATATAATCTGAACCATTTGAAAAAGTAGCCGTATAGTAATTCTCAAAATTGGTGGGAGCATAATGATCCATTCCGGTCAAAATAAGTTTTTCCAAGTACCATGTATAATCTTCCAAGGGGGCAACTTGGCCTTTTAAATTACAAACCATAATTAGGCAAATAGGTAGAAATATATTTTTCATACAAACCAATAATCAGCATTCAAAAATAACAAAAATTTTAAAACCACCAAACAAATAACATAAAATTTGAATTTTATGAAGTAAAATTATTTCGGATAAATAAATACGATAGAAAATCCTTTGAAATTATCAATAATTGATTTCTCTATCATGTTAAGAAACAGTTACGCGCTTCTACTGTTTGTTAACCTTTCATTGGCATGCGCTTAATCTTGTGCTAACAGGTATTCCTTTCTTGCCCGCTTTCTTTGCATAAAAATTAGAACGAAGCATGAAATTACGAATTACCTTATTTTTAATCGCCTTATCAACATACTGTTTTGGACAGGATTTCGGCACGATCAAAGGAACATTATTGGACAAAGAAACCGAGCAACCTTTGGCTTTCGCAAATATTATCGTTAAAGATGCCGCCATTGGGACCATTTCCGACTTCGAAGGAAATTATATAATAGAAAATATTTCCCCGGGAACTTATACGTTGATTTATAGTTTCATTGGATATAAAAATGTCGAAAAACCCGGAATTTCAATCGGACCAGGTGATACCAAAGAAATCGATATTTCACTCCAAGCGAGCGCAAGCGCTTTGGAACAAGTTGTGGTTACTTCGGTTGCAAGTAGAAGTTCCCAGACGGCCTTGTTGCTGGAGCAAAAAGGTGCGATAGAAATCAAAGAAAACATTGGAGCGGTCGAACTTTCCAATCTTGGAATTGGCGATATGGCAAGCGCAACCACCAAAATTGCGGGGGTTTCCGCAAGTGAAAATTCCGGGAACATTTATGTGCGCGGATTGGGCGACCGTTATTTGCACACTACTTTGAACGGTTTGCCGATTCCTTCGGACAATGTGGAAAATAAAAATATCGACCTCGAATTGTTCCCCACCGATATTGTGGAAAGTATTTCCATCAGCAAAACTTTTTCACCGGAAACTTCCGCAGATCAGGTTTCGGGGAACATCAATATCACGACCCGGGAATTGTTCGGTAGCAGCGAATTGAGCGCGAGTATTAAATCGGGCATCAACACAAATTCTTTTCAAAACGGGGCGGCCGAAAATTTCAAACAGACCGCGAATTTTCCCGATGTGCAATTCGGTTTTTATTCCAAAGATATTCCCACCAAAAAAGCAATGCTGCACCAAAGTTGGAACCCAACAACAACTTCTTTGCCTATTGACCGCGAATTTTCATTGACCGCGGGAAAACGTTTTGGCGAAAAACTGGAAGTGCTTTTCACCGGATCGCATTCCACCGAATTTAATTATAGGGAAGGGATTTATCGACAATACAGAAGGAATTTCATCCACCATTCCTTCGAAAATGTGGAAGAATGGTTCACGACCGTCGAAACCACGGGAATGTTAAATTTTAATTACGAATTCAACGACAATCACTCCTTGAGCGCGGTAAGCCTGTTCATAAACAAACTCAAAGATCACATTTACGAAGCCGGAAGGAACGGTGAAGGTTTCGTTTTTGAAGAAACCAATCCTTCGGAAAATTCAGCACAATTCCGAAGGGACCAAAATACGGCCCAAACCCGTTTGTGGGTAAATCAATTGATTGGAGAACATAATCTGGGCGAAAAAAACAAGTTGGATTGGGCCATCGGGTACAATATGGTGGATGCCGATGAACCGAACCGCATTCGTAACGAATTTAATTTCAATGAAAACGAAATTGAACTGGGGCACACCGGTGGATTTCAGCAGCGGAAATCCGTTCAGGAAATCGATGATATGGAATGGAACGCGCGGATAAAAGACAATTTTCAGGTTTTTGATCAAGAAAACACAAAACTCGATTTCAGCCTCGGATTGAATTATCGAAACAAAGAACGCAATTTCTTTTCTCAGTTTTTTGGCATCCAAGAAAACGGCAATCAACTGGAACTTTCTTCTTTGGATAATTTAAATCCAGTTTTCACGCCGGAAAACTTCAACAACGGATTTTATTCGATCATTGAACGTCCAAGGGACACATACGACGGCAAATTGGAATCCGCCGCGGGTTTTGTGATGGGAAATTATAAGTTGGGAGCGTTCAGTTTCAATATTGGCGCCAGGTATCAATATTCAAAAATTAAGGTGAATTACCAGTTTGGAAATACGTCGGGCATTTCAAATTCAGCGGAAAAATCCTACAGCAATATTTATCCATCGCTCAATATAAAATATGCCTTGAACGATCGAACAAACCTTCGCTTGGCGGGCAGCAAAACCATCACTCTTCCCGAATTCAAAGAAATTGCCCCTTTTGAATATGTTTCGCCCACCGGGCAAGTGGTACGTGGGAATCCAAATTTGGAAGCAAGCACAGCCTTCAACCTCGATTTGAAATGGGAATTTTTTCCCTCGAACGCCGAACTGATTTCTTTGACCGGGTTTTATAAAAACATCCAAGATCCAATAAACAAAGTGCAGTCCAGGGGATCGGCAGGCGTACTTTCCTATTTAAACGCGGGCGAAAAAGCCGAAATGTACGGCCTTGAATTCGACACAAATCTAAAGTTGATAACCGCTTCGGAATCTAGAAAGTATAAGTTGGATCTCGGTTTGAACGCTACCCGAATGTGGCATTCCCAAGATTTGAAAGAAAATCGAGATGAAAACGGAAACTTGTTGAATACCTTCCGATACAAAAACTTGACCGAAACCGGACTGGAAGGAGCTTCGGAATGGATTTTCAATGCTTCCCTCAATTTTGCCACCACGAACGAAAACAAATTCAGGGCCAACATTTCGGCAAATTATTCTTCTGATAAAATATATGCTTTGGGATCACCGGAAATTCAAACTCAAAGCGATTTATATTACAATGACGCGATTATCGAGCAGGGTTTTGTTACGTTGAACACGGTGATCAGCAAAGAACTGAACGAAAATTTACAGTTGAAATTTTCCGCCAAAAACCTTTTGAACCCAAAAATTGAACGCACCCAACTCGTCCACCCGACCAACGGGACCGAAAGAAATGAAACAGTGCGATCGTTCAGGAACGGGATTGTTCTCGGTTTGGGATTTAGCTATGATTTTTAATAAAAATTCAATTTTAACCACAATTAATCTTTAAATCAAAAAACAATGAAAAACACAATGAAAAACGTAATGCTTTTATTTTCGATGCTCTTGGCCTTAACATTTACGGCTTGCAGCGATGATGACAACAACAGTCCTGACGGTGATCCAACGCCCCCGGAAAATGAAAACATCCTCAATGGAATGATTACCGAAAACCGAACATTGGATCCTTCGGTAGATTACCATCTCACCGGAATATTGAGCGTGGAATCCGGGGCTAAATTGACAATTCCCGCTGGAACGCATATTTCCACCAACACAGGAACGGATGTTTATATCGCGGTTCAGCAAGGAGGCAAAATAAATATCCAAGGAACTTCAGCAAAACCGGTGATCATGGAACCTTCGGAAACCGGGACTTGGGGTGGACTTTTGCTTTTGGGAAAAGCTGAAACCACGGCCGGCGCCAATGCAATTGCGGAAGTCGGTCAATTGGTTTACGGCGGAACGGATAATTCCGATAGTTCCGGATCCATTCAATATCTAATCATCCGCGATTCCGGTGCGCAGATCAATCCGGAATCACAATATAACGGATTGACATTGTACGCCGTTGGTTCTGGAACAATAATTGAAAATGTGGCCATAATTGGCGGCGCAGACGATGGGATTGAATTTTTCGGCGGAACGGTGAACGTTTCAAAAGTTTATGTGGAAAATTTGGAAGACGATGCCATTGACTGGACCGAAGGCTGGAACGGAAATTTAACGAACACCTACGTAATTCACAACATTGCCGATTTTTCTACCGCAATTGAAGCCGACGGCGTGAACCAAAATCCAAATATCATAAACTTCACGGCCGTTTCCACGACCGGAGGAACCGCACTTCAGTTCAAAATTGAATCTGGCGCGACCATTGCCGGGCTTTCGTTGAACGGTTATGAAACCTCCATCGATTTTAAAGATGGCGGCGCAGTTTCCAACGTCCAGATTGAAGGGCAAGATTCGGATCCAAGTCAATCATATTCCAATCCTGCTACCGTAAATCTTGCGGATTTCGGTTGGGCGATCGACTAAGGGAATATTTTCTGGGAATTCTACCGAACTTTCCAATAAATATTTTTTTGAATTTGGCCAAAAACCTCTTGCAAAAGGGGTTTTTTCTTGTTTAAATTCTTCAATCAATCCTGTCCTAAACGATTTTAGGAGGAGTTAAATTTAACGCTTTCATTGGTTTCCCCTGTCGTTTTTTCTTTTTTTTAAAACAGAACCCCCTGTTGTATTTTTTGTTTTGGCGGCGGATGGTCATCGAACGGTTTG
>DASSWN010000037.1:0-4011 GCA_035704905.1 Flavobacteriaceae bacterium
ACCACGGTAAAAAGCAGCAATGGAATCACCCAGAAAAGGTACGAAATCAGGTCCACCATACAAATATTTGGAAAAATATACAAAATTTCACTTACCTTGAGCGACAGAAAAGAAATGCGGTATCCGGTCTTGATCGGCCGAAAATTCCTCAGCAACAAATTTATCGTTGATCCCCAGCTAACTGATGTTTCGTTTAATGCAAGCAAAAAATGAACCTTAAAATACTTTCCAGAAATACACAACTGTATTCTACCCGCCGGTTGGTTGAAGCAGCTTTGAAACGAAAACACCAAGTCGAGGTCATCGATCCGTTGAAATGCGATATCATCATCGAAAAACGCAAACCCAATATATATTACAAAGGAAAATATATTGTGGACACAGATGCCATCATTCCGCGTATTGGTGCTTCCGTGACTTTTTACGGCACGGCCGTTGTGCGTCAATTTGAAATGATGGGTGCATTTACCACCACGGAATCGGAAGCACTGGTTCGAAGCCGAGATAAATTGCGAAGCATGCAATTACTCTCACGAGCCAAAATTGGACTTCCGAAAACAGTTTTCACCAACTATTCCCGCGATGTCGCAGGGGTCATAAAACATGTGGGCGGCGCACCTTTGGTTATTAAATTGTTGGAGGGAACACAAGGTCTGGGTGTCGTTTTGGCCGAAACCAAAAATGCTGCGGAATCGGTTATTGAAGCTTTCAACGGATTGCAGGCGCGGGTAATTGTCCAAGAATTCATCAAAGAATCGAAAGGTGCGGATATTCGCGCTTTCGTTGTGGACGGCCATGTGATTGGGGCTATGAAGCGTCAAGGCAAAGAAGGTGAATTCCGTTCCAATTTGCACCGCGGTGGATCGGCGCAGGTCATCGAATTGACGGACGAAGAAGAAATTGCAGCGGTAAAAGCCACAAAAGCTATGGGGCTCGGTGTTGCGGGTGTGGATATGTTGCAATCGTCACGCGGCCCGCTTATCTTGGAAGTAAATTCATCTCCCGGCTTGGAAGGAATCGAGGCAGCCACCGGAAAAGATATTGCAAAAAGCATTATCCGTTATATTGAAAAAAATGTGTAATGGCCTACATCGATGAACATGGCGCATTAATACTGCTTGGCGAAAAAGTGCTTCCCGGCGAAAGTGTCACCATTAATTTTAAAACCGCCAAACTCTACACCACCACTACCGTCGAAGTTCCCGTAATTGTTGAACGAGCCAAAAAACCAGGACCTGTTATCCTTATCACCGGTGGCATTCACGGCGATGAAATCAATGGCGTGGAAATCGTGCGACAACTGATTTCCAGGGGAATCAATAAACCAAAAATTGGAACTGTTATTTGCATTCCTTTATTGAACGTGTTCGGATTTTTGAACATGTCGCGCGAATTTCCGGGTGGCCGCGACTTGAACCGGGTTTTCCCCGGATTTAAAAATGGTTCGCTCGCAAGCCGGTTTGCATACCAATTTGTGCATGAAATCCTACCGGTAGCCGATTTTTGTCTGGATTTTCATACAGGAGGTGCCAGCAGGTTCAATGCAGCACAAGTTCGCGTGGCAAAAGGCGAACCCGAATTGCTGAAATATGCAAAAATTTTCAATGCTCCTTTTACCATTTTTTCTTCGAAAATAACCAAATCCTACCGCGAAACTTGCGCTAGTTTGGGTAAACCGATTTTATTGTTTGAAGGAGGAAAATCGCAAGACAGCAATAAAAATATTGCAAAGATTGGCGTTTTGGGAACCATGCGTATTTTGCACCATTTCGGCATGTTGAAGAATAAATTCAATATTCCCAACAATATTTCCGAAACAATTATGATCGAACATTCGCGTTGGATGCGTGCAAAATTCAGCGGACTTTTGCACGTAAAAATCCCAATAGGAAAATTGGTTGAAAAAGGGGAATATATTGCTGTGATCACCGATCCGTACGGAAATTTTCGGCATAAAGTAAACGCTCCGGAAAAAGGATACATTATCAATATAAACCAATCGCCAATCGTTTATCAGGGCGATGCCATTTTTCATATTTCCGAAAATCCTGTTGCGAATGAATAAAAAAGAAATCCGCTTGTTTTACAAGAAAAAACGGGAGCTTCTTTCTGCGGAAGAAATTGAAGCAAAAAGCTTGGAAATTGCTAACCTAACTTTGAGTTTGCCCATTTGGGACTTTTCCTTTTACCATGTTTTTTTAAGTATTCCGTTGTTGAAAGAAGTCGATACGGAACCGCTCTTGCATATTTTGAGCGGAAAGGACAAAAATGTCGTGGTTTCCAAAAGTGATTTCGAACGCTTCAGTTTAAAACATTTTCTGCTTACGGACACTATTCGGTTGAAACCAAATTTTATAGGTATTCCGGAACCGGAAGAAAACGCCTCTTCAATTGAAATTTCCCCAGAAAAAATAGAGGTTGTTTTCGTGCCGCTTTTGGCTTTCGATATTTCCGGCCATCGGATTGGTTATGGAAAAGGTTTTTACGACCGGTTTTTAAAAGAATGCGCGCCTGAAACCATTAAAATAGGACTTTCCTTTTTTGAGGCAGAAGAAAAATTAACAGGAATTTTCCCGACAGATATTCCCTTGGATTATTGCATAACACCCAATAAAACATACCATTTTCAAAAATAAATCGCTTATCCACTATCAAACTGCGCACTGCAACTGTTTACTGCCGACTTAAGACTCTTTGGGAAACGCTCTTTTATGGAATAAAATCAATAACGCTACGCCCACACTGATCGAAGAATCGGCAATATTGAATACCGGTTCGAAAAAGGTGAAATAATCACCGCCCCAAATTGGCAACCATTCGGGAAGTTCGCCTTCCCACAGCGGAAAATATAGCATATCGACCACATTTCCATGAAACAAAGACGCATAACCGCCGTCTTCGGGTAAAAAGGTGGCTACTTGATTTAAGCTCCCATCGAACAAAACACCATAAAAAACCGAATCGATAATATTGCCCATCGCCCCCGCAAAAATCAGGGAAATAGCCAAAATCAATACTTTCGAAGCACCTTTTTGTACGGAATCCCACAGCCAATAACCGATGGCGAAAATAGCGATCAACCGAAAAGTTGTAAGGATTACTTTTCCATATTCCCCCGGAATCTGTGCGCCCCAAGCCATTCCCCTGTTTTCCACAAAAAGAATTTTGAACCAGTCAAAAACCTTCACATCTTCCCCCAAAACAAAATGCGTTTTTATATAGAATTTGGAAATCTGATCGATCAACAAAATAAAGACGATAATAAAGGAAGCCTTTTTTAGGGACATGGGAAACTATATTTTTTAAGGCGCAAAAATACTTTATTTTATTGGTTTTTATGAAGAGCTGGAAATTGAAGAATGAAAATCTCCTCACTTTTTGACTTCAAGCTTAGGTTTCTTTTCTCAAAAAATAAATCCCTGATCGTAATTGTTCGGAAAAATGAGAACTATAAACCCTAAAAATTGCATAAACCGCTTTAATAAATTGAGTTTCACAATTATCCACCAAATCCTATTAACTTTCCATAATATAAAATCGTAGCAAAGTATTATGACGAAAAAAATAAGCCTTTTTGGAAATCCACTTTTTTTTGGGTAAGCATTATTACGATAGGAGGCTGGTTTGTAACCTCGTACTTACAATTTACTTGGGATCGAAAAAACAAATTAGCCGATATACGAACGGAGTATTTAGTAGATGCTTATAGAAATATCGCAATATTTTCAGCACGAATGAATAATGATTGTCTTACACCAGAAGTTTATCAGAAATTCGAAAGATCGATTCGTGATATTCAAATTTATGGAACTCAACAAGAAATAGAAGCGGTTCAATCTTTAATATTGAATATCAATACAAAAGGATACCCAATTGATAATTTATTAAATATTTTAAGAAACAATCTTAGAAAAGAAATCGGACTTGAAATGGTAAAAAAGGATTCATACTGGATTGTGGACACAGTAATGTGTAAATTAACCAATTAACTCAATTGATAATTCACTCCTT
>DASSWN010000115.1:0-3904 GCA_035704905.1 Flavobacteriaceae bacterium
ACCACGGCGGTGGATGTTTCCATCATCGATTACCAAACCTTCTTCACCCCGAACGGCGACGGTTACAACGACACCTGGAACATTTTGGGTATCGGCAACCAGCCGGGCGCAAAAATTTATATCTTTGACCGCTACGGGAAACTGTTGAAGCAACTGAGCCCCACGGGCCCAGATTGGGACGGCACCTACAACGGAAGGCCGATGCCCTCCGATGATTACTGGTTCCTCGTGGAATATATCGAACCTTTGGACGGTACGCTCAGGACCTTCAAAGCGAGTTTTACGTTGAAAAGGTAGGTTACTAATCAATGAATGAAATAAATAAGCCGCGTTTCTTCTTTCGAAGAAACGCGGCTTATTTATTATGGATCAGTATACAATTTAGAAATAGGGTGTATTATTTTAGACGGGCTTGAAACTCCCCAATAACATTGCTATAGCTTCGCAAGACCCGATCCCATTCTTTATATAATTCATCGCTTTTTACACTTGTGAGGGGTTGTCCGGAGGCTTCGCTTACCAATTTCACTTTAAACACCAAGGGATCGGTGGAAGGCTGTTTTATAATGATCATAGTTCGGATCGTATTTTGCGTAAAAGCTTTTAACGACCACGCAGTACGCAAATAACCGGTTTCCTTATCGGTCATTTCAATGACATCAATATAGGACAACACAATCTGATTGATCAATTTCCACGCAGTGTCCTTGTCCATCGAGGTGCATTTCAATTCAATATCGATATTTGCAATGTCGGTCTGAACTGATGCATCGTAGGAATCATCGCGGCGCATTTCAATATAATGCGATTTTGGCGGCTCGGTCATATCCTTTTTGTTGCAAAATTCAATTTGTTCTGTAAGCCAACCAACTTTCTTTACGACAACAGTTACGCAAGCATCTTTTGGAACGGTTATTTCTAAATTTCCCTTTCCCAAGGTTTTGCCGTTCACGGAAATTTCGGCATCGCTTTCCGAAACAGAAAATTGAACTTTTTTCTTTCCGGCCAGTTCATCTTTTGGTTCGGGATGGGCCAACATAACCGATGTGGACAATACTGTTAAAATAAGGAGTAATTTTTTCATGATTAAATTTTATTTTGGTTTATGGTGGTGAAGATATACATTTTAATTTCATAAAAAAATACCCTATAATGAGTATTAACAATTAAAAAATGCAATGATTTTAAAAATCATACTTTTTTTCAATAGCATACCGCAACAATTCACCTTTGCCGTGCAGCCCTATTTTAAACATCATGTTCTTTCGGTGCTTTTCCACGGTGGAAATAGAGGTGAACCGAATATCCGCAATTTCGCTGGAAGATTTTCCCTGGCCGATCAAGCGTAAAATTTCCTTTTCACTTTTTGTTAAAATGGATTTTCCCGCGGTATTTTCATCGCCTTGAAAGATTGAAATATCAATTCCCGGATCGAAATATTTTTCACCTTTGGCAACCATTTCTATAGCGGTTTTTACATCTTCCAATGCGGAATTTTTCAAAATATACCCGGAAGCTCCGGCGTTGACCATTTGCAAAATCGCTTCTTCTTGATCGAACATGGAAAACGCGATTATTTTGGTTTCTGGAAATTCCTTCTTGATTATTTTGGCAACTGTGATGCCGTCAATTTTTGGCATGCGGATATCGGTGAGCACCACATCCGGCTTTTTTTTCCGGACAATTTCCAACAAATCTTCGCCGTTGTTGGCCATGCCCACAATTTGAATGTTTTCTTCATATTTCAGCAGTAAATTAATTCCGTCGATCAATGATTGATGATCTTCTGCAATTGCGATTGTTATCATAATGGTAGGTCTATAATGATACTGGTTCCTTTATTTTCTGAGGTGTCGATTTCCATGGTCCCGTCCAAATGTTCGATTCTTTTTTCAATATTCGAAAGGCCCATGCCGTCTTTTCCAATACCTTTTTTCAAATCGAAACCTTTTCCATTGTCTTCCACGATGATGTTCAAATAATCCCTGTGGTTAGTCATTGAAACCGTTGCTTCGGTCGCATTGGCGTGTTTGACAATGTTGGTGATCAATTCTTGGATAATTCGGAAAAGAGTGATTTCCAATCCACTTTCCAAACGGCTTTTCAAATCAAAACCTTGCACGGTTATTTTTACGCCGCGCGCGTTCGAAACTTTTCGCGCCAATTGTTCCACGGCGGGCAACAAACCTTCTTTAGCCATGACCCCGCTGTTTTTTTCATGGGCGATTTCGCGTACTTTTTTATAGGCATCGTCAATTAAAACCGTGGCATTTTCCAAAATGGGTTTTGCTTCTTCCTCGTTGAAATTCCGGGTGAGGGTTTTAAAATTCAATTTTAAAGTCGCCAACGTGCTGCCGAGATTGTCATGCAAATCGTTCGCAAGGCGTTGGCGCTCTTTTTCCTGGCCCGAAATCATCAAATCAATGGTGTTCAATTCTTGTTCCTTCAGGTTTTTTTCAATTTTCTGAACCGCCAATTCACGTTCCTGGTGCGCGATCAAACGTTTGCGTTTCGCATTTTTGAAAATAAGGTAACTGACCACAAAACCAACAATTAAACTCAGCGACAAACCTATCCACAAAATGGTTTGCGCCTGGGTTTTCTTTTCCACCTTGGTTTTTAGTTCCAGGTTTGCTTTTTCCTTTTTTGCGGTTTCATATTTTGTTTGAATATCGGAAATGGCAATATTTTGAGCGGTAGAATTGAGACTGTCGTTCAAACTTTTCAACTTTTCCGCATACAAAAATGCATTCTTATAATCTTGCATATCAATATATAAATCTTTTAAATTCTCAAAATATGTTGCGCGTGTTGAAGCATTGTTTTCGGTAAGTTCTATTGAATGTGCAAGCTCATAATGTTCCAGAGCCTGAGAATATTTGCCCTGATCTGTATATGCTCTTGCCTGATTATTATGGTTGTAGGAAATCAATAGAGCCAAATTTCTTTCCTCGAAAATAGGCAAGGCTTTTTTATAATAATATAGAGCGGAGTCCTGATCTTTAAAAACTGTTGCATGTACAGCTCCTTTATTCATTTCTATTTTTGCGATTCGAAGCGTATCTTTTAACTTTCTATATTCAGAAATCGCCCGGTTGTAATAATATATTGCGTCTGGGCCATTGTCATTCATTAAATATTTGTCAGCAATACTTCCAAAAGTTTTTGCCGAAATTAAAGGATTTTTTTTTGCCGATGCGAAAGCATCTAGTTCTTGGCGAATTTCCCTGGCATCAATTTCAAGTTTTTTTTGGGTTTCAATAATATCCAATAACATTAAATTGATTTCAAAAACTTTTTCCAAACTATCTTTTGCTAAGAAAAGCTTTTTTGCCTCGATTCCAGATTTAAAGGCCTTCCCCATCGAATCTTTTATGAAGAAAGATTTTGCGGTGTATAAATACCACAAACATTTATAATTTGAAGGGAGGTGAGTGGTATCTATTTTTTTTAAAAATATTAGACTACTGTCCGCTTCGGAATTGTTTATATATTGATCGATTTTTTCAAAATCCTGTGCCAGTTCTTGAGCCTTAATAGGATTGCTAAAAAAGAATAAGAATGCCCAGAAAAGAAGTAATATTTTTGCCATTAAGCACTAACGATTATAACTCCATCTTTTGATTTTGGTTTTTCTTGGCTGAATTTACATGGAAATCTTTCATACTGTTCAAGTTCCCCAGATGTTATGCAGTTAAATATAAATCTCACCAAATGATTTTCTTGCATGTCCAAATTGCCCAAAGCAGTTTGATCTACAATAAAACGGGAATTTGTGGGATTGCTTTTGTCCCCCATCAAATTTATTCGATAAAAAATACCCGATGGACATTTTTGAACATCATTTATTTTATAAGGAATAATATTCGATGTTTTATTTTCTAAATTAAATTCAATTGACTGG
>DASSWN010000164.1:0-17721 GCA_035704905.1 Flavobacteriaceae bacterium
TCCTTGCGGAACGCCAAGATGTCCAGTATCTGGTTTTTCATAAATCCAATCAATCCGAGGATCGCTTGTAGCCTGCAAATAGTCTATGGCATACTCGGATGCAGCAGTAGCCAATGTATTATTCTGGAGTTCACCGGTTACCGTCAATCCATAGGACGCATAAAACGGGTTCTGCTTGCTTTCCTCATTGGTATAACCAGGATTGATCATGGCACCAGTAGTAAGGAAACCTGAGCCCTCGGCTACAATATCATCCACATGCTGTTGTATGTACCCGGCTCTTCCGCCCATTTCCGATTGGCGCATCAGAATTCTCAACTTGAGCGTGTTCCCAAACTGAATCCAACTATTCATATCGCCACCAAAAACCACATCGTCCGATTCCGGTACCAAATCATCCGAATCTGCATTTTTGATAAGGGAAATGGCATCGTCAATTTTAACGATTAAATCTTCATAAATCAGTTGGGCGTCATCATACTTTGGCGTAGGGTTCTCTCCACGTTTCAATGCCTCAAAATAAGGAACATCACCATAAGCATCTACTAACATTTGAAAGTGAAAAGACTTCATAATCATAGCGATTGCCTTATAGTTATCATACGTTTCGCCTTCTAAGTCTGTCAGCACAGTATAATTTTTCAAAGGATTCAAATAGCTATAATCCCAAATTTGCGAATAGAAAGAAGGGGTTACCAAATAATTAAACTCATCGTAGTACCAAGAATACCCATCCGCTTGTGACCAATTAACCATAAACAAATTTCCCAAGGTATTGGCATATCTGTCGAGGTACATTACCCTGGCGGTCTGAACTTGGGCTGTTGAAAGAACCAAATCCGGAGACACACTGGTCGGGTTGTTCGGATCGGTATTCACATCCAAATAATCTTCACTACAAGCGGCTAAGGCCAAAGCCACAAAAGCCACTTGTATATACTTTAAATATTTTTTCATGATCATTTTTTATTAAAATTCAATATTTACATTAAAACCATAGGAACGAGTTGGAGGTGATTGTTCAAAACCTCCTCCTCCTACGGCATTACCCGTAGAGTTGTTGAACTCCGGATCGGAAAACCTGTTTTCTTCCGGCAACCAAGTCAATAAATTTCTTCCCACAAATCCAACTGTCACTTTGCTCAAAGGTGTTTTGTCCAAAAATTTGGTTGGAAGAGTATAATTTAGTGAAACCTCTCGCATTTTTACAGCGGTCGCATCGATCACATAATTTTCCTTGATTTGGTTATAAAAATCCGTCCAATATGTTTGGCGACCACCGGTGACAGGAATATTGGTGTTCTCCGTATAAATAGGGTTGCCATCTGCATCCACTCCTGTTTGATATACGGAATTTGGCAACAAGAAATCTTGTCGATTGGAAGAAACACTTTCCATAGATCTTCCGGTGAATTCCATCCTATCAGCCAACTGTGAATAATAAACATGCCCAGTTCGGTAATCAAAAACTGCAGAAAGTTGAAAACCTTTATATTTAACAGAAGAAACAAGACCCACGACGTAATCCGGGGTAGTTTTCCCCATATTTTTCACAGGGCCCACGATTGGCCGTCCTGTGGAAGGATCAACAACAATTCGTCCTTGGTCATCGCGAAGATAAGAAGAAGCTTTAATTTGTGGAAAAGCCTCACCTTTAACCGCATAAATTCCGACTTCTCCACTATTTGATGGAAAATTACTAATTAAAATCTCATTGAGGTCGGGCTTAATTTCATTCACGATCGTTTCATAATGTGAAAAATTAAGATTCAAGTTCCACTCGAAATCTTTCGCTTTCAATATGGTTCCACCCAAACTAATCTCATAACCGGTATTTTCCAATTCCCCAATATTTGTAAGGTAATTATTGGCCCCAGAAGCATAAGAAGGTGTGGTGAAAGTAATTAAATCAGTAGTAACAGTGTTGAACCAAGAAGCATCCAAGGTCAATCGGTTTTTAAAGAATGCCATATTCAAACCAAGCTCTGTGGAGTTTAGTTTTTCCTTCTTGATATTCTGATCAACCGTGGTGCTGCTAAGTGCGAACCCAGCGGTACTGCCATAGGGAAAATAATCTGGTTTGGAAAACACTTCATTAATTCGATATGGTGGCAAATCATTATACACCGTCGAATTGTTAGCCGTAACTTTCAAATAGTTCAATATATCCCCTTTTATTTCAGGAAAAGCATCGGAAGCCACAAATGACAAACCGAAACCAGGATAAAAATAACTATTATCCGCAGAAGGCAAAGTGGAAGTAAAATCATAACGTCCAGAAATTTCCGCAAACAAATAGTCATTAAAACCGATAGTAACATCGCCAAAATAACCATAGGTCTTCTTAATTTCTTGATCAACGCTTACCGGTCGATCTCCGGTACCATTTGAAATATCATAAAATCCGGGGATACTTAGGTTAAAAGCCTGAATGCTGCTAGACCTATAATTAGAAGTTTCAGAAGTTGCCCCTACAATGGCTTTCAAGCTAAATTGCTCGGACAGTTCAAAATCCCCTGTTGCCAAAAAAGTACCGGTATAATTCAAGGATTGTGATTCTAGGTCAAAGACATATGAAGAAACAGGGTTAGGACGGGTAGAATAATCCAAATAGAATTCTTCCCCTGCATAATTCTGTTCTGCCCTCCACTGTTTGCTATAAGTACTTACCTTATTCATACCAATTCGTCCAGTAAGGTTCAACCAATCATTGGCATTCCAAGAAGCCTCAAAATTACCGGTTATCCTATCACTGTTGAATAAATTACGGTTTGTGTCTACTGCCCAATAAGGATTTTGATAATAAGCATTGTAATATCCATTTGGAGATGCGTAAAGATCATTTTGCCAGTCTCGGTAATTTGCTAATGGAATATTGGCAGAAGTATTCAACAAAAACCAATACAATTCCCTGTTCTGCTCTCCGATATTTGAACCAACCACGTTTTGCTCATCTTTAAAGTAGTTAGTGTTAACCGACAGCGTCAGGTCACCCATAGTTTTACTACCATTAAAACGAAAAGTATTTCGACCGTAGGTGTCATTAGGTACCACGCCTTTTGTTTCTTGATCCCCAACCGACATGTAGAAACTACTTGATTCATCAGCACCGGATAAATAAACCGTATTTTGAAAAGTACTCCCTGTGTCATAAAAATTCAAAAGATTGTTTGCCACAGGAGCATAAGGCACTGCTTGAAAAGTACCATCCGCGAATGTAGGCCCAATTTGACGCACCACGCCATCAAAACGCGGACCCCAGTTCGTATTCTCTCGGGGATCATAAACACCATGCCATCCGGTTCCATACTCTGTTTGGAAATCAGGCATATACGCCACCTGCTGGAAAGTCGTGGTAGTCTGAAGACCGATCGTGAAACGATCGCCTTTCTTTCCTGATTTGGTTGTAACAATCAATGCACCGTTAGCAGCATCGCTACCATACAACACTGCCGCCGTAGCACCTTTAAGGACACTTATGCTGGCAATATCATTCGGATTCAAAGCATCGAAAGCGTTCGTGCTTGCCAAAGACCCATCAATAACAACCAAGGCCTGGTTGTTATTGGAAACAGACCGAAAACCTCTAAGAAGTACAGTGGTATTGGGTTTTACACCGTTACTATTGCTATTGACCTGTAAACCAGCGACCTTTCCAATCAGAGCTGTAGCCGCAGTAGTAGGCTGCGTAATATTCAACTTTTCACTATCGACAGTTTCGGTTTGGTAGCCAAGCTCTTTCGCTTCACGTTCCACCCCAAAAGCCGTTACAACCACTTGATCCAATTCGGCAGCACTTGCCGCCAAGGTTACGTTGATGGTCGTGTCGTTACCAACCGCTACCGTTTTGTCGGCATACCCGATATAGGTAAAGACAAGGTTTTGACCGGCACTCGCGGTAATGCTGTAATTACCATCAAAATCGGTCTGGGTTCCTGTTGTGGTTCCCTCAATAACGATGTTCACACCAGCAAGGGGCATGCCTGTTTCGGCATCGCTTACCATACCGGTAATCGTTTTTTCTTGTGCAAACGTAAGCTGCACGACAAACGCCATTAACAGCGTTAAAATTCCACTAAACTTTGTTCTCATTTTTATAATTTATTTGAATTAGCCAACGCCAAAAATCCAAATTAAAACTTAACCGTGCAAGTTTTTTCTACTAAATTTTATCAGAATGGGTTCCAAACAAAGCGAAATCATTTAGAAATGTTAGAATTTCGTACGCAAACTCAAATGCACTTTTGTATTGGAAAATTCAAAATTTTGCCCGTCAGCCTTGCCATTGGCGAAGTTTATGCTCAAAAGCCCGGCATCCGATTTCAGCCCAAACCCGAATCCGATGCCATATAAATTTTCTTTCAACCCGAACACCCTATTTTCGTAATATGCGTAGTCAATTAGGCTGTGAACGTACATATTGGAGGATAAAATGTAGCGATATTCGGTTTGTGTGACCGAAAAAAGACTCGCAAAAATGCTGTTTTCGGCAAACCCACGTATGGAATGAATGCCGCCCAACCGAAATAGTTCATTTGTCAACGGATTATCAGAAGAAAAAATAGCCGATTCGTTGTGAAGATAAATATTATTACGACGGTTCAAGCGAAAAACATGCCCCGCATTGATACTTCCGATAAACTGCGAACTTTTGTTTCCCGAGCGATCGCGTTTTCCAAGCCCTAAATCAATTTCTATTATGGTTTTTACAGGAAACAAACCGCCGAACCGGGAATAATCAATATACGCACCTCCAACATCAATGTAATTTGAAACATAATCTTCAACTATGTTGCCGGCAAAAACCTCTTCCAATAAGTTATTGGATTCCATTTTACGAAAACCTACATAAGTCGTGATTTTCGATCCAAACCGGTATTTTGCGCGAACATGTTGTTCCACCGTAATGTAGGTCGAATCTTTCTTGAAAATTTCCAGCCCCAATGACAAGCCAATCGGTGTTTGGAATAAGTACGGCAAATCGAGTTCCGCGCGAAAATTAACCTGTTCTTCCCCATCGGCCCTGTATTGGACGTTCAATGATTCCCCATAGTCCAAATTGTTCAACAACAAAAAATCGATATGGCCTGTCAATTTCAATTTGTTTTCATCGGCATCGTTCGAAAAACCCAAAAAACCATCAAAAGTATTGCTACGTTCCTTCTTAAGATAAAGATATACCGTGGTGGAATCTTTGGTAAATTGCACTTCCGGAGCTCGAATCGACTCAGCGAACGGAAGATTCTGTAAACGACCCACCTTTTCCTCCAATAATTTTTTGTTGAAAGGCTTTCCTTTCTTTATCCCCAAAAAATACGTTATATACGAAACGGGAAATTTTTCATAACCTTTCACCGCAATTTCATCGACTTTTCTTGGATTGGAAATCGTGCTTCCCAAATTTGCGAGCAAGGTATCGCCCTCTCCTTTCCGAATCTTGGTTAGTTGCAAAAAACTAAACGGCCTGCCTCGGTTGGCAATTTCATTGTTCAGTAATTTCAAAACATGTTCTACTTTTGGAAAATAAACACTGAAATATTCCGGCCGGACTTCCATGGCGATTTGTTCCAGCAATTTCTTCGAAACGGGTAAGGTTTCATAATATATTTTTATTGCCCGAAATTTCTTTCCCAAACCAATTCTTGCGAAATACAAACTGTCATTCTTTTTTTCAATAGGAAAAATTTCGGCATCAACATATCCGGCTTTTTGAAGAATGTAAAAAACAGAATCAACTTCATGCGATAGCGTTTTGAATGAAGCATGCGCACGTTCGTATGAAATGGAATCGATAACCGCGGTTTTCATACTGTCCTGGGCCGTGATTTTGAGGTGCAGTTCTTGGCTTTTTGCTCCTTGAAAAAAAAGTGTATATATAATAAGGAGTAAAAAAAACCTTTTTGAAGCAATCATTTCGAACTGAAAATCATTGATTTTTCCGAATAAGAGTTTCTGTTTAAATTTAGAAAACCCTTCAAACTAACGCAAAAATCAAGGAAAAAATACTTTGTTGAATGAAAAATTTCATTCTTGTTGAAAATTAATTTGTTATCGCTTGAAAATATAAAATAAATTTCTACATTTGCAAACCCTAAAAACAGGGTAAATTCAATTATAAAAATTAGTGTAAAAGAAATTATGCCAACAATTTCACAATTAGTACGAAAAGGAAGAAGCACCATTACCAAGAAGAGTAAATCGGCTGCTTTGGATTCGTGCCCACAAAAACGTGGGGTTTGTACACGTGTTTACACAACCACTCCCAAAAAACCAAACTCGGCAATGCGAAAAGTTGCTCGGGTTCGATTGACCAACGGGAAGGAAGTGAACGCATACATTCCTGGCGAAGGGCACAACCTCCAAGAGCACTCGATAGTATTGGTTAGAGGCGGAAGGGTAAAAGATTTGCCGGGAGTAAGGTACCACATCGTTCGGGGCGCCCTCGACACCGCTGGTGTTGATGGACGAACGCAACGCAGGTCCAAATACGGCACGAAAAAACCTAAGAAATAGTTCAGAGTTATGAGTTATGAGTTATGAGTTCACACTTAATAACCAATAATTTAATAGCCCAATAACTTAACAATGAAGAAATGAGAAAAAAACAGGCAAAAAAGAGACCCTTATTACCAGATCCGAAATTCAACGACCAACTGGTAACCCGTTTCGTCAATATGATGATGTGGGACGGCAAAAAATCCGTTAGTTTCAAAGTATTTTATGATGCCATCGCCATTGTGGAAGAAAAGAAACAAGATGAAGAAAAAACCGCTTTGGAAATATGGAAGGACGCTTTGTCCAACGTAATGCCGCATGTGGAAGTACGCAGCCGCCGCGTTGGGGGAGCAACTTTTCAAATCCCAATGCAAATCAGGCCAGACCGCAAGGTTTCCACAGCTATGAAATGGCTGATCAGCTATGCACGCAAGCGGAACGAAAAATCCATGGCTGCCAAATTGGCCGCTGAAATACTTGCTGCCGCCAAAGAAGAAGGCGCCGCTGTGAAGAAAAGAATGGATACGCACAAAATGGCGGAGGCGAACAAAGCATTCTCACATTTTAGATTCTAAGATATAGTACTGCGATTGTTTTCCAATTAAACATCATACACTATACATTACACAATATACATTTTTTATAGATGGCACAAAGAGATTTAAAATTTACAAGAAATATAGGTATTGCCGCGCATATTGATGCCGGAAAAACCACAACCACCGAACGCATCCTTTTTTATACGGGGATCAGCCACAAAATTGGGGAGGTTCATGATGGAGCCGCCACAATGGACTGGATGGAGCAGGAACAAGAACGTGGTATCACCATTACTTCCGCAGCCACCCATTGCAAATGGATGTACCGCGACCAAGAATATACCGTTAATATTATCGATACTCCGGGTCACGTAGATTTTACCGTAGAAGTGGAACGTTCGCTTCGGGTTTTGGATGGCATGGTGGCTTTGTTCAGCGCCGTAGACGGCGTTGAGCCACAATCGGAAACGGTTTGGAGACAAGCTGATAAATACAAAGTTCCTCGTTTGGGCTTTGTGAACAAAATGGACCGGCAAGGAGCGGATTTTTTCAATGTTTGCCGACAAGTGAGGGAAATGTTGGGAGGAAATCCTGTGCCTTTGCAAGTTCCAATCGGTGATGAAGTCGATTTTAAAGGAGTGGTTGATCTAATTTCCAAAAAAGCAATCATTTGGAACGAAGAAGACCACGGAATGACTTATGAAGAAATTGAAATTCCAGCGGAATTGATGGCCGATGTGGACAAATATCGTGCTGAATTGGTGGAAGCCGTTGCAGAATATGACGAATCTTTGATGGAAAAATTCTTTGAAGACGAAGATTCCATTACTGACGACGAAATTATTGCCGCTTTGCGCGCCGCAACCATTGATATGTCAATTATTCCGATGATGTGCGGGTCTTCTTTCAAAAACAAAGGAGTTCAAGCTATGTTGGATGCCGTCATGCGCTATTTGCCCTCGCCGGTTGACATTGAAGCTATTGACGGAATCAATCCCGAAACCGGAAAAGAAGAAAGCCGCAAACCAAATGTAGATTCTCCATTTTCCGCTTTGGCGTTCAAAATTGCAACCGATCCATTCGTGGGCCGATTGGCGTTTTTTAGAACCTACTCCGGTACATTGGATGCTGGTTCCTATGTTTTGAACAACCGTTCGGGCAAAAAGGAACGTATTTCCAGAATGTACCAAATGCACTCTAACAAGCAAGAACCAATTGATAAAATCCAAGCCGGTGATATCGGTGCGGCCGTTGGTTTCAAAGATATAAAAACCGGTGACACCTTAACCGATTTGAACCACCCCATCGTATTGGAATCCATGTCGTTTCCTGCACCCGTTATTGGTATTGCCGTTGAGCCGAAAACCAAGGCCGATGTCGATAAAATGGGAATGGCTTTGGCCAAACTTGCCGAAGAAGACCCCACCTTTATGGTGAAAACCGATGAAGCTTCAGGCCAAACCATTATTTCAGGAATGGGCGAACTTCACTTGGAAATTCTTGTTGATCGTTTGAGAAGGGAATTTAAAGTAGAAGTAAACGAAGGGGAACCTCAAGTAGAATACAAAGAAGCAATCACCAAAAATGCCGATCACCGCGAAGTTTACAAAAAACAATCAGGTGGGCGCGGAAAATTCGGGGATATTATTTTCGAAATGGGTCCCGTGGATGCCGATTTCACCGGAACCGGACTTCAGTTTGTGGATCAAGTAAAAGGTGGGCACATTCCAAAAGAATTCATTCCCGCTGTGGAAAAAGGTTTCAAAGAATCCATGAAAAACGGTCCTTTGGCCGGGTTCCAAATGGATACGTTAAAAGTAACTTTGAAAGACGGATCTTTCCACCCTGTGGATTCCGACCAATTGTCTTTTGAGTTGGCCGCCAAAATGGGATATCGCGCCGCTGCCAAAAAAGCCGGTGCCATTATTTTGGAACCAATTATGAAAATGGAAGTGGTTACACCAGAAGAATATATGGGGGATATTGTTGGTGATTTGAACCGACGTCGCGGGCAAGTGAACGACATGTCCGACCGATCTGGCGCCAAAATTATAAAAGCCGAAGTTCCGCTTTCAGAAATGTTCGGATATGTGACCACCTTGAGGACATTATCTTCGGGCCGGGCCACTTCGACCATGGAATTTTCACATTATGCCGAAACACCTTCGAATATTTCCGAAGAAGTGATCAAAGCAGCTAAAGGAGCAAACGATTAATCGCAAGAACATGAGCCAAAAAATCAGAATAAAATTGAAATCTTATGATCACAACTTGGTGGACAAATCTGCCGAAAAGATCGTAAAAACCGTGAAAACGACAGGTGCCGTAGTAACAGGACCAATCCCTTTGCCAACGCACAAGAAATTATTTACCGTTTTGCGCTCGCCGCACGTAAATAAAAAAGCACGCGAACAATTTCAATTGTGCTCCTACAAAAGGTTGCTCGATATTTACAGTTCTTCATCAAAAACCATTGATGCCTTGATGAAACTGGAATTGCCAAGTGGCGTAGAAGTGGAAATCAAAGTTTAATTCTTAATTCAGAATTCAGAATTCAGAATTTTTAAAATGTCCGGAGCTGCGAGCGAAGGAAAAACGGTAAAAATACATTCAAGGGTTGAAAGTATTTTTTGACCCTTTTTTGATGAAGTTAGGAGTTAGAAGTCAAGGGTTAAGCGCGGAAAACATATAACGTTTAACGCTTAACACATAATGTTGAACAAGTTAATAATCAATAATCAATAAATATGTCTGGGTTAATAGGAAGAAAAATTGGCATGACCAGCATTTTTGACGAGAACGGAAAAAACATTCCATGTACCGTCATTGAAGCAGGACCATGCGTGGTTACCCAAGTCAGAACCGAAGAGGTTGACGGGTACAATGCCCTTCAACTCGGTTTCGATGACAAAAAAACCAACCGAACCAGCCAAGCGGCCACAGGCCACTTTAAAAAAGCAGGAACAGTTGGAAAGAAAAAAGTCGTTGAATTCCGAGAATATGAAGGATTACAGAAATTTGTGGCAGATTACAAATTAGGCGACAGCATCACTGTGGAACATTTTGTAGAAGGGGAATTTGTCGATGTGGCAGGAACCTCTAAAGGAAAAGGATTCCAAGGTGTGGTAAAGCGTCACGGATTTGGCGGTGTTGGCCAGTCCACCCACGGTCAGCACAACCGATTGAGGGCTCCAGGTTCCATCGGCGCAGCTTCTTACCCGTCGCGTGTGTTCAAGGGAATGCGAATGGCCGGGCAAATGGGAAATGAGCGAGTGAAAGTTCAAAACTTAAGAGTGTTGAAAGTAGTTCCTGAAAAGAATTTACTGGTGGTCAAAGGATGCGTTCCTGGCCATAAAAACGCTTTTGTAATCATCGAAAAATAATGGAAGCAACAGTAGTAGATATTAAAGGAAAAGAAACAGGAAGAAAGGTTGATCTTTCCGATGCTGTTTATGGGATAGAGCCAAACAACCACGCGATTTACCTTGACGTGAAACAATATTTGGCCAACCAACGACAAGGTACGCACAAATCAAAAGAGCGTGCCGAAATCGTTGGAAGTACCCGAAAAATAAAAAAACAAAAAGGAACAGGAACTGCACGTGCGGGAAGCATCAAATCACCGATTTTCAAAGGAGGTGGACGTGTGTTCGGCCCACGGCCCAGAAATTATGGTTTCAAATTGAACAAAGAATTGAAACGTTTGGCGCGCCGTTCAGCTTTAAGTCAAAAAGCCAAAGAAAACGCTATTATCGTTTTGGAAGACTTCGAATTCGACACACCCAAAACCAAGAATTTCATGGATGTTTTGAAAGGACTTGGTATTGATAATAAAAAATCTTTGTTTGTGTTGGGCGATTCAAATAAAAACGTATATTTGTCATCTCGCAATTTGAAGAAATCCCAGGTGATAAGCCACTCTGAATTAAGCACTTACAAAATATTGCACACCAATAATTTAGTGCTTCTGGAAGGTTCTTTGAAAGAAATTGAAATGAATTTGAGCAAATAAACGCTATGAGCATCTTAATAAAACCTATTATTACGGAAAAAGCCACCAATGATAGCGAGTTGAGAAACCGCTTTACGTTTATGGTGAACACAAATGCGAACAAAATCCAAATAAAGGATGCGGTGGAAGCCACTTATGGGGTTTCGGTCACCAAAGTTCGTACAATGAACGTCCGTCCGGACCGTAAAACCAAGTTTACAAAAACGGGTGCGGTCACTGGTAAAACGAGTGCTTACAAGAAAGCAATCGTACAGGTGGCGGAAGGGGAAACAATTGATTTATATACTAATCTTTAAGACTAAAAAATGTCGGTTAGAAAATTAAAACCAATTACCCCAGGTCAGCGATTTAGAGTAGTAAACGGGTTTGACTCCGTTTCTACTGATAAGCCGGAGAAAAGCTTGCTTGCTCCGAAAAAACGATCTGGAGGTAGAAACAGTCAAGGAAAAATGACCATGCGCTACATCGGCGGTGGCCATAAAAAACGCTATCGTATCATCGATTTCAAACGCGACAAACAAGGCATTCCAGCCACGATCGCATCGATTCAATACGATCCGAACAGATCTGCTTTTATTGCCCTTTTGAACTATCAGGATGGCGAAAAAAGATACATCATTGCACAGAATGGACTTCAAATAGGCCAAAACTTGAATTCTGGCGAAAAAGGGATTGCACCTGAAATCGGGAACGCCATGCCTTTGTCTGAAATTCCTTTGGGAACCGTCATTTCTTGTATTGAACTTCGTCCCGGACAAGGTGCCGTAATGGCGCGCAGTGCCGGAACTTTTGCCCAATTATTGGCAAGGGAAGGAAAATATGCAACCGTGAAATTGCCTTCTGGTGAAATTAGACTTGTTCTTGTAGCCTGCATGGCGACTATCGGAGCCGTTTCCAACAGCGAACATCAATTGCTGGTATCTGGGAAAGCCGGACGAAGCAGATGGTTGGGAAGAAGGCCACGAACCAGACCGGTAGCGATGAACCCTGTCGATCACCCAATGGGTGGTGGTGAAGGAAGAGCTTCCGGAGGTCACCCAAGATCAAGGAAAGGTCTTCCCGCAAAAGGATTTAGGACCCGTACCAAGACCAAGGCAAGTAACAAATATATTGTAGAACGTAGAAAAAAATAATTCAGAATTCTGAATTCTGAATTCAGAATCATATAACAATAAAATATGGCACGTTCATTAAAAAAAGGACCTTACGTTCATTATAAATTAGAGAAAAAAATCGCCCAGAATATTGAGTCGAACAAAAAATCCGTGATCAAAACTTGGTCTAGGGCTTCAATGATCACTCCCGATTTTGTGGGTCAAACCATTGGAGTGCACAACGGAAGACAATTTGTTCCCGTTTTTGTCACCGAAAACATGGTAGGCCACAAGTTGGGCGAATTTTCACCAACACGTTCTTTCCGTGGACATGCTGGCGCTAAAAACAAAGGTAAAAAATAAGCTATGGGAGTTCGTAAAAGAGAAAGAGCAGAGCAAATAAAAGAAGCCAAAAAACAAGTGGCTTTTGCAAAATTGAACAACTGCCCCACTTCGCCTCGCAAAATGCGCCTGATGGCGGATTTGGTTCGCGGTGAAAAGGTAGAAAGGGCGCTTCATATCTTGAAATTCAGTTCAAAAGAATCTTCACGACGTTTGGAAAAACTATTGGTTTCCGCACTTGCAAACTGGCAAGCCAAAAACGAAGAAGCCAATATGGAAGAAGCCGAACTGTTCGTACAAGAAATCCGTGTGGATGGCGGAAGCATGCTGAAAAGACTTCGGCCCGCACCACAAGGCCGCGCACACAGAATCAGAAAAAGGTCCAACCACGTAACATTGGTGTTGGGAGCCAAAAACAATACACAAAGCTAAGATATGGGACAAAAAACAAATCCAATCGGAAACAGGCTTGGTATCATTAGAGGTTGGGAATCCAACTGGTACGGAGGAAACGACTACGGCGACAAATTGGCCGAAGACGATAAAATCAGAAAATATGTACACGCGCGTTTGTCAAAAGCAAGTGTATCAAGGGTAATTATCGAGCGAACATTGAAACTCGTTACCATTACCATCACCACCGCCAGACCGGGAATTATTATCGGAAAAGGAGGGCAAGAAGTTGACAAATTAAAAGAAGAGTTGAAAAAAATTACCGACAAGGAAGTTCAAATCAACATCTTCGAAATAAAACGACCAGAATTAGATGCGTATTTGGTGGGCGCCAGCGTTGCGCGTCAAATTGAAAACCGAATTTCTTACCGTCGTGCCATAAAAATGGCCATCACCGCCGCAATGCGTATGAACGCCGAAGGAATCAAAATCCAAATTTCAGGTCGATTGAACGGTGCCGAAATGGCGCGTGACGAATCATACAAAGACGGGCGTATACCACTATCGACTTTCAGGGCCGATATTGATTATGCGATGGTCGAAGCCCAAACCACTTATGGCAAACTGGGCGTAAAAGTCTGGATCATGAAAGGCGAAGTTTATGGCAAAAGAGACCTTTCCCCATTAGTGGGAATGTCCACCAAAAAACAAGGCGGAGGAAAACCAGGAGCAGGAAGAGGTGGCAACAAAGCACGTCGCAGAAAGTAATTTTTTAAAGAAAAAGAAATGTTACAGCCTAAAAGAACAAAATACCGCAAGCAGCAAAAAGGCCGCATGAAAGGCATCGCCACTAGGGGGCACCGTCTTTCCAACGGAACTTTTGGAATAAAATCCATGGACACAAATTTCGTGACCGCCCGGCAAATTGAAGCCGCCCGTATTGCAGCAACGCGTTATATGAAAAGGGAAGGAGCTTTGTGGATCAAAATTTTCCCGGACAAACCAATCACCAAAAAACCTTTGGAAGTACGGATGGGGAAAGGAAAAGGAGCCGTGGAATATTACGTTGCACGCGTATTGCCCGGAAGAATGCTTTTTGAAGTTGGAGGCGTACCTCTGGATGTTGCCAAAGAAGCATTGCGCTTGGCCGCACAGAAATTGCCCGTAAGAACAAAATTTATTGTCGCCAGGGATTATCAAGAATAAGGATCACCACCCATTGGAATAATTAAAAATTCCGAATGAAAGTCCCTTTAACATAACAATGACATGAAACAATCAGAAGTACAGAAATTATCCGATGCGGAATTGCAGGAAACCTTGGACAGGACCAAAAAATCCTATTCGGACCTGAAAATGGCCCACGCGGTCACGCCATTGGAAAATCCGATCCAGCTAAGGGCCGTTAGAAAATCCATTGCGCGCCTTGCAACAGAAATAACTAAAAGGAAATCACAATAATCCTTACGATGGAAAAAAGAAATTTAAGAAAAGAGCGTATAGGTGTGGTCACCAGCAATAAAATGATGAAATCGATCGTCGTTTCAGAGGTGAAAAAAATGAAACACCCCATGTATGGAAAATTCGTTTTGAAAACGAAAAAGTACGTGGCGCACGACGAGAAAAACGATTGCAACGAAGGCGATACCGTTCGCATTATGGAAACACGTCCTTTAAGCAAATCGAAATGCTGGAGATTAGTAGAAATCATTGAAAGAGCGAAATAATGGTACAACAAGAGTCTAGATTAAAAGTAGCCGACAATACCGGAGCAAAAGAAGTTTTGACCATTCGGGTTTTGGGCGGCACAAAAAGAAGATATGCTTCTGTTGGCGACAAAATCGTTGTCAGTGTAAAAGAAGCCACCCCCAACGGAGGGATAAAAAAAGGAGCGGTCTCTACTGCTGTAGTTGTTCGTACCAGCAAAGAAGTGCGCCGTCCAGACGGATCTTATATCCGTTTCGATGACAACGCTTGCGTTCTTTTGACCCCTACCGGGGAAATGAGGGGAACCCGTGTTTTCGGCCCCGTGGCCCGCGAACTTCGCGACAAACAATTTATGAAGATCGTATCATTGGCGCCAGAGGTGCTTTAATACAAACGAAATGACAAAGCTCAAAATAAAAACTGGAGACAAAGTGCGCGTTACTGCCGGTGACCACAAAGGTCAGGAAGGCAAAGTGCAAGTGGTTTTCAAAGAAAAGAACAAAGCCATCGTGGAAGGTGTGAACATTGTTTCCAAACACACAAAACCCAGCGCGTCAAATCCGCAGGGAGGAATCGTGAAAAAGGAAGCTCCAATCAATATTTCCAATTTGTCTTTAATAGATAAAAAAGGAAACGCCACACGGGTTGGATATCGAACAGAAGACGGAAAGAAAGTACGGTTTTCCAAAAAAACCAATGAAGTAATATAGTTATGAACTACGTACCAAGACTTAAACAAGAGTACCAAGACCGAATCATTTCCGCCCTAACGGAAGAATTCAGCTACAAAAACCACATGGAAGTTCCCAAACTTTCCAAAATCGTGGTTAGCAAAGGAGTTGGTGCAGCGGTAGCAGATAAGAAATTGATCGATCATGCGGTGGAAGAATTGACCACCATTACCGGTCAAAAAGCGGTTTCGACCATTTCCAAAAAAGACGTCGCTTCTTTTAAATTGCGAAAAGGAATGCCAATCGGCGCCAAAGTAACCTTGCGCGGACAACGCATGTACGAATTTTTGGACCGTTTGGTAACATTGGCACTTCCACGTGTCCGCGATTTCCAAGGAATTAAACCCACCGGTTTCGACGGACGTGGAAATTACAACCTCGGTGTTACGGAGCAAATTATTTTTCCCGAAATCAACATCGACAAAATAAATAGGATTTCCGGAATGGACATCACCATTGTTACCACCGCAGAAACCGATAAAGAAGCAAAATCATTGTTAACCGAACTAGGTTTACCTTTCAAAAAGAATTAATTATGGCTAAAGAATCAATGAAAGCCCGTGAGGTGAAAAGGGAAAAAACGGTAAAAAAATATGCCGAAAAACGCAAAGCTTTGAAAGAAGCCGGCGATTATGAAGCATTGCAAAAATTGCCAAAAAACGCTTCCCCGGTACGCCTTCACAACAGATGCAAACTTACCGGAAGGCCCAGAGGATATATGAGACAATTCGGACTGTCACGGGTAACTTTCAGGGAAATGGCCAACCAAGGCCTTATTCCCGGCGTTACAAAAGCAAGTTGGTAAAACATAAACTGGTTGAAGGTTCATTCCGATAGCTATCGGATCGAAAACCACATCCGCAAATCAAAATAAATGAACACAGATCCTATTGCAGATTATTTGACAAGAATTAGGAACGCCGTGGCGGCAAGTCACAGGGTTGTTGAAATCCCCGCTTCCAATTTGAAAAAGGAGATTACCAAAATTTTGTTCGACCAAGGATATATCCTTAGCTACAAATTTGAAGATGACACCGTACAAGGAACCATCAAAATCGCCTTGAAATATGACAAACTTACCAAAGAACCGGTGATTAAAGCTATCCAGCGAATCAGTAAACCGGGATTGCGGAAATACTCTGGAGCCGAAACTTTACCACGAATCCTGAACGGGTTAGGTATTTCGATTGTTTCAACATCTCACGGGGTTATGACCGGAAAACAGGCAAAGAAAGAAAATGTTGGTGGCGAAGTACTTTGCTACGTTTATTAATATAAAAAACGAAAGAAATGTCACGAATAGGTAAAAGTCCCGTAACGATTCCGGAAGGTGTCACTGTTGACATCAAGGATGGGATAATCACAGTAAAAGGAAAATTGGGCGAATTGACCCAAGAATATAGCGATATCGACATTAAAATCGAAGAAGGCGAAATTATTTTGGAACGTCCTTCCGAAAAAAAAGATATAAAATCCAAGCATGGTTTGTACCGTTCTTTGATCAATAATATGATCGAAGGCGTATCTAAAGGCTGGTCCAAGGAGTTGGAATTGGTGGGCGTTGGATACCGAGCCAGCAATCAAGGACAAAAATTGGACTTGGCAGTTGGGTTTTCCCACAACATTGTATTAAATTTGCCGCCCGAAGTAAATGTGGAAACACTTTCGGAAAAAGGAAAAAACCCTGTGGTGAAATTGAAATCCTTCGACAAACAGTTGGTAGGACAAGTGGCCGCAAAAATACGCTCCTTCAGGAAACCCGAACCGTACAAAGGAAAAGGTATCAAATTCGTAGGGGAACAATTGAGGAGAAAAGCAGGTAAATCAGCTTAATAAAGTGTAATTATGGCATTTTCAAAAGAAAAAAGAAGAGCAAAGATAAGAAAACGTATTCGTAAAAACGTTTTGGGAACGGCCGATCGTCCACGATTGTCCGTTTATAGAAGCAATAAAGAAATTTATGCACAAATCATAAACGACCTTGACGGGACAACGCTTGTTGCGGCTTCTTCCAGAGATAAAGAAATCACCGCCGAAGGCAGCAAAGTTGACGTTGCCGGCTCGGTTGGAAAAGCTATCGCCGAAAAAGCGAAAAAAGCCGGAATCGAAACCGTGGCCTTTGACAGGGGCGGATATTTGTATCACGGAAGGGTTAAATCATTGGCAGACGGTGCTCGCGAAGGAGGACTAAAATTCTAAAAAGATATGTATCAAGATTATAAAAACGTAGAGCTTGTCAAACCAAGTGGATTGGATTTAAAAGACCGATTGGTTGGCGTACAACGAGTTACCAAAGTAACAAAAGGTGGTCGCGCCTTCGGATTTTCCGCCATTGTGGTAGTAGGCGACGAAAACGGTGTTGTGGGCCAGGGATTGGGTAAATCCAAAGAAGTTGCTGAAGCTATCGC
>DASSWN010000175.1:0-6779 GCA_035704905.1 Flavobacteriaceae bacterium
ATAACCAATGGCCAATTTGGAAGCAATTTTTGCAATCGGGTAGCCCGTGGCTTTACTTGCCAACGCCGAGGAACGCGACACCCGTGGATTGATTTCAACGGCAATGATATCTTCTTTTTCATCGGGGCTCACGGCGAACTGCACATTGCAACCGCCGGCAAAATCACCGATGCTGCGCATCATTTTGATGGCCATATCGCGCATTCGTTGATAGGTTTTGTCGGAAAGCGTCATCGCTGGCGCAACCGTAATGGAATCACCGGTATGGATTCCCATTGGGTCCATATTTTCGATTGCACAAATAATGACAACATTGTCATTTTTGTCGCGCAAAAGTTCCAATTCATATTCCTTCCACCCCAACAAAGCCTTGTCAATCAGCACTTCATGAATGGGTGATGCTTCCAATCCGCGGGTCAATAATTCATTGAAATCTTCTTCGCGGTGAACGAAGGACGCACCGGTTCCACCCAAGGTGAACGAAGCCCGGATTACCAATGGAAAGCCAAATTTCTGCGCCACTTCTTTTCCTTCCAAATAGGAAGTTACCGTTTTGGCAGGAGCCACGGGTATTCCGATCCTTCCCATCAACTGCTTGAATTTTTCGCGGTCTTCGGTAATATTGATGGCATCAATATCGACACCAATGAGCTTAATTCCAAAATCTTCCCAAATCCCCTTTTCATCTGCTTCTATACACAAATTGAGAGCCGTTTGCCCGCCCATTGTTGGCAAAACCGCATCAATTTCCGGGTGTTTTTTCAAAATTTCCACAATGGATTTTGTGGTCAAGGGTTTCAGATAAACATAATCGGCCATTGACGGATCGGTCATGATCGTTGCCGGATTGGAATTGATAAGGATGGTTTCGATGCCGTCTTCGCGCAATGAACGCAAAGCCTGGGTGCCGGAATAATCAAATTCACAGGCCTGCCCGATTACAATTGGGCCCGAGCCAATAATCAAGATGCTTTTGAGGTTTTGGTTTTTAGGCATTTGCTTTAAATTGAAATTGTTTTTGTTGTTTTTGTCCTCTCCCCAACCCTCTCCAAAGGAGAGGGGATTTTTCACCATTTAAATCCTTTTCCATTTTGCGGATCCCTTCCTTTGGGAAGGGTTAGGGATGGGATATAAAAAAAGGCGTTACCTTTTGAAAAGTAACACCTTTATATTTTTAACTTCTGAAAGCAACATATTAGTGTTTGTGCCTCATTTCCGAAGATACTGAAAGTTTTTTCCTTCCTTTGGCACGTCTTCTGGCCAATACTTTTCGTCCGTTGAAACTGGCCATGCGTTCCCTGAAACCGTGCTTGTTTTTTCTTTTTCTCTTTGAGGGCTGAAAGGTTCTTTTCATTTTAAATTATCTTTGATCTTCGTTGAATATCTTTTCTATGGTTTTTGTTGTACTTCTTTAAAACCGGCTGCAAATATACAACGTATTTTCGTGGTTGCAAACCTAAATTTATAGAAATTTTTCCTTGAAGCATTAATTTTTCTTAACCGAAACCTTGATTTTAACTACAAACTGAAATTACAAGTTGAAACGAATATGGAAATAAATTACACAGAACCGTGCAAACTCCCTATTTTTGTTTGTACTTACCAAAAAATAAGAGATGGATATATCTATAGAACTGCTTTTGTTGACCCTTTCTGTTCTCTTTTTTATTAGCATTTTAGCTGGAAAAGCAGGTTATAAATTTGGGGTTCCCGCCCTGTTGTTGTTTTTGGCTGTGGGCATGCTTTTCGGCACGGACGGTCTTGGAATCGAATTTGAAAGCATTCCGTTGGCGCAAACCATCGGTTCCGTGGCTCTTTGCATCATTCTTTTTTCGGGTGGAATGGACACAAAAATCCAAGACATTAAACCCATTTTACCGCAAGGGGTCATTCTGGCCACCGTCGGAGTTTTTTTGACCGCAATTTTCACCGGCGTCGCAATATGGTATGTCTTGGGAATGACGATTGAATCGGCTGGAATTGGATTTCTTTCTTCTTTACTACTCGCCGCAACCATGTCTTCCACCGACTCGGCATCGGTTTTCTCCATTTTGCGATCGAAAGGCCTGTATCTTAAAAACAATTTGAAACCTTTGCTGGAATTGGAAAGCGGTAGCAATGACCCCATGGCGTACGTGCTGACCATCACGCTTATTGGGATGGTGGGTATCAGTTCCGAGCCGGATTACTTGGCGGCTGTTTTACACCTCTTTGTACAACTGATTGTTGGCGGCGTTGCCGGTTTGCTTTTGGGGAAACTGGCCATTTACACCATCAACAAATTAAAAATTGACAACAAATCGCTTTATTCCATATTGGTTTTCACTTTTTGTATTTTTATTTTTTCCGTCACCTACTTTATCAAAGGAAACGGATATTTAGCGGTTTATGTGGCCGGGTTGGTTATCGGCAATTCCCGATTTGTTCATAAACGATCGGCACTCAATTTCTTCGATGGCATGGCTTGGATGAGCCAGTTGCTAATGTTTCTCACCTTGGGACTGCTAATCAATCCTTCTGAATTGATTCCCATTATTGTTCCCGGACTCATTATCAGCTTTCTAATGATTTTTATTACGCGGCCGTTGAGTGTGTTTTTGTGTTTGTTGCCTTTTGGAAAAATGGGACTAAAAGATAAAACCTTTATTTCGTGGGTGGGTTTGCGCGGCGCCGTGCCCATTATTTTTGCTATTATGCTGCTCGCGGCAGATTTGCCAAATTCCCGATTAATGTTCAACATTGTATTTTTCTGCACCTTGGTTTCTTTGATCGTACAAGGAACCTCGTTATCGCAGGTAGCAAAATGGCTCGGCCTGGCCAAATCACCGGACGGTGCCAAAGAGTTGAAAAATTTTGATGTAGAATTTTCTGATGATATAAAGTCCGTGACTTCGGAAATTAAAATTACTGAACACGCACTAATTCAGGGAAATCATTTAATGGACCTGCGCTTGCCCGAAAGAACCATTGTCGTAATGGTGAAACGCGATGGAAAATATTTTGTTCCAAACGGAAAAACAACATTATACCCAGACGATATGTTGCTGGTGATCACCGATGATTATGTCGCGCTCCGGGAAACCTACGAACGGCTTGGAATGCCGTATTGAGGAGTTATGGGTTATGAGTTATGAGTTATGAGTTATGAGTTATGGGTTATGGGTTATGGGTTATGAGTTAAGGGTTAAGGGTTAAGGGTTGTCTGTAATCGGTTGAATAGACTCTTGAATTATTCAATACTAACCTCTGCTTTCGGGATATCGCTGTCTCGGAAGCGTTTGCGGCATAAATCTACGATTTCTTTCGCTTTTTCGCCATTTCCCCAGCCACCAACATCGACTTTCTTTTCCTCCAAATCTTTATAAACTTGAAAGAAATGTTCGATTTCTTTGATCAAGTGCGGATTCAGTTCGCATAAATCGTCCACCCTGTTTGCGATCGGGTCACTAACGGGAACACAGATTACTTTTTCATCGGGTCCTTTTTCATCGGCCATGTGGAACACACCAATGGGTTTTACTTCCATGACACAACCGGGAAATGTCGGTTCGGTAACCAAAACCAAAACATCCAACGGATCGCCATCCAAAGCAAGGGTTTCCGGAATGAAACCGTAATCGGCCGGATACATCATCGAAGAAAAGATCATGCGATCGTAACGGATTTTCTTCAATCTGAAATCATATTCGTATTTGTTCCTGCTTCCTTTTGGAATTTCGATCAAGACGTCAAATGTCATAATTTTGTTTTAAAAGATTGTTTTTCTTATCGGACAGCAAATTTAAGGATTCTTAAAATTGAAAACTATTTTTCGCGAGTAAAAATAATAGAGGAACAATCGGAAAATGATACTTAGAAATAAAACCCAAACGTACCTGTGATTCCAAAGGAACGCGCGTCGGGCGTGTCAAAATAGTTTCCCCGGAAATGAAAATCGAGTCGAAAAACTTTGAACATATTCCCGATTCCCAAACTATAGGACCAATAAGGTTCTTCACTCGGAGCGAACAAAACCGGATGGGAAGTGGAGGCATTCAAAGCTTGGCTTTCTTCGGAAATTTCTCCCCAAACCCCGCGAATGGTAACGATTTCACGTAAATTCCAGTTCTTGATAACTGGAATTCTCGAAAAAATCCGTCCGCCAAAATTGTGTTCCAAATGCAAACTTACGTATGTGTCGGTTACAAATTCGTAATAATTCAGCAGTGGAAACGAGCCAAAAAGAGAAAAGTAAGTTTGGTTACCGGGAACCACACTCAAAAGCCCCAATGGAACGGCACCAAAAGTTTTGCCCGCTTCAAAGGTGGATGTCATTTTGCCGAAACCACCAACCAACCATGGTTGTCGATAAAAAAATTGAACTTTTTCATACTCGAAATCACTTTCGAACACATCTTCTAAGCCGACAGAGTAATTTAGAAAAAATTGCGGAAAGTCACCATCGTTGATTATGGAACGCTCGACGCCATATCCGCTGGTTTTCATCCCCGGGGCATAGGTTAAAATTGTGGAAATCTCAGCTTGTCGAATTTCGGATTTGGTTTGGGTGTGTGTTTCATCCGTGTAATAATCCAAACTAAATTGAGGAGAAGCCGGCTCCAACGTGCGCACCGAGCCGCCGATGCGTACTTTGAAATTTTTTGCCGGCTCCATTTCCAAAGCGGCCGTACTCAGGTTAATATTCGTCAAACTATTATTGGAGCCCACGGTAATTAGTGAAGAAGACGCCAAACTTCGACCCAAAACATCGGTTGTATTGGTCAAACTTGCACCAAGTTGTTCGACGTCGCGCCGGTTTCCACCCATCAAAATCAAACGCAATTTACGGTCGAGCAAAACTTTTCCGGAAATTCCATATTTGAATTTATCATCTTTAAACCCATAAGCCAAATAGCCTTCAATCCGCCACGGATCATTATGGCTAAAATAAGTCCTTCCGCCGGCGCGCAAACGAATACCTTCGACATCATTGTAACCAAACGTGGAAAAAATGGGCCCATAATCCCAGCCATTGAAATCCACATAACCAGTAACCAAGATGGATCCGATATCGTACAAGCGTTTGAAGGCATTTACGGTTTTTAAAGTGTCCAGCATTTTATAAACCTGGCGTTCATTTTCGTTCAAAGCCTCCATTCGTTTTTCTTCCCAAAATTCGTCGGGACGATGGTAAATATCGTAATTGTAAGGATCGGGATGTTGTTTGTAAAATTCTTCTGGTTTCTTTATTTTGAAATTATAATTGTCGTACAATGTGGTGCGTTTGCCATATATTCCTTTTGCATCATTCTTTTCGCGAAAAGAAAAATCGGACATGAAATAATCACGGGTCAGTAAAAAAATAGAATCGTTCAGCACATCGAATTCTTGTTCAATATAAATATCGCGAATCCAGTTGATATTGGCGCTTTTGGTAACTTGAAGATTGATTTTTTTAATTGCCCAAGTCGTGTCGTTCACCCAAAAATCACCCTTAAAAGTAAGTTCGTTTTTCCTGCGGGGATAATACACGATGTTGTAACACCATTTGTCGCCAATAAAAGCACTGTCCGCCAGCACATAATTATAAACATTGATTCCAGTGGTGGAAAGTGGACTGACAAAGCTCTTGTCGTAAAATTTGAGATAATTGTCATATACGTCGTACTCTTTGTACATATCCTTCACATAATCAATCAAGGTTTTGTTGTTGTTGAAGCCCGAATTTTTGTTTCCCAACATCACTGCTTTTTCTTTATCCAAAACATTGTCGCCGTAAATTTTATAATAAGCTTCATTGATGAAAATGGGAAGAAAGGTTTTTCCGGTAACACTACTGGTGTCCATTTCGTCAAAAATGAATTCCATGCCGTTGAAAATGCGGTTGTTTATAAACGCACTGTCAATGGTATTGATGTCGAATTCCAATTTTTCATATTTGTCATATTGGTAATGATCAAATTGTTCGAGCCCATTTTTCCGCCGATGTTCCCATATTTTACGCAGAATATCGATGGCAGGATTGTTTTTTTTGGAAGTTTTTCCGTTATAAATCACCACGGTTCCCAGAGAAGATGCTTCCGGCTCCATGACCACTTTCAAATCGGTGACATACGTACTTTTCAAAGCAAGGGTAACGGATTTATAACCGAGATAGGAAAACGTGATCGAATCGCGAATTTGTTGCGATTCCAAATAAAAACTACCATCGTCGTTGGTGATGGTGCCTTCGGAAGTATTGGTGAAAAGCACATTTGCAAACGGAACGCCGCTGCCCGCCTGATCAACCAACTTCCCGCTTACACGGGTTTGAGCCAAGATACTGGGGCTTAGGCAAAACAGAAAGTAAAATAAAAATTTTGATCTCATAAACAGCCCGTAAAAATAGTTTTTTTTTGGATAGGAGGAGATCAAAAACAAAACTCCAAGATATTGGGATTGGAATAAGGTATCTTATGAAATTTCACGCAGATTTAGAGAAGTTTTGGAATTCCAGTCTTTAAAACAATTTTTCCAAAGCTTTTAAACTTCGGAAAAATTTCCGAAGAAAGCGATGAAGGTAATTTTTCTCTTTCTACCCGCCGGAAAGATTAAGATGTTTTGTACAACACCTTTTTCACGGCTTTTACCACATCGTCGCTATGGGGCATCCAAGCCTCAAAAAGTACCGAGGAATACGGTGCGGGTGTATCGGCGGTGTTTATTTTTATGATCGGCGCATCCAAGTAATCAAATACATTCTGCTGAACCTGATAGGTAATTTCCGAAGCGATGTTTCCCAAAGGCCAAGCTTCCTCCAA
>DASSWN010000060.1:0-24730 GCA_035704905.1 Flavobacteriaceae bacterium
GACATTTCTCGCTCAGGTTTTGGGTAAAGACCCTGAAAACAACTTCAGGGTGACAGTACGTGAAAAAGACTACGATTGTCATGCTGAGCTTGTTTCAGCATCTTTGTTCCGACATCTCTCGCTCAGGTTTTGGATAAAGACTTTGAAATAAATTCAGGGTGACAATACGTGAAAAAGACTACGATTGTCATGCTGAACTTGTTTCAGCATCTTTGTTCCGACATTTCTCGCTCAGGTTTTGGGTAAAGACCCTGAAAACAACTTCAGGGTGACAATACGTGAAAAAGACTATGATTGTCATGCTGAACTTGTTTCAGCATCTCTTATTTCTTATTAATCACAAAATCACCGGTCATAGATCAACAATTATTGCCAACCGCCCACTGCCACTGAGAACTCCCACTGCCTCCTGAACACTGAAAACTGAACACTGAACACTGAACACTAAATTTCCACATCCCCTTTTCCTTCCCGAACAACTTCCGGTTCGGCTGTGGTCAGATCGATTACGGTGGACGCAACATTATCGCCATATCCCCCATCGATAACAAGATCGACCTGATTATCCCATTTTTCCAAAATCAATTCCGGATCGGTGGTATATTCTATGACATCGTCGTCATCGCGGATAGAAGTAGAAACAATCGGATTTCCCAATTCATGTACAATTGCCTGACAAATTTTGTTGTTTGGAACTCGAATTCCAACGGTTTTTTTCTTTTTGAAAACACTCGGAAGGTTATTTCCCGCGGGAAGAATAAATGTATAGGGCCCCGGAAGGTTTCGTTTTAAGATTTTAAACGTAGGGGAATCGATTTGTTTCACATAATCGGAAAGATTGCTTAGGTTTTCGCAAATAAAGGAAAAATTGGCTTTTGCAAGTTTTACCCCCCGCAACTGAGCTATTTTTTCCAACGCAGAATTGTTCATAATATCGCATCCGAGGCCATAAACCGTGTCGGTCGGATAAATAATCAAACCGCCTTTTCGTAGCACCTCCACTACTTTCCGTATTTCTTCCGGGGAAGGATTTTCTTCGTAAATTCTTATCAGTTCTGCCATCTTTTAGTGTTTTAGTCGTAATTTTTAAGTCGTAAGTCGCTTTTTCCTAATTTCTATTCGCTAATCGCTATTCTATTATTTTCAACTTTGCAAAACGCAGCAATAGTTTCTTCAACCCGCCGTGTTCAAAATCAATTTCAGCACTTTTGTCTTGACCAATGCCATTCAATGCCACCACTTTTCCCCTACCAAAACGGCTGTGTTCCACAATTTGATTTTCTTCCAAATGCATGGGCTTCGACGTTTGTACCGGGGAAGAATTTGTTGGTCGCAACCGCCGTAATTTTTGCAATTGCTGCTCAGAGGGTTTGTGACTCGGAGAGCCACGGAAATCGCGCGGCGGTTTTCCCTGAGTGGGTTTGGATTGACGCAGCCGACTTTTGTCCACCTCGTCAAAAATATCTTTGTCGATCATGGATTTGTAGCGATAGGCATCTTGCGGCACCATATAATCGAGGTATTTATCGTCGATTTCCTCGATAAACCTACTGGGCTCGGCGTCCACCAATTTTCCCCAACGATATCGGGATTGTACATAGGTTAAATAAGCCTGTTTTTCTGCCCGTGTCAATGCCACATAAAAGAGCCGTCGTTCTTCTTCCAATTCGCTGCGTGTGCTCATGCTCATGGCGGAAGGGAACAAATCTTCTTCCAAACCAACAATATAAACATACGGAAATTCCAGTCCTTTTGCAATGTGGATGGTCATTAGTGCCACCCGATCATCGTCGCCCGTATCTTTGTCCAAATCGGTGGCGAGGGCGACATCTTCCAAAAATTCGGTCAATGAACCGGTTGCGTCTTCCAATTCACTTTGACCTTCCACAAAATCCTTGATCCCGTTCAACAATTCTTCGAGGTTGTCGATTTTTGTGATTCCTTCCGGCGTGGCATCTTTTTTCAGTTCCTGCAACAAACCGGTTTTTCGCGCAACCGTTTCTGCAACCGTGAAAGCATCTTTTTCTTGGTTCAGGATTTGGAAACTTTTTATCATATTCGCAAAATTCAGCAGCTTGTTTTGTGTTCCCGAATTTATGCTCAAGTTGATTTTCGAACTATTTTCAATCACTTCAAAAATAGACCGATTATAATGGTTTGCTGCCAACGTAAGTTTGTCCATTGTGGTTCCGCCAATTCCACGAGCAGGATAGTTGATTACCCGTTTTAAAGCTTCTTCATCTTTCGGATTGATTACCAAACGCAGATAGGAAAGCAAATCTTTGATTTCCTTGCGCTGGTAAAATGAAATTCCGCCATAAATCCGATAGGCAACATCTTTTTTTCGCAACGCGTCTTCAATGGCGCGACTTTGGGCGTTTGTTCGGTACAAAACAGCAAAATCACTATTTCGTAACTGATTTTTCATTTTGTTTTCAAAAATGGAACCCGCCACAAAGCGGCCCTCATCCCCATCGGTCAACAGCCGGTTCACGACAATTTTTCCACCATCGTCATTATCGGTCCAAACTATTTTTTCCAACTTGGTTTTGTTCTTGTCGATAATGGAATTTGCCGCGTTGACAATATTTTTTGTGGAACGGTAATTTTGTTCCAACCGGTACGATTGCACCTCATCATAATCGCGTTGAAAATTCAAAATATTGTTGATGTTCGCACCACGGAAGGCATAAATGCTTTGGGCATCATCGCCCACTACGCAAATGTTTTGAAACCGGTCGCTCAGCGCACGCACAATCAAATATTGCGAATGGTTTGTGTCTTGATACTCATCGACCAAAATATACCGGAACCGATCTTGATACTTCGCCAAAACTTCCGGAAAACGCGTGAGAACCTCATTGGTTTTCAATAGCAAATCATCGAAATCCATGGCCCCGGCTTTGAAGCAACGATCGACATAATTTTTATAAATTTCGCCCAGCCGCGGACGTTTCGCCATGGCATCGGCTTCCTGCAATTCCGGATTTTGGTAATAAGCCTTTACGGTAATCAAACTATTTTTATAGGAAGAAATCCGGGAATAAATCTGTTTGTATTTGTAAACATCTTTATCCAGGCCCATTTCTTTGATAATAGCGGAAATGAGCCGTTGTGAATCTTGCGTATCGTAAATGGTGAAATTGGAAGGATAGCCCAGTTTTCCGGCCTCACTTCGCAGCAACCGCGCAAAAACAGAATGAAAAGTACCCATCCACAGATTTTTTGCCTCGGTGTCACCCACAATTTGGGCGATCCGTTTCTTCATTTCGCGGGCGGCTTTGTTGGTAAAGGTGAGTGCCAAAATATTGAACGCGTCCACGCCCTGGTTCATCAAATAAGCAATGCGGTATGTGAGCACGCGTGTTTTCCCCGATCCGGCCCCGGCAATAACGATCATCGGCCCTTCCTTTTGCAAGACGGGGGCGCGTTGTGCCTCATTCAATTCAGCGAGATAATTTTCCAATTGTAAGCATTTATTTTAGAAGGTGAATTTAACCAAAATTGACCTAAATGCAAGTTCAAAAACCGATTTTATTTTGGAAGAAATTTTGAAATCAAATGGTTTTTTCATTTTGAATTTTGTTTCGAGTTTTTTCCTTTTAATACAACCCATTATTAAAATATGCTTAAAAACCATCTATTCCCATAATTTTTAAATACCTTTAATTCCTCAAAAAAGCCTTTCTCAAAAACTAAAACAATGAAAACAGCTACGCTTACAGCAGTTCTTTTTAGTGTTTTTTTGATGCCGATTTATGGGCAGATCAATCCGGTGGAAAATTTGACTTATTGGTCAAGTTATACTGGGAGTGACACCTATTTTCGCTTGGATTGGGATGTACCGGAAACGGGAAACGATCCCTTGGTCGGTTATAATATTTACCGTGGAAATGAACTTTATCGTTTCCAAACTGAAAATTTCATTTGCCATGTGATTCCGGAAATGGACGAACCTTGCATGAATGACACGGGGGAATTTATTTGGAATTCGGGCAATCCTTTTTGGACTCATGTGACGGCGGTTTATTCCACAAATCATATAGAATCTATCTACAACGATTCGATATATATTGAAGGTCCGCTGATTGGAATCAAGAAAATAAAAAAACAAAAAAGAATTCTTTACCCCAATCCCGCTACCGGAATGGTTTATATGGAAAATGAGCATATTCAAAAAATCTTGGTTTTCGATTTGAACGGAAAAATCGTGAAAAAATTCAATCCCAAATCGCAACTTGATCTATCAGCGTTGCCAAAAGGGATTTATTTGATGAAATTGCTCGGGGAGGAAAAACAGTATGTTGAAAAAATAGTGCTTCAATAATATAATTGAAAGTCCACTAAACATTGTGGATGTAGTTTATTTTGAAACGCGAAATTGAAAAAACCGAATAAAAATAATAGAATACCATATAATTAAAAATAACTATTAAAATGAACGATGTGTTGGAATTTCTGGGCAATCTCCAATGGTGGGCCTGGATACTGATTTTTCTGCTTTTGGTTGCCTTCTACGATGTTTTTATAAACCGGCGCCACACGGTTACCCATAACTTTCCCGTGGTGGGCCACCTTCGGTACATGCTCGAAAAAATCGGTCCGGAATTGCGCCAGTATATCGTAGCCAGCAACCGTGAAGAATTGCCTTTCAACAGGATTGAACGTGGCTGGATTTATGCTTCCGCAAAAAACCAGAACAATTATGAGGGTTTTGGGACCGATCGCGATATCTTAAAACCCAATTATATTTTCATCAACAATGCCGTGCTACCGTATCAGATGAAAAGCCAACATCCGGGTCGTCGCGACCCTTACTTTGTGGCTTGCGCTAAGGTGATGGGGGAGTTCAACAAACGAAGAAGACCATATCGACCCGCTTCCATCATTAATGTTTCCGCAATGAGTTTCGGTTCACTTTCGGCAAATGCCATAATGGCTATGAACCGCGGGTGCAAAAAATCGTGGGCCTACCACAACACCGGGGAAGGTGGCCTGTCGCCCTATCACAAACAAGGCGCCGATGTGGTTTTTCAGTTTGGAACAGGCTATTTTGGTGTCCGAACCGAAGACGGTGGTTTCGATATGGAAAAACTGGTGAAATTGGTGAACGACAATCCGCAAATCAGGGCCATTGAAATTAAATTATCACAGGGTGCCAAACCGGGAATCGGTGGGGTTTTGCCAAAATCAAAAATAACCCCGGAAATTGCGGAAATCCGTCATGTTTCCATGAAATACGATGTTGTTTCACCGCCCTATCATACGGCTTTCAGTTCCATGTCCGAGTTGGTGGATTTTGTGGAAGATATTGCCGACAGGACAGGGCTCCCCGTCGGGATCAAAGCGGCGATCGGGCAACAAGCCCAATGGAAGGTGTTGGCAAAAATCATGAAGGAAACGGGCAAAGGACCCGATCACATTACCGTGGATGGCGGCGAAGGTGGAACGGGCGCGGCCCCGCCGAGTTTTGCCGATCATGTGGGACTTCCATTTATCAATGCTTTCACAGATTTATACCGGATTTTCTTGAATGAAGGAATTACCGAACGCATTGTTTTTATCGCAAGCGGAAAACTGGGTTTCCCATCCAAAGCAATCATGGCTTTCGCAATGGGGGCCGATTTAATCAATGTGGCACGGGAAGCCATGTTGAGCGTTGGCTGCATTCAAGCCCAACAATGTCATTTAAATACGTGCCCCACAGGAGTGGCGACGCAAAGCAAATGGTTACAAGCGGGACTTAATGTGAAAGATAAAGCGGAACGTGTGAATTACTATTTTACAAAATTCAAAAAAGAATTATTGGAAATCACGTATGCCTGCGGCTATGAGCATCCGTGCCAGTTTACCATGGACGATGTGGCCATCAATTCCAGCGACAAAAATTTGACCAAAACTTTGGCGGAAACTTTTTTTTACCACAAGGTCGAAGTTCCGTTCGAATCGACGGAAACCCTATACAATTCCGACTATTTGGGCGCGGAGTACCGCAAGGAGGAAAGCACAACAAACAAAGGGGAGGTTACAAAAACAAAAGAAGTGGAAACCGAGGAAACTTCTGCCACGGAACCTTCAAAAAGTTCGGGCAGCCGAAAGCGGGACACCGAGCATACCGAAGGAAAAAATATAGAAAAAGAAGCGGACGTGAAATCGGGCAAAGAATCGGAAACCCCTTCGAAAAAAATGGCTCGAAAATCGAAAAAGGAACAGCGGGAAGAAAAAGAAGAAAAAGCCGAAAAGAAAAGGCCGAAACATCCGTAAGAAAAAACATTCTTGGGGCGGCCGCATCGGTTTCCCCATTTTTTTTTTACTTTCGCCCAAAATATTCTTATTTGTAACTAATCAGTGTTCGTAAGTGTTTGTTTCACAACGATTAAAATAACCGCAAAGGACACAAAGAAGATACACAGAGAACGCAAAGAACTGAAAATTAACGATCTAATGCTTTGTAACCTTTGTGCTAAACTTTGCGCTCTTTGTGGTTAAAAAACTTGTATTCAGACTATTAAATGAAATTAATGTAAACTGATTAGTTATTCTTATCTGACTTATTTCGCTTTTTTAGAAGTACTTTCAGAATAAAATTTTTCGCATGAACGAAATCGACTTTCTACAACTTTTTTTTTATATTTTGCCGGCATTGATTGTCGGACTGCTTTCCTATTATTTTTTCAACCTTCATATCGAAAATGAAAACAAACGCCGAAACTTTATGATTCGGCGTGAAAATCAGAAAACGTCCCTTCCGCTGCGTTTGCAATCTTATGAACGTATGACTTTGTTTTTGGAACGAATTTCACCGGGAAGTTTATTGCTTCGGGTAAAACCCGTAAATGGCGACAAATTTGCTTACGAAAACCTATTAATTAAAACCATTGAACAAGAATTTGAGCATAATTTGACGCAACAAATCTATATGACCGAGCAATGTTGGAATGCCATAAAAGCTTCCAAAAATGCCACAATATCCGTCATTCGTAAAAGCAATATGAGCGAGAAAGTAGATTCTCCCAACAAACTGCGCGAAGTTATCCTTACCGATTTGCTCGATCATTCCGCGCCAAGCGAAGCCGGACTTGCTTTTATCAAAAATGAGGTCGAAAATCTCTGGTGAAAATTTTGGCCATTTAGCGACACAATCATTTTCCGCATTAAATATCCCCTTTAATCAGTATTGTTCGAAATAGGATTATGAAGTTATTTTGCTTTATAATTCACTGAAAATCTATTTCATTATGAAAAATACACTGATTATTCCTCGAATTACCGGAATGTTTTTCGTTTTGCTAACATTCTCTTGTATGCAACCTTATACCGAAAAAACCGGAGAAGAGCCTTTTGACGGATCGATGAGAAGCATTGAAAAATTTATCGGGAGCGACATTTCCTTATCTATGCAGCTAATGGGGTTTCAAATTCATTCGGGTTCTAACCCACCTATAGTTGAAGGAACGTTTGTGGCAGATCCGTTAGAAATATTGAGCAGCACTTTGATGGATGAATGGCCCGGAACACCTATAGAAGCACAGGTTTTCACCCTTCATGGCCAGAATCAAAAAAAGCAAAAATTAAATTACGTGCCGGAAAGCGAAGCGCAAACCGGTAAAATTTCCACGGCAGTAATCTCCGGTCAGGATGGCTCCTTTACGGTTTGTTTCAAAATTTCTGATGAGAAAGACGGTTATTCCATTGAAAGTATTCACGTAATATCAGGATTTATGGCTTCCAATGGAATACAACAATTTCAAAAAGCCGTTTTTATTAAAATCATTGAAGGGGAAGCACCCAGCGAAATATGGCATTTGGAAGGAAAAGGAAGGGTAATTCATGAAATCGACAATATAGCGCAACGACAGCTCTGAATCTATTGGGTGATTTAGTGATTGGGTGATTTGGTGATTGGCATTTTAATTACGAGCCAATTCAATAAATTGTTTCCTTGATCTGGTAGCGCTCTTTATCTTTTCGCCTCAAGATTAGTTCGCCGATGAATCCGGCCATGAAAAATTGGGTACCAATGACCATAGTTGTCAAAGCGATATAGAACCACGGGTTTTGCGTAATCAGAATATCCGGAATATGGTTCCAGAGTTTGTACAACTTTGAAGCCCCGATCCAAATCGTAAGCCCAAAACCAAGCATGAACATAAAAACGCCCCACGCGCCGAACAAATGCATGGGCCGTTTGGCGAAACGCGAAAGGAACCAAAGCGTGATCAGGTCCAAAAAACCTTTGATGAAACGGTCGGTGCCAAATTTGGTTTTTCCGTATTTTCGGGCCTGGTGTTTCACCACTTTTTCCCGAATTTTGGAATAGCCCGCATTTTTTACCAGAACGGGAATGTACCGGTGCATCTCACCATATACATAAATATCTTTCACCACATCCCTTTTGAAAGCTTTCAGCCCGCAATTGAAATCGTGCAGTTTTAAACCAGAAGTTCTTCGCGCTGCGGCATTGAACAATTTTGAAGGAAGGTTTTTGGTCAATATGGAATCGTAACGCTTTTTTTTCCAACCCGAAACCAAGTCGTAGTTTTCGGAATTAATCAAATGGTACAATTCGGGAATTTCTTCCGGGTCGTCTTGTAGGTCGGCATCCATGGTAACCACGACTTCGCCTTGCGCAATTTTGAACCCGGCATGCAAAGCCTGCGATTTTCCGTAATTTTGTTTGAACCGAATGCCCTTCACATTCGAATCATGCTGGCTCAATTCCTGAATTATTTTCCAGGAATCATCGGTACTACCGTCATCGATGAAAATGATTTCATAAGAAAATGAACCGAGCGTTTCCACAATCCATTCGTAGAGTTCGGCCAAAGATTCTTCTTCATTCAGAAGGGGGATAACGATGGATAGGTTCATTTACAATTTTGGAATGCCGTTTATAAAACCTGTTAATACTGGTTCATTTCTTTTTTCATGATCAATCCGGCAATGAGGGAATAAATCAATGCAAAAAATGCGCTCATGGCGAGCCAAAAAGCAATTAGTACCCACGGACTAGAAAACATTTCCATAAACTTCATACTTTGGTCCATCATTTCTTCGGTCATGTTTGGGTTTTCCATCATTTTTTCCCGTTGCACTTCCATCATTTGAGCGGTAAATCCCGGATCAATAACATAATTAAATATAAGGGTATAAACGCCAAAAACCAAGGCGCTGATGATTCCGACAATTAACCCACATTTGATGGCTTCCCCCAGTTTAAGAAAATTTCCGTTTTTCTTTTTGAATTGCGAAATCGCATAAAAAATGGTGATCAAAAAAATAAGGTAAAACAGATAAATGGGCCATTGTTCGCCGGCCAGTTGCATTCCCGTCACATACATAATAACAGAAATAAGGACAAGAATGACCCCTAAAATCAGGCCATAATTTACCCCGAATTTGCCAGGAGAAAGTTGTTGTGTTTCCATAAGAGTTTGGTTTGGTTGTCTATAATTGTTTTTTTGATTGGTACGCAAAGATAACAAAACCTTACAATTTGGAATTAAATCCAGTTTATTTTCGGGTCTTGGAGGAAAAGGGTTTTTGGAAAAGAAATTTATGACTTTCAATTGTAATTTGGAATGCTGAATAACACTTGCTTTGCCCGAGTTTTCAACCATTCAACTCTGATGCAAAAACCAGCTTCCTAAAACTTTAAAATTCATAAAACTGCTTGTCTCATAAGGAACACTTAATTTTATACAACCTTTTGGAACGACACTAAATATTTTCCCATGAAAACCACACTACTTCTTTTCACTGTCTTTTTTTCTTCTTTGTTAAGTGCCCAAATCGTGAATATCCCGGACCCGGAATTTAAATATATCTTGGTAAACTACGAAAGCTATTTTAGCATTACCATTGATATCAATGAAGACGATGAAATACAATACAGCGAAGCCGCAGCTTTTACAGGAACTTTGCAGGTGGGCGACCCCGGTTGGGTGTTCAACGGAAACATCCAGGACCTAACAGGGATCGAGGCTTTTGTCAATATTACCGAACTGATTTGTCTTAATAACCATCTTACTGTTTTGGACCTGAGCCAGAACTCAGCTTTGGTAAAAGTAAATTGTGCGCACAACGAGTTGATCTCGTTAAATGTGAGTCAGTGTACCGCTTTGGAAGAACTAACTTGCTCTTATAATCAACTGACAGCTTTAGGTGTTAGCCAAAATAGTGTTTTGGAATACTTGGTTTGTGGTGATAATGAAATAACTTCCTTGAATGTGACGCAAAACACTAATTTAAAAATATTGTATTGTAACACTAATCAACTATCAACACTGAACCTTTCACAAAATATGAATTTGGAGGAGTTTTCTGGTTTTAATAACCAGTTAAATAATTTGGACATAAAAAACGGCAACAATACAAATATCACCTTTTTTAGTGTGGTGAATAACCCTAATCTTATTTGCATTTTTGTCGACGAGGCCAGTTTTAGCGCAAATAATGCCTATTGGTTTAAAGATTCAACTGCTACTTATGTTGAAACCCAACAAGATTGTGCTGATTTATCCACACAAGATTTTCCTTTTCAAAACATAGAGATTTATCCCAATCCGGTCAAAACTAGTTTATATGTGGAGGGACCAAATAGCTATAATAGTATGATCTTCAATATTCGAGGAAAACAACTTCTGAAAACCACATTGCTGAATACACATCAAATCAATCTTTCTTCCTTAAAACCCGGAATTTATTTTTTGCGGCTAACCAACGATAGAAACCAGTCCATCACCAAAAAAATTATTAAATTATGAAAACCTTTATCTTAAGCGCAGGTTTGTTCCTGTTTGCTTTCAGCACGCAGGCGCAGCAAATTACCGAACAAATTAGCTTTTCAATGAACGATGTGGAAACAAGTCAATTCAACGGGTTCGATGTGGTACGGCCTGCCAACACAAGTATATTGGAAGATGGGGAATATGTGGGCAAACCGCAACTCCGGAAGGCAAACCCCTCAAATTTGCGGTTCGTTGAATATTTTTAAATATCTGTTGCTCGATTAATTCAAATTGCGTAAATTTGCACCTCGAAAAATCATAAGATTTAAAGTTTGTACAGATGAAAAAGGGAATCCATCCGGAAAATTATAGATTGGTAGCGTTCAAAGACATGTCGAACGAAGAAGTGTTCTTGACAAAATCCACTGCCCAAACCAAAGAAAACATTGAAATCGACGGGAAAGAATATCCATTGATCAAATTGGAAATCTCCCGCACTTCGCATCCTTTTTATACCGGAAAAACGAAATTGATCGATACCGCCGGCCGTATCGACAAATTCAAAAACCGATACGCAAAATTCAAGAAAGAAGAAAAAGCGGAATAGTAAAAAATTCGGTTTTTAAGTCGAATTTATATATAAACAAACGGACATTGGAAATTTCCAACGTCCGTTTTTTGTGTTCCTATTCTTCCTCGTCAGCCGGAAAAGTTTCTTCGGCAATTCTTTTTGCGGCCGCATAATCTTCAATGTCCACCATTAATTGGGCTTGTCCCTGCAGTTCTGCCGCAAAACCGGCACGCAACCCGGACTGGTAGTCATTTTTTATCCGCGAATCAATACCCGATTCTTCCAAAACGGATTGGAGGTGTTGCACATTGACTTCAAATCCAACATACACACTTTTATATTCCTCATCTTTTTCCATAAACCATGTTATTTGTTCTAAAAGTAAGGCTATTTTCGGAATGAAAAAATAATTTTCAAAATTGTTTAACGTTTGCCCTTAAGGTGCGTTATTCCTCTGCCTCATCCTTTTTCAGTTCTTTATTGGCAATTTCCCCTTCGGCGCGCAAAATGCGCATGATGCGTTTTTTGTCCAAATTCTTTTTGCTTTTTTCCCGAATCTTTTCCAGTTCTTGATAAATCGCAGGTTCGGCATATTCATTCGGAACAATGCGTTCATTGGTATAAAGCGCATATTGCACGGTAAATTCGACCCCATAAAAAAGGATCAAGCACGTATAATAAACCCAAAGCAAGATTAAAATAATGGTGGACGCCCCGCCATAGACAGAACCCGGATTCGTTTTTCCGAAATAATAACCGAGAAGAAATTCCCCGATTAAAAATAAGATTGTGGTTAAAACCGCCCCGAAAAAAGTAGTTCGCCATTTCAGTTGAACATCAGGTAGCAGTTTGAAAATGGCGGCAAAAATGATGGTGGTGATTATAAATGAAATTGTAAAACTCATTATTTGAAGCATTAATAAGGTGAAACCGGGTGCCAACGAAGACAAATAATCGCCAAAAGCTGCCAGCACCGCCGAAATGACCATGGAAATTAACATTAGAAACCCGAAAACCAACACCATTCCAAAAGATACCAACCGATTGATGACCATTCTTAGGAAAGTATCCTTTTTTGCTTTGACGTTCCAAATATCGTTCATGGTCAGTTTCAGATGATAAAAAACACCTGTGGCACCAAAAAGCAAGAGTGAAATTCCGATAATGATATTCCAAGTGGAATTATCGTTTAAGGCAGCTTTGGTTATGATTTCTTCAATGGTATTGGCCGAATTTGAACCGATCAATTTTTCAATTTGTTTCGTCAATTGCCCCTGAACCGCTTCTTGTCCAAAAAAGTTCCCCGCAATCCAAACAATTATGATCAGCAGTGATGGCAACGAAAAAATCGCGTAATAGGCCACGGTGCCGCTTTGCCCCCATGGATTATTGTTCATCCAGCTAAGGAAGGCGCGTTTCAACATTCCCCAGAAATCCTTCAATTTTGTTAGCATGCGCTTGAATGAATTTTCAGCTTCTTCCAAAAATACACTTTCAAATTCACACGAAATAAGAAATTAAGAAATTGGCATTATAATTTATGAATTTTCACGAACCCTTTCGGGGTTTATAACCCCGAAAGGGTTCTTTCTCAACCTCTAATCTGAAAACTTCTGCTTATTCTGTCAAATTCAATAATTTCTGCCGGAAATAAAGAATCGAAACCACCATTTTGGATAAGACTTTCGGGACTTCCGAAAAGCGCATGCGAACCATGCAGTAGAATTATTGTATCACATAAGCGCAAGGCCAAATTGATTTCGTGCGAAGCGAAAACAATGGCTTTTTTTGTTTCTTGCGACAATTTTTTAAGCAATTGCAACACATGAGCTTTGTGGTATAAATCTAAATGGGTAGTAGGCTCGTCCATAAAAATCAGCGGTGTATCCTGTGCCAATGTTCGTGCGATCAATACTTTCTGCAACTGGCCATCACTCAATTCGCTGCATTTTTTTTGGGACAAATCCCTGAGTTCGACTTGCTCCATCGCACGAAGAATTGCTTTTTTATCCGTTTCATTCAAATTCCCCAACCAATCGGTATAGGGCTGCCGACCCAAGGCAACCAGTTCATAAACACTGAGATTCTTGGAAATCGTTTGATTGGTCAATACCACGCTGATCAATTCTGCGAGGTTTTTGTTGGAATATTCTTCCAATGAAACGCCATTTATAAAAATTGAACCCTCCAAAGGTGAAAGTTCTTTCGTCAGGGTTTTTAATAAAGTTGATTTTCCGGCGCCATTTATACCGACAACCGCAACCAATTCCCCTTCATGTATGGAAAAATTCATACCTGAGGAAACAACAATTTCCTCACGCTTCCCCCGATATCCGACAGCGAGGTTCTCGGCCTTTAAAATAGGATTGTTAGCTGGCTTTTCCATTTAATTCATACTGAAAAATTGAATGTTTCAAATTCAATCCAAAATAATCGTCCTTAAAAAATCAGTTTCTTTTTTCGCATCAATAACCAAATAACGATTGGCGCACCAAAAATAGAAGTGATCGCATTGATGGGAATAATATACGCATTCCCCGGCATTTGGGAAATCGTATCGCAAAGCAACATTAAAATCGCGCCGGCGAGCAAAACGGACGGAACCAAAATCAAATGATTGTTCGAAGGAATTACTTGCCGCACCAAATGCGGAACCGCTAATCCAACAAAGGCGATGGGGCCCGCAAAAGCAGTAATACTTCCTGCCAGCAGACTCGTGGCGACAATTACCCAAATTCGGTTTGCTTTTATGGAAACACCCAAACTTTTTGCATAGCGCTCGCCCAACAGTAAGGCATTGAGGTTTTTAATGCAAAATATGGCAATACCGATTCCCAAAATCCAAAACAAACCAAGAATACCGACTTCTATCCAAGAAAGGTTTCCCAAGCTACCGAAGCTCCAAAAAATATAGCGTTGCAAATTCGCAGCGGGACTAAAATAAGACAACACACTCACAACCGCGCCGGTAAGGCTGGCAAACATCAATCCGATAATCAAAATGGCCATGGTGTCGCGCAATCTTAATGAAGCTGCAAGCACTGCAAAAAGAACTAACAAACTTCCCAAACTTGCCGCCAAAACCAGTGCCCATTTCGAAAATAAATCATCTCCCAAAAAAGCTCCAAACCAAATTCCGCCCATCAACAAAATGGCAACGCCCAAACTTGCGCCGCTACTGAGGCCGAGCACGTACGGACCCGCCAAAGGGTTCCGAAAAAGGGTTTGCATCAGCAAACCGCTTAGTGCCAATCCAGAACCGGCCAAAATTGCCGTTAGGGCTTTTGGCAAACGATATTCCAAGATAATGTATTCCCAACTTTCATGCGAAAGATCGCCGCCTGTCAAAGCGGTCAAGGTTTCTGAGAAAGGAATTTTAACGGAGCCAAAACTGATGTTCAAAAAGACAATTCCAAGAAAAAGGAAGATTCCCACAGTGAAATATGTCCAAATTTTTGTGTTCAATCCAGGGATTTAAAAAATGCCAATGAGTAATTGGGCAACAATTCCGGATGGAAAATTTTGATCAAATCCTTCAAAACCAAATCCGGGCGGTTGGGTGCGAACTCGTAATACAACACGCCCCCCGTTCTTCCCACGACACCGGCGTAGTTATAAATTTGTTTATTTTGAAAAGCCTTGAATTTCCTGTAATGTTCCGAACTTTTCAAAAGTTGCGAATAGCTGGTGAAATTTCCGGGCGCAATCCAAATATCGGCATCTTTTCCATCTTGGAAAACCTTCTCGAATGAGAGCGCAATACTGCCGTTCCCTGTCGTTTTCCCGTAAACATATTCCCCCCCGGCATCCTCGATAAAATGTCCTTGCCAACTGTTGCCATAAGGCAAAAACCACTGATCGCGATACATGGCACCAGCCAGTACACGCGGTTTTTCGGCAGTAGATTTTGCCAATTTTTTTGCTTCCAAATATGCCTTTTCCACTTTTTCAAAAGCAGCCGTAGCTTCGGGAAGCTTGTTGTAAAGCGCCCCAAAAAATTTGATCCATTCGGCTTTTCCCAACGGATTTTGTTCGGTCCAGTCGCTGTTAAAAACCACGGGGATGCCATTTTTTCGAACCAAATCATAGGCTTTGTTGTTACCGTTAACAGAAAAACCAACGACTACATCGGGCTGAATTTCGAGCAACAGTTCTGTATTGATATTCTGGTTGGTGCCAAGTTCTTGAATTTTTCCCGCATCGATCAAATCCCGGGTTTTGGAAGAAGAAATATATCCCAAAGAAGGAAAACCTTTTAGTGTTTTTTCCACGCCCAACGTTTCCAAAGAAGGAATATGCGTTGTTGATGTAACCACAATTTTCTCCACCGGAATTTGAATTTTTTCATCATATTCCACGGCTTCGGGAATTTCCGCATCTTTTTCGGCCAAAAGATAGGTAAAACTTTTTTCCGCTTGCGGCCACGGGTCTTTCACGGTCACCAGTTTAAAACCCTCGTATTCCACGATTTCGAACCCGTTTGCATACTCCACGTTAAGTGTATCGCCATGCGCCAACACTGCAGCCAACTCTTTTTGATGATCTTGACAAGAAAAAAAGCCGAGGGTCAGGAACAGAAAGATAATTTTTTTCAAAGCAATTCCATTTTTTTGGTTCCTTGGGATTCAATAATGGACAAAAAATCTTGTCAGGTGCGAAGTCGAGGCCTCACGTCCCTCTCGACCGCGCCTATTTTGCCGCAGGCAGGCTCGAGGTGACCATTCTAAGAATTAAACCTCTTGTCCTTACTTTTTCAATAGAACCTATTTTCGCAACAAAAGTAATATTATTTCCATTTTAAGTGGGAAAGGAAATAGGAATGTTTATTTTTGTGGAAATTTTGGTTTCGATCCGATCTTTCAATCGTGTCGATTAAAAGGGAATTCCGTTCAAATCGGAAGCTGTTCCCGCAACTGTAAGTTATTCCCGTGAAAACGGGGTTCCATTTTTGGAATTTGTTGCAAACTTCAAGCCACTGTCCCAAGTACTCGGGACGGGAAGGCCGCAGCAAAAAAACAAGCCAGGAGACCTGCCAATGTTTCAACCTATAAATCTGTAGCCTTTCGGGAAAAAAGGCCGGCTTGTTATGAAAATTGCTGCTTTTCTCTTTTTATGTTTTGGTTTTTCAAGCGCGATGCTTGCCCAAAATGATTCGGTCCAAGTATTGGATCCGGTGATTTTGCATGCCTCAAAATTGAACGAATTTTCAAACACACAACATGTTCGGGTCTTCAACGATTCACTTCTGAAAAATGCAAAACCCTTGCTCACCGATATTTTAAACCACCAAACCTCCATTTATTTCAAAGAAAATGGCGCGGGTATGGTTTCTTCGGCTTCTTTTCGCGGTACCACGGCCTCACAAACGGCAGTGGTTTGGAACGGCATCAACATCAATTCAAAATTCAACGGACAAACCGATTTCAATACGATCAGCATCGTGGGATTCGATGAAATTTCGGTTCGAAGCGGCGGCGGAAGTGTGCTTTTCGGTACGGGTGCTATTGGCGGAAGCGTTCATTTGAACAACAACTTGCAATTCAACAAAGGATTTGAAAATGAAGTGCATTTCGGTTATGGAAGTTTCGACACACAAGATATTCACTACAAAATGTCGGCTTCGGACGAAAAAACTTCGGTGGAAATCAGTATCGCACGAACAAAATCCAACAACGATTTCCCCTATCCGGGAACAGATCGAAAAAATTTGAACGGCCAATACGAAAACACCAGCATAAAAACCGGCCTGGCCTATCGGATCAATGAAAACAATTTGCTCAAAATACACACCAGCATTTTCGATGGCGAACGGCATTTTTCGTTGATCCGGCCTTCGGAAACCCCCACAAAATACCAAGATTTCCATACGTGGAATTTGATTGCTTGGGAACGCAATTTCAAACCTTTTTCTTCTGAATTGAAAGTTGCTTATTTGAACGAACAGTTCAACTTTTTTCCGAATGTCTCAACTGAAAACCATACGGGCGGAAAGGCGGAAACCTTTATTGGAAACTATAATCTGGGTGTCAATTTGAAAAACGGAATGGAATTTCACGCACTTTTGGATTACAGTTATACCACAGGTTCCGGATCGAACATGGATGACAACTCCCAGAAAATCGCTTCGGCGGCTTTGCTTCTGAAACAGCGGCTTTCCAATCGGTTTTTGTATGAAATCGGGGCTAAAAAAGAATTCACCAAAAATTATAAAAGTCCGTTTTTATTTTCAGCAGGGGCAACTTTCAAAACCACAGAATTTTATTCGTTAAAAATAAATATTTCCAAAAATTACCGCATTCCCACCTTTAACGACTTGTATTGGGAAAAAAGTGGAAATATAAATTTAAAACCGGAAACTTCGCATCAAGCAGAAATCGGAAATTATTTTCGGTACAAAAATGCCAAGTTTTCCGCGACCGCATTTTTTATTTCAGTACATGATATGATTCAATGGACGCCGTCCACCACTATTTGGGAACCAATCAATGTCGATAAAGTTCAAAGTTATGGCTTGGAATCAAATTTTGACTATAAAAAGCATTTCGGAAAGCACCAATTTCTTTTTCATGCGAATTATGAATACACCATTTCGGAGGATGAAAATACACACAAACAGTTGCGATATGTGCCCGTTCACAAAGTCACGGCCAGCTTGGGATACAGTTTTAAAGAATGGGATTTTTTCTATGATTTTTTATATGTAGGAGAAGTTTTCACCACTTCCGATAACGATCCGAAAGAGAAAATTCCCGGATACTCCATCTCAAATATAGGTGCGTCCTATTCCTTCTTGATGAAGAAAAAGAAAGAAATCGAAATTGGCTCCCACATCCGAAACCTTTTCAACGAAGCGTATCAAAATGTGGAAAACCGGTTTATGCCGGGAATAAATTTTAACCTGTACCTAAACTTTAAATTTTAGGGAGAATGAAGTATTCACAATAATTTGTCATTCTGAACTTGTTTCAGAAGACCTCGAAAGAAAACCTCGAAACAAATTCGGGGCAACAAAAAATTTAATCTAAAATCAAAATTATGAAGAAAATTGTAATTACCAGTTTATTGAGCGTATTTTTTTTAACAGCCTGCACCGATGATGAAACGGTCGATCCGGTGGCGGAAACGGGCATGTATGAAAATGGTATTTTTGTGGTAAATGAAGGATCGTTTGGCGCGGAAGAAGGAAGCGTGACTTTTGTCGATGAAGATTTACAAAATGCCCAAAACAAAATTTATGCGACAGCAAATCCGACTTCCGAATTTGGTTTGGGTTCTGTTTTACAATCCATGTTTTTTTATGGGGAAAACGCCTACCTAATTTCAAACGGTTCAAACCTGATTAGCATTGTGGATAGAAATACGTTTGAATTTGTAGGTGAAATTATTGGTGGTTTGAACGCCCCGCGGTATGGTGTGGTCGCCGATGGAAAAGCTTTCGTGACGAATCAGGCTTCGTGGCAAACTTCTGACGATGATTTCATTGCGGTCATTGATTTGGAAACATTGGAAGTGGAAAAAACCATTGATACCCATGCGCCGGTAGAATATATTCTGGAAGAAAACGGAAAAATATATGTTCAAAACGCGTCTTTCAGCATGGGAAACCAAGTTTCGGTTATCGATCCGGAAAGTGCAATCATAACGCAAACGGTTTCTGTTGGCGAAGGTCTGAATTCCATTGAAATTCAGAACAACACACTATATGCCTTGGTGAATTCAGGCATTAAAACAATCGCATTATCCACTATGGAAGTTTCCAATCTTATAGATTTTTCGGTGAACAATGGCTTTTCAAATATGAAAGTTCGTGGAAACAAAATTTATTACACCTCCGGAAATGCTGTTTTTTCACTGGAAATAGACCAGCCTGAAAACCCCGCGGTTTCCCTTATCGAAAATCCGAATATCGCGGTGCTTTATGGTTTTGCAGTCAAAAATGATCAGATTTATATTGCCGATGCGAAAGATTTTTCATCCAACGGCCGTATTTTCGTTTATGACATTTCGGGGAATTTGGTTCGTGAAATTCCTGTTGGCGTGGCACCAAACGGATTTTATTTTAACAATTAAAAACCACGGAAAATCACATTTTCCCGCGCATCAACCGGAATCCGAAGGGTTGACTGCGGCTAAATTCTTTGCGTTCATAAAAACGGGAAGGATAGGCGCGATCAGCCCTATTTTCAATTAAGGGTTCCGATTCGGTTTGGTAGGAATCCAGTAACACTTCTTCATAATCACGGTCGATGGGCGCTTCTTTTTTGCGCCTTTTCGCATTGGCAAAAACCTGATACCCAATTTCATCGGTTATTATTTCATCATGAGCTTCGTCAATCGAAACCAAACCAACGGGCAGCAACAAGTGATCTTCGCCTTCTTTGTTAATGAATTCTTTGCGATCTGCAACCACGCTTTTTTCATCCAACAGAATCGAATCATCTACCTTTATGTCAAGGTAAACAATTTGTTCCATTTCTTTGTTCACCAAAAAATCATCGACTTTCCCAATGGTTTTTCGGTCGCGATCTTTTACTTCCCATCCACGCATATCGGGCATTTCGGATTCGAGCTCAAATCCGGTGAGTTCATTGGGATAATACAGATATTTATTTTCATTATTCATAATCGTATATTTTTTTGAACAATTGCACTAAATTACGCTGAACGCTTTACAATTTGCCATAATTTTTTCACAATAATTGTTAAGTTCTAATTAAAAAATTCCGATCCATTATGTAACAGCAAAAAGGAATTTTTATTAATTTTACCGCACTCAACGGATAATTCCAATGGAAACCACCGCCACAATCTCTTGTAAAAATTGTGAAAAAATATTTGACGCTTCCTACTCATTTTGCCCGTATTGCAGTCAGGAAGCGGGCGACAATCTGACTTTAAAAGTATTGTTCCACAACACCATCAGCAATTATTTTTGTGTGGACGCGCGTTTCTTCAAAAGTTTCGTGCCACTTATGTTTAAACCGGGCTTATTGCCGAAACGCTTCGTCAACGGAAAGCGCATGCTCTATTTACATCCAGCACAATTCTATTTGTTCGTTTCGGTGGTTTTTTTCTTCCTCTTTTCATTTGTGATCAGCAAGCAAGAACAAGAAATGTCGCAGATATGGAATTCAGCTTTTGATTCAAATAAAGCCCAAATGGTCGAATCCAAAAATATTCCAACCGGAAATGCTTCCGAAAAATCTCCGGAGAATACAGTTGATGTAGGTAACGGCAATGTCATTGATATTGGGGAAAGCAAAAGTGAATTGGATTCGCTAATCGCCATCAATGCACCGGAAGAACAGATTTTGAAATCGATGGGCTATGCGGAAGGCGACAGTAATTTCAAACATAGATTGTATTCCCAGGGATTAAAAGTATATAAGCGGCGAGGCAGCGGAATGTTGCAAGGCTTTTACAACAGTATTCCTATCGCGACGTTTATTCTACTTCCCATTTTCGCCCTTTTTCTAAAATTATTCTATTTCCGAAAAGGACGTTTTGCACATCATTTGGTATTTGCATTTTATTTTTTCTCGTTCATGTTTATCGTCTTCAGTTTGTTGTTGATTGCCGGTTTTATTTGGCCAACTATTCCCGGTTGGATCGTTTCACTAATTTTATTTTCGACCTTCTTTTATTTATGGTTTGGGGTGAAACGTTTTTACGAACAAAAATTGTTGGTGAGTTATTTCAAAAGTGCGGCAATCAGTTTCCTTTTTTTAATGTTGGTGATTCCGCTGAGCATTGCGGTTATGGGATTTGCAACCTTCCTTTTTTATTAGGAAAGTGTAGAAATCAAACCTGTTCCATAAATTGTATCCTTGTAACTAATCAGTTTACATTAATTTCATTTAATAGTCTGAATACAAGTTTTTTAACCACAAAGAGCGCAAAGTTTAGCACAAAGGTTACAAAGCATTAGATCGCTAATTTTCAGTTCTTTGCGTTCTCTGTGTATTTTCTTTGTGTCCTTTGCGGTTATTTTAATCGTTGTGAAACAAACACTTACGCATACTGATTAGTTACGTATCTTTTACTCGGCGCAAAAATCTTATAATCAAAATAGTTACAATTTTTAAAATTATCAGTTCGAGCGGAGTTGGGAACATGCATGTTTTAAAAAGGTTTCGACTGCGCTCAACCTGACATATACGATAAAAGGAGGTATACATTTGTTTTTGGTGATAAAACCAATACTATTCCCGTTCACAAAAAATTCTGAATCATGTAGCCTTCGGGAAAATCCGTATTTTCGTTTCCATGAATTCCGAAAAATTACAAACCCCCATAGATTACCTGAAAGGCGTTGGCCCAAACCGGGCCGATTTGTTGCGCAAAGAACTCGGTATTCATACCTATCAAGATTTGTTGAATGCTTTTCCATTTCGCTACATCGACAAAACCCGCTTTTATAAAATCAACGAACTCCAACGAAATTCTTCCGAAGTTCAAATTATTGGAAAAATCACAGAGGTGAAAATGCTGCCACAAAAGCGCGGCAAACGCTTGGTGGCAGTCTTTGAAGACGAAACGGGAAGAATGGAACTCACTTGGTTTCGGGGCCATAAATGGATTCGTGAAAATATTAAAACCAACATACCATACCTGATTTTTGGAAAAACCAATTGGTTCAACGGCTTGTTTTCCATGCCCCATCCGGAAATGGAATTAGTCTCGGATTATGAGAAGAATTTGCGAACCGCGATGCAGCCGGTTTATCCATCCACAGAAAAACTGGGCAAAAATGGCATTAGCAACCGGGTTTTTTCTAAACTGATACAACAATTGTTCGCGGAACAAAATAGCTTTCCTGAAACACTTTCTTCCATTATTTTGAAGGATTTGAACCTAATTTCGAAATCGGAAGCTATGTTCAACATACATTTTCCACAATCGCAAAACCTTTTGGCGAAAGCACAATTTCGGTTGAAATTTGAAGAATTGTTCTATTTGCAATTACAATTGATTCGGAAAAATTTTCTGCACAAATCAAAAATTAAAGGCTATCTGTTCGAAAGAATCGGGGAACATTTCAACGATTTTTACAAGCACAATTTACCTTTTGAATTGACGAACGCGCAAAAAAGGGTGTTGAAAGAAATCCGTACCGATTTGGGCAGCAACGCACAAATGAACCGCTTGCTGCAAGGCGACGTGGGTTCAGGAAAAACAATTGTGGCGCTGATGTCGATGCTCATTGCGCTCGATAATGGCTTCCAAGCCTGCATGATGGCACCGACCGAAATTTTGGCTTTTCAGCATTATGCGGGACTAAAAAAATTGTGCGAAAATTCATCGCTCAACATTTATTTGCTCACCGGTTCAACCCCGACTTCCGAGCGAAAAGAAATCCATGCAAAACTGAAAACAGGCGAATTGGATATTCTGATTGGAACGCATGCACTTTTGGAAGATAAGGTGGAATTTAAAAATTTGGGGCTCGCGGTTATTGACGAACAACACCGTTTTGGCGTGGAACAACGTTCAAAACTATGGCATAAAAATGAATTGCCGCCACATATTTTGGTGATGACCGCAACGCCCATCCCGCGAACGCTGGCGATGAGCATTTATGGTGATTTGGATATTTCTACTATCGATGAACTTCCACCAGGGAGAAAAAATATTAAAACCGTGCATCGTTTCGATTCCAACCGCTTAAAGGTTTTTCGCTTTTTGAAAGATGAAATCAAAAAAGGAAGGCAGATTTATATTGTATATCCGCTCATTCAAGAATCTGAAAAAATGGATTATAAAGATTTAATGGACGGTTACGAAAGCATTTCGCGTGAATTTCCGCAGCCCGATTATCAAATTTCCATTGTACACGGGAAAATGAAACCTCAGGACAAAGATTATGAAATGCAGCGTTTTGTAAAAGGTGAAACACAGATTATGGTCGCCACAACCGTCATTGAAGTCGGTGTGGATGTTCCGAACGCGAGTGTGATGGTGATCGAGAGCGCCGAACGTTTTGGCTTATCGCAGTTGCACCAATTACGCGGACGTGTGGGGCGCGGCGCGGAGCAAAGTTACTGCATTTTGATGTCCGGCCACAAACTCAGCAGCGATAGTAAAATCCGTTTGCAGACCATGACACAAACGACCAATGGTTTCAAAATTGCCGATGTGGATTTAAAACTTCGCGGTCCGGGCGATTTGATGGGCACGCAACAAAGCGGAATTTTGAATTTGAAAATTGCCGATATTGTTCGCGACAATGATATTCTGAAACTCTCCCGAGACTGGGCAAGAAAAATTTTGCAAGAAGACCCAAATTTGAAAAGACCGGAGAATGCCGTAATTAAAAACACCTATTCACAATTGGCGAAATACCGGAATATTTGGAATTATATTAGTTAGGGGTTGGCGGTTGGCGATTGGCTGTTGGTGGTTGGCGGTTGGCGGTTGTCGGTTGGCGATTAGCGAATAGGATAATGACCCAAGCTGTTGAAAGGCCGCAGCAGTTGCAAACTGGCGGCAGCGGAGGATTTGGCAATTAGCGATAAGGGTTTGGATTTAGATATTGATCTTTCGTGGTTTGTCACCCTGAATTTATTTCAGGGTCTTACGGGAAACGCTAATAAAAGATGTTGAAACGAGGGATGCTGAAACCAGTTCAGCATGACAATTTGTTGTTCTTCATGGTTTGTCACCCTGAATTTATTTCAGGGTCTCTCACGGGAAACGCTAATAAAAGATGTTAAAACGAGGGATGCTGAAACCAGTTCAGCATGACAATTGTAGTTCTTTCAAGACTTGTCACCCTGAATTCATTTCAGGGTCTCTCACGGGAAACGCTAATAAAAGATGTTAAAACGAGGGATGCTGAAACCAGTTCAGCATGACAATTTGTTGTTCTTTCATGATTTGCCACCCTGAATTTATTTCAGGGTCTCTCATGGGAAACGCTAATGAAAGATTTTAAAACGAGGGATGCTGAAACAAGAGATGCTGAAACAAGTTCAGCATGACAATTTGTTGTTCTTTCATGATTTGTCACCCTGAATTCATGTCAGGGTCTCGCACGGGCAAAACTAATGAAAGATGCCGAAACAAGAGATGCTGAAACCAGTTCAGCATGACAATTTGTAGTTCTTTCATGGATTGTCACCCTGAATTTATTTCAGGGTCTTACGGGAAACGCTAATAAAAGATGTTGAAACGAGGGATGCTGAAACCAGTTCAGCATGACAATTGTAGTTCTTTCAATGGATTGTCACCCTGAATTCATTTCAGGGTCTCTCACGGGAAACGCTAATAAAAGATGTTGAAACGAGGGATGCTGAAACCAGTTCAGCATGACAATTTGTTGTTCTTCATGGTTTGTCACCCTGAATTTATTTCAGGGTCTCTCAAGGGCAAAACTAATGAAAGATGCCGAAACAAGAGATGCTGAAACCAGTTCAGCATGACAATTTGT
>DASSWN010000176.1:0-24513 GCA_035704905.1 Flavobacteriaceae bacterium
TTCAAAAAAGTAAAATCCTTGCAACACATCGGCTTGCTTGATGTAACAGGAACGCAAAATGCGGTCCCAACTCCATTTTTGGTTGATCGGTCTTTCGGACGTTGGCAATTCGGAAACCGGAATAATTTCCTTGTCCAAAAAGCCATCTTGCTGCAAATAAACGTGGTGTTTTTCTGAAAAAGGAAAATACATTTTTTCGGCCACGGTTTTCCACGCATGCGTTTCTTCTTCTTGGAGTTTGGTTTTTGAAAAAATACGGGCATAATCTTTCGGGAATTCCGCCTTTACCTTCTCTATATTTTCGATGCAATATTCCAAACACCATTTGGCCAAATAATTGGTGTACCAATTATTATGAACATTGTTTTCGTATTCGTTGGGCCCGGTAACGCCGAGGATAACATATTTTTTTCGCTTTTGGCTAAAATTGGTACGTTGAAACCAAAACCGAGCAATAGCAATCATCATTTCTAGGCCCTTTTCGGGAATATAATAAGAATCGCCGGTGTAATCAACATAATTCCGGATGGCAAGCAACATCGCACCGTTGCGGTGGATTTCTTCAAAAGTTATTTCCCATTCGTTATGGCTTTCTTCACCGTTCATCGTAACCATCGGGTACAAAGCAGCGCCATTTTTAAATCCCAGCTTTTGTGCATTTTCAATGGCTTTTTCCAAATGGTTGTAGCGATAAGTTAATAAATTTCGCGCCACTTCGCGGTTTTTGGTAGCCATATAAAATGGAAGACAATATGCTTCTGTATCCCAGTAGGTGCTACCTCCATATTTTTCGCCGGTGAAACCTTTCGGTCCAATATTCAGGCGTTCGTCTTTCCCGAGATAGGTTTGGTTCAATTGAAAAATATTGAACCGTATTCCTTGTTGAGCTTTTATATCGCCTTCAATAGAAATATCGGCGGTTTCCCAAATTTCATTCCAAGTCAGCCTTTGTTCTTCCAATAATACTTCAAAACCGGCCGATGTTGCTTTTGCCAATACCGATTTGGCATTGGAAATCAATGAATCTCTTTCATGGTTCAAATCGGTAATATAACCGGCATATTTTTGCAACCTGATTTTTTCACTCTTTTTGGCAGAGAATGAATAGGAAAATGAAACCATGTTTTCGCCACTGCTTTTTTCAAAATCGACGGTTGATTTTACATCATTTTTGAAAAGTTGCGTTTGCATAAACGTACACGCATGAAATTCCGTTTTTAAGGTTTTTGAAAGAATAAAACCCTGATAGCCATCTGTTTCTGTTTTTAAAGTTTTCCAAAAACTTTCTTCCCAGTTCGCATCCTGATTAGTAATTCCGCTGTCGAGATACGGTTCTAAAACAACTTCGGCATTGGCGTTCAACAATTCAATTTGGTAACTGATGACTCCCAATTCATCGCGTTTCAAAGACAAAAACCGAGTGGAAAGCACCGAAATTTCGCATCCGTTTTGCAAAGTCGCCTGGAAACTTCGCTGGTATTTTCCTTCTTTCATATTCAGTTCACGTCGAAAATTTTCCACTTTTTTACATGTGTACAAATCGAGTGCTTCTCCATTAATGAAAACATTGATGCCAATCCAATTTGGTGCGTTGAGGACTTTTGCGAAATATTCGGGATAACCATTTTTCCACCAACCGACTTTGGTCTTGTCCGGATAATAAACACCGGCAATATAACTTCCTTGAAAGGTGGGCCCAAAATATTGTTCTTCGAAATTAGCCCGCTGGCCCATTGCGCCGTTTCCTATGCTGAACAGGCTTTCGGAAGCTTCCACGCGTTCGGGATCAAATCCTTCTTCGATAATGGACCATTCGTTGGGTTGTATATAATTTTGGTTCATTTTAATTTGAAATGACTTTCTCGTTTTTGACTAATTTTTGTTAAACCCGTTTTGTCATCCTGAGCGCAGTCGAAGGGTAAACAAAGCATCTCGACTGCGCCTGCCTGCCAGCAAGGCAGGCTCGATGTGACATTTTATTCCTTAAATCAATTTTTCCAAAAAACCAACCTCAATTTCGGTGAAATTGGAAAAATTATAATCGGCTTCTTTTAAAATGTTTTTGTCCCCGATTCCGATGCTCGTCATACCGGCAGAATTTGCAGCCTGTATTCCCGCCTGGGAATCTTCGAAAACAATACAGTTTTCGGGACGCTTTGCCAGTTTTTCAGCAGCGAGTAAAAACACTTCGGGGTCGGGTTTTGGATTTTCAACATGATTTCCATCAACAATTGCGCTGAAGTGATCATAAATTTTTAAGCTTTTCAGAACAATTTCCGCATTTCTGCTTGCCGATCCCAATGCGAACGGCACTTCTTCCAAAATTAAATAATCAAAAATTTTTTTTACACCCGGCAACAAATCACGCTCCGATAAATTGGATATCCGGCTTAGATAATCTCGGTTTTTGTTTTCGAGATGTCGGCAGAATTCCGCTTCGGTAATTGATTTATTTCCCCATAATAAAATTTTTTCAAATGAATGTTTCCTACTAAGGCCTTTCAAGAATTCGTTTTGTTTTTCGGAAAAAGCGATACCAAGCTCCGCGGCCAGCTTTTGCCAAGCCAAAAAGTGAAACTTGGCGGTATCTACAATGACACCATCCAAATCGAATATTATTCCTTTAGTGTTTCTCATCGATATGCAAGGTTTTATTGGTTTGAACCCTTAATGTCAGCAGGCCGGCCACAATCATGGCCACCCCCCCAACGATCAAAGCATAAATGGGTTGGTTCCCAAAAAAATTCTGCACCACAAACCCCAAAATAGTTGCGGCCACAATTTGCGGAATAACGATAAAGAAATTGAAAACACCCATGTAATAGCCCATTTTCGCTGCAGGCAACGATCCTGAAAGCATGGCATAGGGAATTGACAAAATACTTCCCCAGGCGATTCCGACCCCAACCATGGCGAGCAAAAGCCCCGTTTTATCGGTAAGAAAGTAAATGGATATCAATCCAAATCCGCCGAAACAAAGCGCCAGCAAATGAGTGAATTTATTGCTGGTTTTTCGGGCCAAAACGGGCAGAAGAAATGCCACCGCAGCAGCAACGCCGTTGTATGTTCCAAACATGATCGTTACCCAATCGGCGGCATCGTTGTAAAGTTCGGTAGTGACATCGTGTGTGCCGAAAACATGACCGGTTACTGCTGCTGTGGTGTAAATCCACATGGAAAAAAGGGCGAACCAAGAAAAGAACTGAACCCAAGCCAATTGCTTCATGGTTTTTGGCATGTTCAGCATATCGCTAAAAACGATGGTATAGCCATTTTTAATTCCTTTTTTCCGGAGTTCTGCGGCGATCATAAATAAAATACCTGCCACAATAAACCCTACAAAAAGAATGTAAAGTTCTTTGGCCAAAGCTTCTTCGTAGATAAAAAAGGTGAACACTGCGCCAAAAACCGTCATTAAAATCCCGGTACGAAATTGTTTTCGAATATTCTTTTCGCGGTCAATCGGCTCAATCTGTTTGGGTTGTTCTTGTTTGTCATTGTTTTCGAAATGCAGAAGTTCTTCCGGAGAATATTCCTTCGATTTGATTACTGTCCACAGAACTGCTAGGAAAAGGACGATTCCACCGGTATAAAAGGACCATTTTACCGAATCGGGAACAATTCCTGCTGGGGCAGTATTATCAAGGTTCAAGAAATTGGTGAAAATATACGGAAGCGCAGAACCTATGACGGCACCGATACCAATGAAAAAACTTTGCATGGCGAAACCCAATGTGCGCTGCCGGTTTGGCAAATTATCGCCGACAAATGCACGGAACGGTTCCATGGAAATATTTATGGAAGCATCCATGAGCCAGAGCGTTCCAGCTGCTACCCATAAGGTTGGAGAGTTGGGCATCAGGAACAATGCCGCGGAGGTGAAAATTGCCCCGACCAAAAAATAAGGCCTGCGTCGGCCCAATTTGTTCCAAGTTCGGTCGCTGAAATAACCTATTATTGGTTGGACCACAAGGCCGGTCACAGGAGCAGCAATCCATAAAATTGGAATGTCTTCAATATTGGCGCCAAGCGTTTCAAAAATTCGGGAAGTATTGGCATTTTGCAAAGCAAAGCCAAACTGAATCCCTAAGAAACCGAAACTCATGTTCCAGATTTCCCAGAAAGTTAATGTGCGTTTTTGCATATCGTATAAGTGTTACGATAAGCACGATGACTTATCAAAACTTAAAATTCGGGTAATGAAAATATAAGTTCCGATAATATGTCTTGGGCAAATATATACATTTTTTTGTTATGACGACTTTTTCGGGGATTTATAAATAGCCACCGTTTCTTCAAATATCTGAAACAATCGAAACGGCTTTAGTGGAATCGCGCTCGATTAAACTGGTTTTGATTATTTCGGTATGAAAATCCGAAAATTTTGAACTGGAATTTTCTATACGATCAATCAAAAGTTCTGCCGCCCTGGCCCCCATTTCGCCACCGTGTTGACTAATAGTGGTGAGATTGGGAATAAAACGCTTTGATATTTCCCCATTCGTAAAAGCAATTACCGAAACATTCTCCGGAACTTTTAAATTTTTGGCATAAATTCCTTTTACCGCACTCGCAGCAAACTGTTCATTCACAGCAAAAACGCCATCCACAGAAGTTTCCTTTAAAAATCGAACAATTTCCGATTCAAAGTTTTCCATATCCTCTATTTTCAAGATCATCTTGTCTTCCACATGTATGTCATGATCTTTAAGGGCTTTTCGATAACCGTTTGTCCGTAATTTTCCAACACTAACATAATCGACAGTGGTGATAAGGGCAATTTTTCGACACCCAATTTTCAACAAATGCGCAACTGCATTTCTAGCACCTTCTTCGTCGTCGATAATTACTTTGTCGCAATTTACTTCATCCACGATCCGATCAAAAAGAACAACCGGCATTCCTTGATTGATTACCTCAGTTAGATGATGGTAATCTTTTTTCTGTTGCGTTTCCTTTGCGACGGAAAGAATAAAGCCGTCAATACTTCCATTTGCAAGAATTTCCATATTAATCACTTCTTTGTCGAAAGAATTGTTGGAAAGACAGATAATGACATGATATCCCTTGTCATTGGCCACTTGTTCAGCTCCACTGATTACTTTCGCAAAAAAATGATGAACGATTTCCGGGATAACGATACCGATAGTTCGGGTTTTTCGATTTTTAAGGCTCAGCGCGATGTTGTTGGGTTTATAATTGTAGAATTTTGCAAATGCCTTAATTTTTTGGCGTGTTTCTTCGCTGATTTCAGGGCTGTTATGCAGAGCTTTGGAAACCGTGGAAACAGAAACATCCAATTCGCGGGCAATTTGTTTAAGGGTAAGTTTTAATTTCATGAAAATAAAAGTGGTATGACGCGATTAAGATACTGAAAATTATGGAACGAACCGGAATTTCAGGCCGTTTTCAGAATCAGTAGTCTCTATCGTGATTTTTCAGTCAGCAAACATTTTTCGTATAAATTTTCGCATATCGGAATGATTTTTAGGAAATCCTGAAAAGTTTTCAACACGAAAACGTTTTCGTTGGCTCCGGTGGCTTTTTTAAAAGAGAACATAGGTAAATTTTATATACTTTTAACATTGGGTAATGAGAATATATGTTTTTTATTTTAATAAAAAAACCAATAAATTATTTATGAAAACAATACTAAAAAGCGCATTAACCCTTTTGTTGATGTGTCCTTTAGGGCTCTTGGCACAATCCACCATACAAGGAACCGTAACCGACGCAAAAACGGGGATGCCCCTGCCGGGCGTAAATGTGGTAATTGAAGGCACACAAAATGGAAGTATTACCGATTTCGATGGTCATTATTCTTTATCGGTGCAAGGGAGCGACCCGGTAACGGTCGTTTTTTCTTATTTGGGATATTCCACCCAAAAATTAGAAACCACTGTCGGATCGACCTTAGATGTTGCATTGCAACAAAAAACAGCTTCCCTTGACGAAGTTGTGCTCATCGGATACGGGGAAACCACCAAACAGGACGCCACGGGTGCCGTGGACAAAATTTCCGAAGAAAGTTTCAATTCCGGGGCAATTACTTCCCCGGCAGGACTCATTGCAGGAAAATCCGCAGGCGTGCTCGTTACCGGTAGTGGGGCGCCCGGCGGTGGGGCGGCAATTCGAATTCGTGGTGGTTCATCATTATCGGCGAACAACGATCCGTTGATAGTTGTTGACGGTATGCCTTTGGACCAACGCGGGGTTCAAGGCGTGCGAAGTCAATTGAACGCCATCAACCCAGACGAAGTTGAAAGTTTTGTTATCTTGAAAGATGCCGCGGCAACAGCTATTTATGGTTCGCGGGCTTCAAACGGTGTTATTTTGATCACCACCAAAAAGGGAAGCAGAAGCAAAGATTTTACCGTCAGCTACGATTTGAAAACCTCGGTGAGCACGGTTACCGATTTTGTGGATATTTTGGATGCAGATCAGTTGCGGGAAATAATCGAAACCACTCCGGGTACCGATCCGAGCCTTTTGGGAAATGCAAATACCGATTGGCAAGATGAAATTTACAGAACAGGGTTTGGAAACATTCACAACCTCACTGCCACACAAGGTTTTGAAAATTTTTACTATCGGGTGAATTTTAACCATACTTCGCAGGAAGGTATTCTGAAAACCGATAAATATACACGAAACGCACTAAACCTTTCTTTTACCCAAAATCTACTCGACAACGATTTGGAATTGAGCGTAATTGGAAAGGGAATCATCAATGAAAATGATTATGCGGATAATGGTGCCATTGGTGCCGCCGTTAATTTCGACCCCACGCAACCGGTTTTTGATCCGAGCAGCCCTTTTGGTGGTTATTTTGAATTTCGTGATGGTGAAAATCAGTTTCAACAAGCAACCCGAAACCCCGTGGCACTTTTGTACCAATATAAAGGAGAAGCTACCAGCAAGCGGGCAATCGCAAATTTTAAAGCCGATTATAAATTTCGTGCGGTTAAAGGTTTACGCTTTAATTTGAACCTCGGCGTCGATTATGCGGAACTGGAAGGCAGCAACTTTCGACCAATAAACTCTGCCATTGTACTTCAAGACATTCCAGATCAAGAATTTTATTCCGGAATAAACCGAAATACATTAATGGATTTCTATTTCAATTATAAAAAACCCATCACTTCCATTAATACGGAGGTAGATTTAACGGCGGGACATTCCTATCAAGAATTTTATATTTCAAGTGATAGCAGATTTACCAAAAACAATGAATGGGAAACCAGGCCCACGAGCATTAACCGAAACGCATTGGAATCGTATTTCGCAAGGGCAAGTTTCGATATTTCCAATAAATACTTGATTTCAGCAAGTTATCGCCGCGATGGTTCTTCTCGTTTCAGTGAAGATAACCGATGGAGCAGTTTCCCTGCGGTTTCCGTGGGATGGAAAATTGGAAATGAAAACTTTCTGAAAAATTCCAAAGTGGTTTCCGATCTAAAACTACGCGCCGGCTACGGGGTTACCGGGAATCAAGAAATTGGGAGGAATTACGGATATATTGGACTATATACACCAAGTATCGGCGGTGCCAGTGTACAATTCGGCGATCAATTCATTAGCACGTTGCGGCCAGAAGAATTCGACGAAAACCTCAAATGGGAAGAATTGAAAACGTATAATGTGGGATTGGATTTTGGTTTTTTCAAGGACCGCTTGACAGGAAGTGTAAACGCCTATCACCGCACCACTGAGGATTTGCTCGCGGAAGTTCCCGTTCCTGCCGGTTCCAACCTTTCGGATCGTTTGGTAACAAATGTCGGACAAACCACCAGTCGTGGATTGGAAATCGGGTTGAGTGGCGATTTGGTTCGAAACGATAATTTCAACTGGAACATGAGCTACAATATTACTTTTCAAGAACTGGAAATCACAAAATTGGCATTGGGCAATAACCCCAATTTCTTTATTCCGCAAGGAGGAATTAGTGGCGGTGTCGGAAATATGGTTCAAATTTGGAAAGAAGGCTACGATCCAAGCACCTTTTTCGTTTTTCGCCAAGTTTATGACGAAAGTGGAAATCCTGTGGAAGGTGCCTATGTGGACGTGAACGGCGACAACACCATCACTGAAGCCGACCGACAACCATACAAAAAAGCTTCCCCCGATTATTTTATGGGCTTTACGAACAGTATTTCCTACAAAAATTTCAATTTCGATTTCACATTTAGAGGAAGTTTCGGTGGGTACAACTACAATAATACCAAATCGAATATGGGTTATTTGGAATCCGCAACCGTTCATCCACAAGCCTATTACACCAATTTGCACACCGATGCATTGGAATCGAATTTCGTCAACAGCCAATTTTTTTCCGATTATTATATACGGAGTTCCGATTTTATTAAATTGGACAATATTTCGGTTGGCTATTTGATCCCTTATGAAAAATCATCTTTGCGGGCATCATTTACCGTTACAAATGTGCTGACCATAACCGATTACGAAGGTCTGGATCCGGAAGTATTTGGCGGAATCGACAACAACATTTACCCAAGACCAAGAACGTATGTTTTGGGATTGCACTATATTTTTTAATCAGAAAACTAAAAAAATACGATTATGCACCATAAAATAAAACCTATTCTGATTGCTTTTTTCGCCTTGATGCTCTTGGCCTCGTGCGAAAAAGACTTGGACCTTGTACCCGAAGACACACGACAATCGTCGGCAAATGTTTTCGACGATCCTGCTTCCTATAAACAATTTTTGGCCAAATTATATGCCGGATTGGCGGTTAGCGGTCAGCAAGGACCCGCCGGGCTTCCCGACCTCGTTGGTTTGGATGAAGGTTTCTCGCAATATCTGCGCCTGTATTGGATGATGCAGGAATTGACCACCGACGAAGCTGTGATCGGCTGGAACGACGGAACCATAAAAGATTTGCATTCCCAAACTTGGACTTCCGGAAATGAATTTATCCGAACCATGTATTCCCGGATCATGTACCAGGTAGCTTTGACGAATGAATTTTTACGGCAGACCACCGATGCAAAGTTGGACGGACGTGGAGTGAATGACGAATTATATGCCGAAATACAGAAATATCGCGCAGAAGCTCGATTTCTAAGGGCTTTGAGTTATTATCATGCATTGGATCTTTTTGGAAATCCGCCTTTTGTTACCGAAGAAGATCCAATTGGCGCTTTCCTGCCCGAACAAATTAATCGACCCGATTTGTTTGTTTATATTGAAAGTGAATTGCTTGAGATCGAGGACGACATCATTCCCGCAAAGGCAAATGAATATGGCCGAGCCGACCAAGCAGCCGTTTGGATGTTGTTGGCGAAATTGTATTTGAATTCGGAAGTTTATACCGGAACGCCCCGCTATGATGATGTTATTACCTATACCGAAAAAATCATTGCCGCAGGTTACAGTCTTCCATCAGAATACCAAAATCTTTTCTTGGCCGATAATGATTCGAATGGCGCACAAAATGGCGTCATTTTCCCAATAACTTTTGACGGGATCAACACCAATTCTTTTGGCGGAATGACCTTCATCATTCACGCAGCAATAGGTGGTTCAATGGATCCGCTGGAGTATGGCGTCAATTCTGGCTGGGCCGGCTTGCGCACAACCCCCGAGTTTGTTGGATTGTTTCCAAATGGTGGCGATTCCGATGACAATCGCGAAATGTTCTACACAGACGGGCAGCAACTCGACATCACAGATATTTCCAATTTCTCCCATGGATATGCCATAGGAAAATTTAAAAATATAGATTCGCAGGGCAACCAGGGAACAGATGCCACGGGCGAACATGTTGATACGGATTTTCCACTTTTCCGACTGGCAGATGTTTATTTGATGTATGCGGAAGCAGCGGTTCGGGGTGGTGGAAATATGGGCCTGGCCGTGGATTATGTAAATCAATTGCGAGCACGCGCATACGATGGGGGCGGCCAAATTACCGCTGCCGATCTTACTTTGGATTTTATTCTTGCAGAACGCGGAAGGGAATTGTATTGGGAGGCACATCGTCGAACCGATTTGATTCGATTTCAGAAATTTTCAAAAAATGGTATTTGGGCATTTAAAGGAGGGGTTCCGAACGGAACAACAACCGAAGAATTTAGAAACTTGTTCCCGATTCCCGCATCTGACTTGGGCGTGAACACCAACTTAACACAAAACACAGGATACTAACATTAAAAATCAACACCATGAAAAAACTTTCAATTATAATACTGACTTTTATTACGGTTTTTGGCTTTAATGCCTGCACCAGTGAAGACGATGTCGTTTTCGTGGCGCAACCGGATCCGGAAGGGATCAGTTTTACCAACAGTTTTGCTTCCAGTTATATTTTAACAGAAGCCACTTTAACCAATGTCGCCGAACGTTTTGTTTGGAACGAAGTGGATTTTGCGGTTCCAACGAACGAAAATTATGAACTTCAAGGTGCCGTTTCCAGCGAATTTGTCGATCCCGTTATTTTGGGAAGCACTTCCGAAACAAACCTGTCGGTAACCGTACAACAGTTATGGGATTTGGCCATGGACGCCGGATTGGACAATGATCCTGAAACACCGGAACCCAACACTGGTTCTTTGTATTTTAGAGTGGTTGCTTCCGCGGGAACGCAAGGTGAATTGCCTACGATTTCCGAAATTCAAACTATTACTGTGGTACTGCCGGAATCTACCGGTGAAGAGGAAGAAACGTTTCGCTATTTTTATTTAGTGGGCGATGCCACTGCCGCCGGTTGGAACCCGGACAACAACAACACACCACTTTTCCGCGATCCGGGCAATGAAAACATATATTATTTCCAAGGAAGATTTGCCGGTGGAAGTTCTGTTGAAGGTTTCAAACTTCTTGAAGTATTGGGAATGTGGCAACCACAATGGGGCTTGGATTCATCCGGAAACCTTTCGAACAGCGATATTTTGGGCTCAGATCCATCTGCTTTTCCCGTAGATAGCGATGCCTTTTTCACGTTTGAAGTAAATGTGGATGATATGACCTATTCTTTTTCCGAAATAGATGCAAGTTCGGCACCGACTTATCCCACCATTGGATTGATAGGAAGTGCCACGCCTACCGGTTGGGATTCTGATACAGATATGGTTCAATCGGCATTCAATCCGCATGTATGGTCCATGAACGATGTTTCCTTGATCGACGGCGAAGTTAAATTCCGCGCCAACGATGCTTGGGACATTAGCTGGGGTTCCGATACACCACTAACCGGATTGGGTACGTTGGGCGGCCCGAATATTCCAACGACTGAAGGCATTTACGATATTTGGTTCAACGATTTGGATGGCCGTTATATCTTAATTCCACAGGAATAATCCGTTAAATTAATTTTGAAAAAAGGCTGTGGATTTTCCCAGCCTTTTTTTAAACAAAATTTCAAGCTATGAAAAAATATATACTTGCTTTTTCGTTCCTTTTAGGAACAAATTTTCTTTTTTCGCAGACCCAAACCGCAAATTTCACAGTTTCGCCCCAAAATTTTGATGAATCTGATCAAATTACCATCACCGTTTCGGGAATTGATGTCTCACAATGGAACTCTTCCGATGTATATCTTTGGGCCTGGTTTTTTGATTTGAACGACGTTCAAGCGGGGGATTCCCCAACAAACGGAACTTGGGACAATTCCGATCCGAGTCAACAATTTACCGACAATGGCAATGGAACCTACAGTATTTCATTTGTTCCCACCACATTATTCAATACCACCGGAATAGGAAAAATCGGAGTACTGGCTAAAACCGATGACGGCAGTGGCCAAACACAAGATTATCTTTTTGAGGTGGGGAGTTTTCAACTCAACCTGATCAATCCAACTTCGGAAATAAGTATTCTGAACGCCAACGATGTTTTATCAATTTCCGCTTCTACGAGTTTGCCTGCGAATTTCGATCTGTTGGCGAATGGTATTTCAGTGGAAACACAATCAAATTCAACCACTTTTTCTTTTGATTTTACACTCACAGAAACCACCAATTTTGAATTGATCGCCACCTCCGTTGCGGGAGGAACGGTGCTCAGTCAAGAGTTTACCGCAATTGTAAATCCAACCCCAACAGAACTGCCCGTTCCGGCGGGAATGCATGACGGCATCAATTGGAGCATCAATGATCCGAATACCGCAACACTGGTGTTATTCGCCCCTGGGAAAAATTTCGTTCACCTAATCGGAAATTTCAATAATTGGAATATTAGCGATTCCTATTTATTGAATTATGATTCAACGACAGAAAAATTTTGGATTACGTTGGATAACTTGAATTCCACCAATATTCTGTTTCAATATGTCGTGGATGGAAACATTCGAGTGGCCGACCCCTACTCCACTTACGTTCTTGATGAATATAACGACCCATATATTACGGGTGAAACTTTTGCCAATTTTCCCGATTATCCGGCTGGTGAAACACAGCACATGGTTTCATGGTTTCGCACGAATGAATCGGACTATCAGTGGCAGGTAACCGATTTTCAGCGACCTGCACAGGAAAAACTGGTGGTTTACGAATTGCTTTTGCGCGACTTTCTCACCGAACATTCTTATGAGGCCTTGCTGACCAAATTGGATTATTTACAAGGCTTGGGCATAAATGCAATCGAACTGATGCCTGTTTCGGAATTTGATGGAAACATTTCGTGGGGTTATAATCCCGCCTTCCACATGGCTTTGGATAAATATTACGGAAGTAAGGAAAATTTTAAAGCCTTTGTGGATGCAGCGCATTTACGCGGAATATCGGTTATTTTGGACGTTGTTTACAACCATGCAACCGGTCAAAACCCATATTTTCGCATGTGGAACAATTGCAATGGTTGTTATGATGGAACACCGACACCTGAAAATCCGTTTTTCAATGTTTCTGATCCGAACACCGATTTTCAATTTTTCAACGATATTGATCATGAATCGGTTGCGACGCAAAATTACATCGACCGCCTGAATGAATTCTGGTTAACCGAATACCATATTGACGGCTTCCGGTTCGATTTCACAAAAGGTTTTACAAATACACCCGGCAATGGCGGTGGTTTCGATCAATCACGGATTAATATTCTTACAAGAATGTATGATGAAATCAGGGCTGTTGATGCAACGGCTTATATTATTTTGGAACATTTTGCGCCCAATTCCGAAGAAACAATTTTAATAGATCACCGCGCAACAACTGTTCCAGAAGAACCGGGAATGTTGGTTTGGTCCAACCACAATTACAATTACAACGAAGCAACGATGGGTTATGCTCAAAATTCTGATTTTTCTTGGATTTCTTATCAAAATCGAGGCTGGACAACGCCTTCCAATATGGCTTATTTCGAAAGTCATGATGAAGAACGCTTGATGTTCAAAAATCTGGAATATGGCGCCTCCGAAGGGAGTTATGACGTTACGAACCTCACCACAGCATTGGACCGTATGGAGTTGGCCGGCGCTTTCTTTTTCACCATTCCCGGGCCTAAAATGATTTGGCAATTTGGCGAATTGGGTTATGATTACAGTATCAATTATTGTGAAGACGGAACAATAGATCCGGGCTGCCGAACCGCACCGAAACCCATACGTTGGGATTATTTTGGTGTTCCTGAACGTGAAAACCTTTATAACCTATGGACACAACTGATTCATTTGAAATTGAGCCAAGCGGTTTTCAGTACAAGTAACTTTTCTTTGGATGTCGCAAATCCCAACGGATTAAAATCCATTCATTTAACAAATGACAATCCCGGAAACAATGAAATAGAATTTATTACAATTTTGGGAAATTTCGGTCTATCCGTGCAAAGTATCGATCCCAGTTTTCAGGAAACCGGCAGTTGGTATAATTTATTGACGGGAACCCAAATGAATGTAAGCAATGTCAACGATCCCATAAGTCTCGCCCCCGGTGAATATTTGGTTTTGGGAAGTGACGAAGCCTTGAAAACCAGTTCATTTGAAAAATCATTGATAGCCCTATATCCGAATCCTTCTTCAAATTATTTTTCTGCGAATGCGGATTTGGAGGCGCTCCGGATTTATAGCTTAGAAGGAAAAAAACTCGCTGATTTTTCCGGAAATTATGTGTCCGGTCATCAATTCAGTATTGAAAACCTTTCACAGGGAATTTATTTTGTACAAGTTGAAACCGAGAACGGAAAACAAAATTTGAAATTAATCGTGAAATAGCAAAAACCCCGTAGTTTTAAAACCGGCATTTTTAAAATTATTTGCTGGCCAAACTAAAATGTTCCACCTTGTTCTTTATGGGTTTCAAGGTTTTAATATAGGAGTAAATTGCTTTTAAATCGGTGGTGTCCATTCCCGCGAACATGGTCCACGGCATAATGGTGTTCACTTGGTTTTCTTTCATTTGAGGAAAGTTTTTCGGATCGTTGTACGATTTGAATCGGTTCACAAAAGCGGCTTCCGTCCAAAAACCAAGGCCAGTTTCCTTGTCGGGAGTGATATTGGCCGATCGAACGATGCCATTTGGCATTTTAAATTCGCGACCACCGGCAAATGCGGTTTCCATAATGATTTCCCCTTTATCGGCTTTGGAATGGCATTCCATGCATGACGCGGCATTGACCAAATATTTCCCATATTCCACCGTATTGGATTTTTCTGGACGTTCCAAAGGCATGGCCTCTGTGGGAATAGTATTGATAATGAAATTCATTGGGAAATCGATTTCATGTTCCGGAACGGTATTTTCGATTGGTGGCAATGTTCGTAAGTAGGCGATGATATCATAAATATCATCTTTGTCCATTTTTCCATAGAAAAGATAGGGCATTACCGGAAACAAGGCTTCACCATCTTTATCTACGCCGGTTGTAATCGCACGATAAATTTCACCATCCGTCCAATCGCCCAAATTAAAAGGTGTCAGATTGCGCGCATAAAATTTTCCCGGAAAACCAACTTCCTGCCCAAAATATTCACCTCCTTTTCCGAGGGTGCCGGGAATTACCGGTCCGGCAAATTGTTTCCAATCGCGGGTGGAATGGCAATCCATGCAAACGGTCACATGATTTGCCAAATAGGCCCCGTGTTGAATCCGTTCCGATGTCAATTCAACTTTTACGTAAGACGAGTCCTGCACATTCGGCAAACCAAGTTTCAGATAGGAAGCCGAACAAATTATAACGAGCGCCACAATTGCTACAATAATAAAAATAGCCCTTTTCATAAACAGCAAAATTTTATTTAACAACTTTTATATAATATAATCATAAAGATGTAAAATTATACTTTTCTTAATTAAATCAAAAAATAATTTTACTATTTATTTTTGAACAAAAATATTTTCTCCAACTATTAAAAATAAAAAGCTTATCTTTGCCGCCACACTGCGACTTCTCCTTCACGCAGGTACTTTAAGACCGGGAACATTTTCCTCAAACGTTGATGCCGGTCCAACTTAAAAACAATTTATGACATTTAATGATTTACCCTTGATAGCTCCTTTGCAAAAGGCTATCGAACGCGTTGGTTACAAAACGCCAACGCCGATTCAAGCACATTGTATTCCCTTTATTTTAAAAGGTGTGGATATTTTGGGCAGTGCACAAACCGGAACCGGAAAAACAGCTGCATTTGCCATTCCCATGATTCAACTTTTGGAAGAAAAACATCCGAATCAACATGGAAAAAGAAACATAAAAAGCTTGATTCTCACTCCAACCCGAGAATTGGCCATTCAAATTGGCGAAAACATAGAAGAATATAGCCGTTTTACCAATATAAAACATTTGGTGATTTTTGGCGGCGTGCCACAAGGATCTCAAGTGAACGCCCTACGAAACGGGGTTGATATTCTGGTCGCAACTCCTGGACGCTTACTTGATTTGATGAACCAGGGTTTTATTAAGTTGGGAAATATTGAAATCTTCACACTGGATGAAGCCGACCGAATGTTGGATATGGGTTTTGTGCATGATGTGAAAAAAGTTATTGCCAAACTCCCGAAAAAGCGCCAAACATTATTTTTCTCGGCAACGCTGCCAAATTCGATCATGCATTTGGCCGATGAAATTTTAACCCAACCAAAACGGGTTGAAGTGACCCCAGCCTCTTCTACCGCGGAAACAGTGCGCCAACAACTCTATTCGGTTGACAAAAGCAACAAGAAAAAACTGTTGATAGATATTCTGGGAATGTCGGAAGCCGATCGTGTTTTGGTTTTTACGCGCACGAAACATGGTGCGAATAAAGTGGTGAAAGATTTAATAAAAACCGGAATTAAATCGGAAGCGATCCATGGGAACAAAACCCAAAATTCGCGTCAGCGGGCCTTGAAAAATTTCAAGGAAAAAACAACCCGTGTATTGGTTGCAACCGATATTGCGGCCCGTGGAATTGATATTGAAGAATTGGAACTCGTTATCAATTATGAAATTCCGAATATCGCCGAAACCTACGTACATCGAATCGGTCGCACCGGTCGTGCCGGAAACAGTGGAAAAGCGATTTCCTTTTGCAATTTTGAAGAACAGGAATATTTAAAAGATATTCAAAAATTGATTGGCTCCAGAATTCCTGAAATTACCGATCATCCGTATCCCATGCAGGATTTTGAAATTCCAAAAAAGGAATCAAAGCAAGGGCGGCCTCCAAGAAATAAAAACAAAACACGAAACTACCAGCGCGGCAGGCGTTAATCGCATAAAAACACAATAAAGTCCGTTGCAAATTGAATTACAACGGACTTTTTTTATTTATTGGATTAGGTTAACAATTACATCCTGAACAATTACAGTTGTCGCAGGTGCATTTCGCGCAATTTCCGGCATTGCATGAAGCGCAGTTACAAGTACATTCCATAATTTTTGATTTTAAAATTCCTTCAAAGGTAAAAAAATTGTTTCACTTTGCCGGGCTTATCCCTTTTTTTTAAAGACCAATTCATTTTCACTGTTGGAAAGAATTAATTTATCTTCTTTTACCGAATAAGTCAATCTATTTTGACTAAGCATTTGTAAAAATTTGGTTTCCAATTCCATATTCTTGCAAGCCATTTTGGTAGAAATGATTTGGAAAAAAGCAATTTGGTTTGCCTCCAGCAGCTCAATATTTCCCGAGAATTGATTGCAACCGGCATTTCCCGCAACCCTATTTTCCATTAAATCTATTTGCATGCGCGGAACTTTGAGTGCAGCATTATCAGTCATGCCATTTCCATTTATCTTTTTCAAAATCCAATTTCCCGCCAAAGCTTTTGCTTCCTTTCGAACTATAGCATATTCGCCACAGCCCTGAAAAGTCTTGGCTTTTTCCATTTCGGCGGTTTTAAAAGTTACGGAAACTTTATGGGTGAACATTTCGCCGGACATTCCATCTTGACAGGTTTCTTCCAAAATGGTAACTTCCAATTTGCCGGGATCTGCATCCGTTTTATAAATCAATTTGCCGTTCAACAATTCGGGTTCGGGAATGGAAACGGTTATGCTCGTCCCTTCCGGTTCTTTGAAACTAATGGTGTTCTTTTTCGGATTGATTTCCAGCCCCCAAAAAGGTTCGTTTCCGGTTGCATTGAATTTTTGTTTCAACACTGAATTTTCCATCTGTGGTGGGCCAGTTGGTTTTGTGGTTTTCAAAACAAAGAAATCCTTCAGTGGCGAATTGATTTGCTTTCCATCGCCATTCAAAAATTTTAATTCGCCATCGGACATTTTCAGTCGGCTCAATCCCTTTTCTTCGGAAGCCGCTTTTAAAATTATCACGGAATCATTTTCAATTTCAAAAGTTCCTTTCTCTGTAATCGTATCCACGTTGGATTCCAAATAAAATCGTTTTTCGGAATACGTGAAATTCGGATTGAACTTCAATTCATAATAAATACCCGGACAATCGGCGCACGGCAGCATGCCGTAATAAGTTTGTGTAAGGTTTTCGGGCGCTTTTTCAGAATCATCGCAGGCAAGCAATGAAAAACAAAAAGCGAAAACTATCAAAAATTTGATTTTCATAATGTAAGTTGTTATATGCCGTAAACCATGAACCATTCAATGTATATTCAGGATTATATACGGCTTAGGCTTTTTGATTACTTTCTCATCAAAACCCTGTTGATTGAATGAACCACGCCATTGGAAGCCTTCATATCCAAAGCGACAATAGTCGCTTGCTTGCCAGCAGCATCGGTCAAAATAATATTTCCGGCATCGTTAATACTGGCGGTCAACTTGCCATCGTTTCCGGTTACCAACACATATTTGTTATTGTTGCTTTTTATAAGGTCTTTTAGTTTCGCGGAATCCACCAAGCCGGGAATGATGTGATAACTGAGAACGCCCTCCAATTCCTCAGAGTTGTCTGGTTTCATCCAGTTATTTATTGTTCCTTTTGGAAGATCTTCAAAGGCGGAATTGGTTGGGGCGAAAACTGTGTATTCATCGGGCCCATCCAACTTAACGATAATACCCGCTTCTTTCATAGCCGTCAACAAGGTGCTGTGCTCTTCTGAACTTTCCACCACTTCGGCAACGGTGGGGCCAGTTTTCATTTCTTGCTCACTTTTTCTGTCATCTTCGGACCAGTTGTTTTCGTCTTGATCAGTATTCTGGTTCATTTCCGTGTTGCTTTCATCCATGGCATTATCATTCTTGTCTTCCTTTTTATTATCTTGACAAGATAAAATCAAAATGCTTGAGAAAATTAAAAGCAATATTTTTTTACTATTTTTCATAATACCTTTTATTTTTGATTAAAAATTTATCTTACAAAGATAAAAACAGCACTTAACTTTAACGTTTTGTTCGCGCCAAAGTTTCGTTAAAGAGTGTGAAGTTTTATTAATAGGCACAATTCAAATTTTCCGATCTGATTAAATATTCGTAATTTTGTATTTGGGTTTATTGGAATTATAATGGATGTTCCAATCAGGCCACAAAATATAAAACACCATGAAATTAGTTATTATCAGCATTATATTATTGGCGCTTGCATTTGCGGGAATCGCCATAAAAATTTGGGCCAAGAAAGACGGCAAATTTGCCGGGACTTGTGCCAGCCAAAGTCCGTTTTTGAACAAATCGGGCCAAGCTTGCGGAATGTGCGGAAAAATGCCGGATGAAGCCTGCGAAGGTCCCAAAAAATAATTCTCAACTTTAATTTTTAATCATTTACAAATAACCATCCCACGACAACGCTTCAAAAAAATATCCAGCAGGCCAAAGAAGGAAATCAAAAGGCTTTCAGTTTTTTATTGGACCAATTTTGGAACGATGTTTACGCTTTTCAACTGAAGCGAACAAAAAATGAATATGTGGCCGAAGAAATCGCCATTCAAACTTTCTCACGCGCTTTCGATAAAATAAGCACTTACAAAGAAGAATATAAGTTCAAAACGTGGCTGCTCAGCATTTCCAAGAATATTCATTTGGACTTGATTCGGAATCGCGAGGTAGAAATTGCCAAGATGGGTCGAAACGATGTAAAAAAAATCGTGGACGATGCCCCCACCGCGGAAGACAACCTCATCACAGAACAAAATTTGACCAAACTTTTGGCACACATCAAGCAGCTTAAACCACATTACCAGGAGGTTATCAATTTACGTTATTTTCAAGAATTGAGCTACAAAGAAATTGCCGAACGCTTAGAAAGCCCAATGAACAATGTTAAGGTAAAACTTCTTCGCGCCAAAAAACTACTTTCCGAAAGTATCAAAGAAGACATTCTGAAAAAATAGATCAGCGCATTTCATAGAACTTTTTGCCCAAACGCTTTTGGCATTTTGTACCTTTGTTCTTCTGAAAATAGTAATATGACCGCTGAAACCCTTCCCAAACATACCCCAAAACCAAAATGGCTGCGCGTAAAATTGCCAACCGGAAAAAAATACACCGAACTGCGCGGCTTGGTCGATAAATATAAATTGAACACTATTTGCACCTCAGGCAGCTGCCCCAATATGGGCGAATGCTGGGGCGAAGGAACCGCAACCTTTATGATTTTGGGGAACACCTGCACCCGATCATGCGGATTTTGTGGTGTAAAAACCGGTCGGCCCGAAACCATCGAATGGGACGAACCCGAAAAAGTCGCCCGATCCATCAAGCTTATGAACATCAAACATGCCGTTATCACCAGTGTGGACCGGGACGATTTGAAAGATATGGGTTCCATCATCTGGGCAGAAACTGTGCAAGCCATCCGAAGAATGAACCCGAATACTACCTTAGAAACATTGATTCCCGATTTTCAAGGAGTCGAAAAAAACATTGATCGCATTGTGGCCGTAAAACCCGAAGTAGTTTCCCATAATATGGAAACGGTGAAACGGCTGACGCGTGAAGTCCGCATCCAAGCAAAATTCGAACGCAGTTTGGGCGTTTTGAAATATTTGAAAAATCAGGGCATTCGACGAACAAAATCCGGAATCATGCTTGGATTGGGCGAAAAAGAAAATGAAGTAATAGAAACCTTGGAAAACCTGCGCGAAGCAAAGGTGGATATTGTGACGATTGGCCAATACTTGCAACCCTCAAAAAAACATTTGCCGGTAAAACAATTTATCACACCCGACCAGTTCAAAAAATATGAAAATATTGGTAAAGAGCTTGGATTTCGGCATGTTGAAAGCGGAGCTTTGGTAAGGTCTTCCTACAAAGCACAAAAACATTTAAACTAAAATATTGTTCGAAATATGAACACAAAAAAAATTCGGGTCGCCATCAATGGTTTTGGCCGTATTGGTAGAAGCCTTTTCCGTCTTTTGTTAGACCATCCGCATCTCGAAGTCGTGGTCGTCAACGACTTGGTCGATGCCGCCACCTTAGCACATCTGCTAAAATACGATAGCGTCCATGGCATTCTTCAAAAAGATGTCACAGCTTTCGAAAACAAACTTATTGTTGACGGAATTTCTTTCGCAATTACAAACCAACCGGAAATTTCAGAAATTTCTTGGGAAAAATTCGATGTGGATGTGGTTATTGAATGCACGGGAAAATTCAAAACAAAACAGTTGCTGGAAAACCATCTAAAAGGAGGTGCAAAAAAAGTCATTCTTTCCGTTCCGCCATCCGATGATTCCATTAAAACAGTGGTTTTGGGCGTAAACGATTCCATTTTGGACGGCTCTGAAAATATTATTTCAAATGCATCTTGTACCACAAACAATGCCGCGCCTATGTTGAAAGTAGTGAACGATGCCTTGGAGGTCGAACAAGCATATATTACCACCGTGCATTCCTACACTTCCGACCAGAGCCTCCATGATAAACCCCATCGCGATTTAAGACGTGCGCGGGCTGCAAATCTTTCTATAATTCCCACCACAACCGGAGCCGCAAAAGCCTTGACGAAAATTTTTCCTGAATTGGCAAATGATATTGGTGGATGCGGCATTCGCGTGCCGGTCCCGAATGGATCGTTGACAGATATGACACTTTACGTGAAAGAAAAAACTAGTATTGAAGAAATAAATTCACTCTTCAAAAATGCTTCGGAAACAAATTTAAAGGGAATTTTGAGCTATACGGAAGACCCAATTGTTTCCATCGATATTGTGGGAAACACAAATTCTTGTGTTTTCGATTCCCTTATGACTTCGGTAATTGGCGGCAATTTGGTAAAATTAATTGGGTGGTACGACAACGAACGCGGATATTCCAATAGGATTATTGATTTAATTTTATATATATTTAACCCTTGTTAATTAAATCCTAACATTGCAATAAAATGAAAGGCCGCCATATTTTTCTTTTAACCGTTCTTTTATGCGGCCGGCTGGTTTTTTCACAGAATCCTCCCATGCCATGGGATTCCTATACGGAAATCCATGAAAGCATTGAAAAAGTTCTTTCGGAATTTCCGGAAAATGGAATTAAAATCACCGAAACGCACTTAAAATCGATTCTACAACGTGCCAAAATTTCATCGGATAAAAATTTGGAAGCCTTTGCCCGCTATACGTTGGCAAAATTCAGTTTTGAACACGACAATGTTCCGCTGGCAAAGAAACATTTGGACACGCTTTTTTTATCCGAACCCAAAATCCAAGATCTATATGTTTTGGCACTGAGCCATCTTTTGGAAACGAGGATCAATTATGCAGATAATGATCTTGACAAAGCCAAACAAAATTTTTCCGAAGCAGAGAATTTAATCCTGAAGATTGATGGGGAATTTGATCGGCAGCAAAATGATTTCCTTCAAAAAATGGCATTTTTAACCGAAAAAAACGCCAAACAACAACGTTCTTTGGAATTTAACCAACTCGCTATTATTCTCGGCGTTACCATGATTGTGGTGTTTTCCCTCTTGGCATTGGCGGTTTTCAAAAATAGCCGAATACGAACGCAAACCACCAATTTGCTCCGTGCCAAAAACAAACAACTGATTGGCGAAAAAAATAAAGCCGAAGCCGCTGCCCGGGCAAAAACCCAGTTTTTATCGACAATCACCCATGAATTGCGCACACCAATTTATGCAGTGACCGGCTTGACGCATTTATTGTTGACAGGCAACCCCACACAGGAACAAAAAGAACATTTGAATTCCCTGAAATTTTCGGGGGAACATCTTTTGGCACTAATAAACAATATACTGGATTTCAATAAATTGGAAGTAGGAAAAGTTTTGGTTCAGGCCACGACCTTTTCCTTGAAGGAACGGCTGGAAAATATTATGTTCACCCTGAAAAAATCGGCCGAAGAAAAAAACAACCGGCTACATTTGGAAATTGATGATACTATACCCCAAAAAATCATTGGGGATTGTGTGAAACTTTCCCAGGCCATTATCAATTTAACCAGCAATGCGCTGCGTTTTACCGAAAACGGTGATGTTTGGATCAGGGTGAAAAATCAAAATATAAAAGATGGCGAGGTTCAAATATATTTTGAAGTGGAAGATAACGGAGTAGGTATTCCGGAAGATATTCACGAAAAAATCTTCGAAAACTTCGATCAAGGTTCCGAAAAAATCAACAACAAATATGGTGGAACAGGCCTTGGACTTCCAATTGTAAAAGGAATTGTGGAAATTATGGGTGGCGAAATTAAATTGGAAAGCACCACCGACGTTGGTTCAAAATTCTTTTTTAGCCTGAAATTCAAAATCGATGATGGCGATGGTTCGCATGAAGCCGAAGAACAAGAAAGAAAAAATGAAAGTTTAAAGAACTGGCAAAAAGACCTTTCCGGCAAAAAGATATTGATTGTTGAAGACAATAAAATCAATCAAATGGTCACCAATAAAATATTATGCAAACATGGAGTGAAATGTGATTTGGCCGATTCGGGGGAATCTGCCATTGAAAAAGTCGCCGAAAACCAATATGATCTTATCTTAATGGATATTAATATGCCTGGAATCGGCGGACTTGAAGCCACAAAACAAATTCGTAAAACAAATTTACAGATTCCAATAATTGCGCTCACGGCGGTCACCATGGAAGAAGAAACACAAAAATTCCTACAAAATGGGTTTAACGATGTTATTCCAAAACCGTATGAAATTGACGTGTTTTTTGAAAAAATACACCATCAAATTCATTCTTCCGTAATTTTGTGATTTTCCACAAACTCCTTGATTTCATTTTCAAAACCGTTTTCAGTGCCAATTAATTCCATTTGTATTGGTAGATAAAAAAGCTGCTCCCTTTTTAGTTCCGACTTCAATCGCATAAAATCTTTTTCGGTGGTTACGATCAATTTTTCTTTGCGCAGCATTTCCAGTTCAGAAGGCGTAAAATTATGATGGTCAGAAAATTTTTTATGTTCAAAAATTTTGCTTTTACCCAAAAAATCGATTAATGGCCGTGGATCGGCAATTCCCGTAACCAAAGTGAAATCCTTCAAATTTTCAACCGGAATATCGGACACTCCGTTGGTTACTTTTGCACTATACTGAATTCCGGCAAAATAGAGCGATTGGTGTTTTTCGGGATTCAATTTATTACGAATTTCATTCTGTTTTTCGACACTTAAATCCAGCGGGCACTTGGTAACCACAATAATATCGGCGCGCTTCGCCCCACTTTTTGGTTCGCGCAAATTTCCTACAGGAAGAGCGCTATCGTCCGAATAAAGGTCGCCATAGGAAGTCAACAAAATCGACAACCCCGCACGAACTTTTCGATGTTGAAATGCGTCGTCCAACAAAACAACTTCTGGCGGATATGAAAGTTCCCGAAGGGTTTCAATTCCATGTTGTCTTTTCTCGTCCACCGCGATGCTTGCCCATGGAAATTTCCGTTTGAACTGCAAAGGTTCATCCCCTACTTGTTTTGCGGTTTCCGTTCCTTTCAGCAGAAAAAATCCTTTAGAACTGCGTTTATAACCACGGCTCAAAACCGCAACCGGTTGGTTTTTTCCAAAAAGGCACAACAAATATTCAATCATTGGCGACTTGCCGGTTCCCCCGACCCGCAAATTTCCGACACAAATTACAGGGAACGGATATGACTTTGAAGAAATCCAGCCGATATCGTACAATTTGTTCCGCGCAAAAAGAATTCCCCGATAAATTAAAGCAAAAGGAAACAGTAATTTTCGCAATTCGTTCATTGCACGAAG
>DASSWN010000019.1:0-21599 GCA_035704905.1 Flavobacteriaceae bacterium
AATGTTGTGTCACTTTCTCCTTCAAATAAATATATTTTTGGATGAAAAATTGGTGATTCCTTTTGATAAAATATGTAACTGTTTATTCCTAGGTCATTAATTTCTCTTAATGCTTTCTTTGATGTTCCTTCTTGGTCAATACCAACAATTAGGTTCAATGTTTTATAAAATTCCGCTCCACTAGCAATACATTCAGAAAGTCCTACAACACCAGCTTCACTTGCAAATGCAGAAATTCCAGTAAAAGAACTATATTTGGTTTCTTTGAATAATTTAATGAGGGTGTTGCCAACTGAATTTTTTGATTCAGACTCGAAACCTTGTCCCAAAAATGTAATTTTCATGAAGGTATTTTTCAGTTATTAGCTTCATATACACACCGGGCCTTTGGAAATCGGTTTAGTAGTAGAGCAGGGAACCAAAGAAACAAAGCACAAAATGGCCGGTATAACTCTTTGTATATAAATCATTCTAAAAGCAAATTTTTACCATTAACGCTTAGCAACCAATTTTCTGCCCTATTTCTTAAAAAACTTCTGGGTTTTGATGTTTCCATGGTTTTCAATCCGCAAAATATAGGAACCGGCGGAAAGTTTGGAAACATCGATTTCAGACGAGGTAAGTTTGTTGTTCAATACTTTTTTCCCCGTTATATCGAAAATAGTATAAACCGCATTTTGTAAATCGGCAAATTCGGAAAGGTGCAACCGGTCGGAGGCCGGGTTCGGATACAGGATCAAATTTGTAACCTTAGTTTCTTCTATGTCGAGGGTTTCGCCTTCGGTGAGGTTAAAAGCTTGGTTGATTTCTGGGTCTTGCAACACATCAATAGTTCCCGAAGGCCAATAAACAATAACACTCGAGATGGAAGAATTGGTGCCTATTCCGAAATGAATGTTCAAGGTGCTCATAAACCGAAACCCTTGTCCACTTCGAACATCGCGTATTTGCGTGCCCGAGTCGGTGGTCAATTCAATGCGCGCACCAATTCCATTGGCATTGCTTTGTATCCCGATCAGATTCATGGTGAACCAATTGTTAGTGTTGACATTGTTCCAATAAATATTGTCGTTGCTGAATGAGTCAATAAACCCATCGGCATTTAGGTCGCCAAAAGAACCATTGTCATAGGAAAGAATATTGTAGGAAATTGTGAAGGTAAGATCGCCATTTCCCCATAAAATATTGCCATTGGAAGCAATGTCCAAATTGCCGTCATTGTCAAAATCATAGGTCGCGTTTTCAATCCCGGTTTCATACAGATCCCAAATGCCCGAAGCGGAACTTACATCGGTGAAAGTTTCGTTTCCGTTGTTGCGCATCAATTTATGGTTTCCGGTGCTCGCGCCCACAAAAACATCCATATCGCCATCGTTGTCATAATCGCCCCAAGCCGATGACCAAGTTTGAATGGGATCGGCCAAATTTGTGCTTTGACCAACTTCGGTATAGGTTCCATCGCCGTTATTCCTGAAAATTTGATTGGTCCGGCGGTCTTCGGAACCACCACATTTAGCAATGAACAAATCCAAATTCCGATCATTGTTGTAATCGATCCATACAGAACCATAATTCCCCCCACTCGGAAAATCGCCCAATCCACCTTGTTGAAAAATCAGATTTCCGTTTCCATCGTTTATGTAATACACATTGGGTTCAATATCGTGACACACAAATGCATCCAAGTATCCGTCATTATTGATATCCGCAAAATTAGAGCGTTGGCAAAAAACATAATCGTTTCCCGAAGTTTCACTATAAGCCGTTCCGGTATCATTGGCTTTCATAAACGTAACCCCGCCGCTTCCGGCATAAAGCAAATCATTGAAACCATTATGATCGTAATCACCGGCGGCCAAACTCCAAGAAGGCGTATAATTGGCATTGGAAGTGGAAATATTCACCTCGGAAAAATGCATGGCCGAAGAAGCCGGCTCTTGATAAAAGATATTGATATTGTTGCTGGTAACGGAAACCACATCATCCAAAAAATCGCCGTTCATATCAACAACAGCCCTATTGCTGCCGACAGTTGTTAAAGTTTCGGAGGAAAAAGACACTTGCGCGTGCAATCCTGCGCAAAAGGTCAGTAAGGTAAAACAGATAATTTTTTTCATGACTCGGGGTTTTTGAGGTTATTATTGACAGTTGGTTGTAAGCGAATTAATCCATTCTTCCACCATAATCACAGCATTTTCATCTACCATATTCCTACCGAGCAAAGGCATTTTATACTGTTCCAAAGTGGTGCTGACCCGGAAATGAAGTACCGAACGCAACGGATCGCCCGGCACAACAATTTTGGTATAAGGTGGAATTTGTGTGTCGGGCAACACACAAACGCCCATGTTGGTTTCGTCTCCACTTTCGTGAAAATTGAACCGCAAAGGCCGGTAATCGCAATGTCCGGTGGAGGAATGGCAATGGGCGCAATTAATATCCACATAACTGCGCATTCTTAAGCTAATATCTTGGGAAGCATCGTTCCACGGCACCACGGTTTCTATGGAATTGGGAATGGTATTTTTTAAATAGCCAAATTCCACCAACTTCTGAAGCTGGTTTTTGCTGCCTTCAGGATATGAAAAATCAGAATTCAGATTTTGAGGTTTTAGCGCGATTGGAACAACAGTTTCGGAAGATTTATGACAGGTGAAACATTCGCTGTGCGATGGAACCCGGTAATTGTTCGATTTGGCTTCTCCATTTTCAAGCCAATTTACTTCGGTATAACTTCCTTCCATATCCAAAAAAGCCTCGGATTGATCAGCATTCCATACGTATTCGGCAAAAATCCATTCGGTTTCCTTTTTAATGAGCAGCCGGGTTTCGATAATTCGTTGAACATTTCCGGGTTGAACATTTTCATAATAGAAATTCTTTATCAAAACCGTTCCCACCGGAAAATCCAAGGATTCATAATCGCTAACGTAAACTGCCTTTTTCCCATAAGGCATCCAAACAAAACGCTTTTTCTTCGCGTAATCGGTAAAAAGGGAATTGATAGGCTCATAAGGAACAACGCCATAAACCGGATTTTGATCTGATAGATTTTCTTCAAAAAAATGATATTCGGACAAAGTCGCGTATGGAACCGCATCCAAATCAAGCACTACCGGCGAAACTTCCAGAACGTTTACTGTCACCACTCCTGTGGCACAAGAATGCTGTTCGGAATCGCAGATGGAATATTCAAAAATATCTTCGCCAACAAAACTGCCGTTAGGGATATATGTCAAAACATCATCTGTCTGATCATCTGGTGTTTGGTTCGGATCGGTCACCGAAATCGAAGCATTTTGGGAATTACCAACTGTAAAGATTGCGCCTTTTGGAACATTCACATCGTTTTGAAGCACTTTTATTTCCACGAAAGAATTTTGAAAAACCTCTTCTGAATCGGGATTCGCTTCAATTTCCAAGGGAATATATTCATCTTCCGATTGGCATGAAAAGAGGAATAATAATACGGCAATTGAAATTATACGTAATAAAAACTTCATAAATTCCTAAAAATATACACCTACCAAACAGCTGTCAAATTCAACAAATAGCATGGCAAGGTTAAAAACCTCATAAAAGTATATAAATTTTTCGGAACCTTTCTTTTTTTGCGTATTTTTTTGTGGAAGAGCAGTTTAGTAAAACGGAAGCCGTTATTTCTTCAAAAGACTTCGCCAATTTTTTTCCATATCCTCTTTCTTTATCAGATATTCTGCGATCTGGATGGCATTTGTGGCCGCGCCTTTCCGCAAGTTGTCGGCAACAACCCACATATTCAAGGAATTTGGCTGCGAGAAATCGCGACGAATTCGCCCCACAAAAACCTCATCTTTTCCGTGGGCGTAAATTGGCATGGGATAACTGTTCACATCCGGATTGTCTTTTAAAGAAATTCCGGGGGAATTGTGCAAAATCCTTCGAACTTCACCAAGTTCAAAGTCCTTTTCGAAACAAAGGTTCACCGATTCGCTATGCCCGCCCACAACCGGAATGCGCACAGCGGTGGCGGTAACTTCCACGGAATTATCGCCCAAAATTTTCTTTGTTTCGTTCGTCAATTTCATTTCTTCCTTCGTATATCCGTTTTCTTCAAAAACATCACAATGCGGAATGGCATTTTTATGAATTGGGTACGGATACGCCATTTCACCGGTTTTGCCGGTCAATTCATTTTCAAGTTGCTGAACTGCTTTTAAACCTGTTCCTGTAATGGATTGGTATGTGGAAACGACCGCGCGTTTGACAATATATTTTTTGTGAAGCGGTGAAAGTGCCATTACCAATTGAATGGTGGAACAATTCGGGTTCGCGATAATTCGATCTTCTGAAGTGAGGGCTTTTCCGTTGATTTCGGGAACGATCAGTTTTTTGGAAGGGTCCATTCGCCATGCGGAAGAATTATCGATAACCAGCGTTCCGTTCTCGGCAAATCGCGGCGCCCATTCTTTGGAAATTTCGCCCCCGGCAGAAAACAATGCAATATCCGGTTTTTGGCCTACCGCTTCCAATAGTCCGATAATTTTATGTGGTGTATTTTTGAAATGAACCGTTTTTCCAACCGATTTTTCGGATGCGACCATTAAGAGTTCCGAAATCGGAAAATTCCGTTCCGCCAAAACTTTCAACATAGTCTGGCCAACCATTCCCGTCGCGCCGACAACTGCTATTTTCATGTGATCTTTTTACTGAATGTCATTTAAGACAAAGATAGGGTTTTCCGATCTTCCGCAGTAATTTTGCCCATAGCAAATCCTATCCCAAAATGAACCAATTATCGACAAAATATTCCGGGATCTTCAGGGTTTTCCTGAAAAAATATCGGTGTTTATGGATTTTTCTTCCGCAACTCATCCCGAATTTCAGTAAGCAAAACCTCTTCTTTGCTCGGACCGGCGGGCGCAGCGGCTTCTTCCTTTTTCTTGGTTTTTTCGTATGTTTTCAAAATGAAATACACCACCAAACCAATAATAATGAAATTGATAATGGCTTGCACCAAATTTCCATACGTTAAAACGGCCACCCCAGCTTCTTTGGCGGCTTCCACCGATTCGTAGTGTCTGCCATCCAAGGCAAAAAATTTATTGGAAAAATCAACTCCTTCGGTAAAAAGCCCGGTGATAGGCATAATAATATCGTCCACCAACGATTTGACCACCGCGTTGAGTGCGGTACCGATAATCACGGCAGTTGCCAATGCCACAATATCTTTCTTGAGCAAAAAAGCTTTAAAGTTTTTAATGAATCCCATAAAAAATGTATTGGTTAATAATGCTTTAAAATTAGGGAAATATATTCGATTTGTTATTAAAAAAAATGCAAATCGAAATTTTCCAATAAAAAACGTAGAATTCATCAGAATTTTGAGGGTGCAATGTTCCGAAAAGTAAGGTTTATTCTTGGAGCATGAACTTTCCTCGTCTTCGGCAGACTGTGAAGCCAATTTGTTTGGGTGTTCCCTAACATCGTCAACAAACTGCCGTTTTCCAGGGAAAGAGCCACCTTTTCAGCGGTTCGTTTATGTTTGAAAACAAACCGTCTTTCCGCACCGAACGAGAGGGAGGCAATAGCATCGTTTTTTTCCAATTCGGGTTCATCATCACTGTGCCAACCCATTCCTTCCTCTCCATTATGATATAAATTCAACAAACACGAATTGAATTTTTTTCCGCTGAATATTTCCACCTTTTCTTTTAAAATCAGCAATTCTTTTGTCCACGGCAAGGCTGTTTTCGTTTTTTTGGAATAGGTATATTCCAAACCCGTTTCGGCATACCACGCCACCTTTCGTTTCGTAATTATGGTTTTGCCGAAAAGTTCAATCTTTTCATTTTTCCATTCAATATTCCTCTGAAGGTTTTCCAAATGCACAAAACACTCCTCATCCGAAAAAATCTTTCCATAATAGTGAACAATTCCATCCGTGGGAAGTAAATTTTCCAAAATATTGTTTTTGGTTGAAAACAAATTCATTTGAAATACGCTTTCGGAAAAATCAAGTCAACGTTTCCGCTTGACGGTATATAAATCTTTTCTTCGGTCTTTTAAATTTCGTACCGCACCGAATGTATGCAATTCGCGTAAAAGATCGATATCCACATCGGCGGCCAAGATCATTTCAGTGTTTGGTGTCGCCTCAGCTTTGATACCATTGGAAGGAAAAGCAAAATCGCAGGGAGTAAAAACCGCAGACTGCGCATATTGAATATCCATGTTATGAACTTTTGGCAAATTCCCCACGCTTCCGGCAATGGCAACATAACATTCATTTTCGATAGCCCGGGCCTGGGCGCACATTCTTACGCGCGAATAAGCGTTTTGGGTATCGGTCATGAACGGTACAAACAAAATATTCATTTTTTCTTCTGCAAGCAAGCGGGATAATTCCGGGAATTCCACGTCGTAGCAAATCAGAATACCGATTTTTCCGCAATCGGTGTCAAAGGTTCTGATCTGACTGCCGGGCTGCATTCCCCAAACATTGGCTTCATCGGGTGTAACATGGATTTTTTCAAAACGTTCCACGCTTCCATCGCGTTTGCACAAATAACCCACATTGTACAATTTATTATCGATGATTTCTGGATGACTGCCCGAAATAATATTGATGTTATAGGAAATGGACAGTTCGGATAGTTTGTCGCGAATTATGTGGGTGAACTTCGCCAGTTCGCGAATGGCCTCTGATTCTGAAAAATCATTGAATTCCGCCATGAGCGGCGCATTGAAAAATTCGGGAAAAACAGCAAAATCAGATCGGTACCGCGAAACCGTATCGACAAAAAATTCGACTTGCCCCATCAGATCGTCCAAGCCTTTATACGTGCGCATTTGCCATTGCACCAGTCCGAGGCGCACAATGGTTTTGGTGGCCGATGGTTTTTTGCTTGGTTTGGTGTAATACACATTGTCCCATTCCATCAAAACCGCATAATCTTTCGAAGCCGTATCGCCTTCCAAATAATCGGACAAAATTCGCAACGGATGGAAATCATTGGCCAGTTGAAAGTTCAAAACCGGATCGTGTAGTTCTTTGGATTTTACCTTGTCGATATATTGTTTGGGGCTAAATTCTTTGGCGTATTTGTGGTAATTCGGAATTCTTCCGCCGAAAACAATTCCCTTTAAATTCATATTTTCGCACAATTCTTTCCGATAATCATAAAGCCTTCTTCCCAACCGCAGTCCGCGATATTCCGGTTTGATGAAAATATCGATCCCATAGAGCGTGTCGCCTTCTTTTTTCAAATTTTCAAAGGAAGTTTCGCTGACAATGTCGGCATACGTATGGTTGTCTTCCAATTCTTCGAAATCGACCAAAACCGAAAGCGCGCAGCCCGCCAATTCGCCGTTCACTTTAATGACCACTTGGCCTTCGGGAAAAATAGAAATCAGTTTTTTAATATCTTCCTTTTCCCAATATGCATTCGAAAGACCACCGGCATAAGCCACTTGCGTAGCTTTTTTCAATTCCTTGAAATCGGTGACAGTAAGGAATTTCAGTTCGATATTTTCAATTTTGTCGGACATATTTTTGTATAAATGCTCTGACAAAGGTAGTTTTTTGAAGGTGTATTTCGCGTTAATGTTTACCGAAAACAAGTTGAATAATCGTTGTTGCAAAGATTGGTTGCGGGTATCTTCCTGTTTACAAACGTTTACAAACGACAATAAACGTAAACAACTGTTTAATAACCGAATAAATTTTTGAAACCGACACATATTTGCACTGTCGAATGGAACTAACGAAATTCGATTTATCTAATATCTTATCTTATGAGTACGTTAAGAAACAAAGTCCAATTGATCGGACACGTGGGCAACGACCCAAAAATCACTTCTTTCGAATCAGGAAGAAAAATGGCCAACTTTTCAATCGCCACCAACGATTCCTACAAAAATTCAAAAGGCGAAAAAGTGGAAGACACCCAATGGCACAACATTGTTGTGTGGGGAAAAACGGCTGACATTGTCGAGAATTATGTTTCCAAAGGAAAGGAAATAGGCATTGAAGGGAAATTGACCAGCCGTTCCTATGAAACCAAAGAAGGCGAAAAACGCTACATCACCGAAGTAGTTTGCAGTGAATTGTTGTTGTTGGGGAAATAATCCCAAAATTTTGCACTAAAAAAGGCCGTTTCAAAAAAACGGTCTTTTTTATTTTTTAATTCCATTCTTACGGGAAATTATGAATTTCGAACGCCTTTCATCTTCTAAAAACAACCCCTGAACTATGATCTTTCGAAGCGCCGGTAACACTGCTTAAAACATTGATTTCGTCGCGCAATTTCAGCACACCCAAAAATCCGAAAATAAGTGCCTCTTTATATTCGACAAGATTTTTTTCGGGAATGAACAAACGCGTTTCGGTTTTTTGTTCAATACTTTTTACAAGGAACTTATTGTACGCACCGCCGCCGGTGAACAAAGCCGTTTTTTCACGATCGTTCCCAAGCACTTTTGCAATTTGAAAAGCACAATGCGCCGTGTAAGTCGCCAAAATATTTTTAAATGGAAGTTTGGAATTTTCCAATAGCGGGAAAATGTTTTTATTTACCCATTCCATCCCCAAGGATTTCGGGGCATTTTTTTTGTAGAAGTCCAAGTCATTCAAGTTTTTTAGAAGATTTTCATCCACTTTTCCTGAAGCTGCAATATTTCCATTGAAATCAAATTCAAATCCCAATTTCTGAGCATAAAAATTTAAACCCGTGTTCACCGGACAAATATCATACGCAATTCGTTTTCCGGATTTCTCAGTGGAAATATTGGCGAATCCGCCCAAATTCATGCAAAAATCATATTCCGGAAACAATAGTTTGTCACCAATCGGAACCAAAGGAGCGCCCTGCCCTCCCAAAAAAACATCTTGTTTTCGAAAATCACAAACCACGGTTTTGTTCACTATTTCGGCCAAAATCGGCAAATTCCCAATCTGCAGCGTAATTCCGTTATTTGGTTCGTGTTTTATGGTATGTCCATGTGAGCAGACCGCATCGAGTTTTGTCGGTTGGTTTTCTTCAATAAAATTCAGAATCTTTCTTCCCAAAAACTCGGAATATTCATTGTTCAGTTTTTGCAAATCTCCGTTAGAAAGAAAAAGTGCATTTCGGAAACGATTTTTCCAAAAAGCTGAATATGGAATTGTCTCCGTTGCCAAAAAACAATACTTCCAACTTTGTTTTTTTTCAAATCTCACATAAGCCAAATCAATTCCGTCGAGAGAAGTTCCCGACATGACACCAATTATATAATAAGGCCCATTTTCCATCGCCTAAAAATACACAACCAAATTTGAAAAATATTTATGAATACGTATATTTGCCCGTCTTCAATGCAGACGATCACCAAAACCACAAACCTATGGATTTCAAACTAACCGAAGAGCAATTAATGATCCGCGACGCGGCGCGCGATTTTGCCAGAAATGAATTGCTCCCGGGGGTAATTGAGCGCGATGAGCACCAAAAATTCCCCACGGAACAGGTGAAAAAAATGGGCGAGATCGGATTTTTGGGCATGATGGTTTCCCCGGAATATGGCGGCGGTGGAATGGATACGGTTTCCTATGTTTTGGTAATGGAAGAATTGTCGAAAATCGATGCTTCCTGTTCGGTGATTGTTTCCGTGAATAATTCTTTGGTTTGTTGGGGGCTTGAAACGTATGGCTCAGAAGCACAGAAAGAAAAATACCTTACCAAATTGGCATCTGGCGAATCCATTGGTGCTTTTTGTTTAAGCGAACCTGAAGCTGGCAGTGACGCGACCTCTCAAAAAACGACCGCAATCGACAAAGGTGACCACTACGTGTTGAATGGCACCAAAAACTGGATAACCAATGGTAATTCGGCCGATTATTATTTGGTGATCGCCCAAACCGATCGCGAGAAAAAGCACCACGGAATCAATGCCTTTATTGTGGAAAAAGCTTGGGAAGGTTTTGAAATTGGCCCCAAAGAAAATAAATTGGGAATTCGCGGAAGCGACACACATTCTTTGATCTTCAACGATGTGAAAGTGCCCAAAGAAAACCGCATAGGTGAAGATGGTTTCGGATTCAAATTTGCGATGAAAACCCTTTCGGGTGGACGCATTGGAATTGCAGCCCAGGCTTTGGGAATTGCTTCCGGCGCTTATGAATTGGCGAAAGAATATAGCAAAGTGCGAAAATCGTTCGGCACGGAAATCATGAACCACCAGGCCATCGCCTTCAAATTGGCCGATATGCATACCGAAATAGAAGCGGCGCGTATGTTGGTCATGAAAGCAGCTGTTGACAAAGACAATCACGAAAACTATGATCTTTCCGGCGCAATGGCAAAACTCAAAGCTTCGCAAGTGGCCATGGACACCGCTGTTGAAGCGGTTCAAATTCATGGCGGGAATGGTTATGTGAAAGATTACCACGTGGAGCGATTGATGCGCGATGCAAAAATCACCCAGATTTACGAAGGAACTTCCGAAATACAGAAAATCGTGATTTCGAGAAGTATCTTGCGGGATTGACTTTTCTCGCCGGTTTGCTGAGAGAAGCCTTTTCTCAAAAATGCAAAAAGGCATTTTCCAAATGCTCGATGCGGGTGCCAAGTTTATTTTTCACAATGGCAATAATATCGAACCGCACTTCAACCGGTTCTTCAATTTCTGAGGCATAAAAATCCATCGCTTTTACTAGTTGTTGAATTTGTTTGGGTTTAACAAATTCTTGCGGGTCGCCAAAATCGGAAGTACTGCGGGTTTTTACTTCCACAGCGCATAAAAGATCGCCTTTTCGGGCAATGATATCGACCTCTGCTTTTAAATACCGATAATTTCGGGCAAGAACGGAATAGCCGTTTTTCTTTAGAAAGTCCACGGCCATTTGTTCCCCCTTTTTGCCAAGATTATTGTGTTCGGCCATGTTTTATCGGTGATTTGGTGATCGGTGAATTGAGGTTTATTTCTCGAAAAACGAATGTGATGAAACGGCTATTCGATTCCAAAAATTGATTTGCCCGATTTGCAAAATGATTTGGGCAATTTCATTTTCCGAAAAATATTCCGTCGCTCTTTGATAGGTTTCTTCCGTCAATCCTGCGTTGGGAATTAGGGTGATTTCTTCCGTCATTGCCAAAAGTGTTCTCTCCTTTTCATCGAACAAGGGCGATTCGGTCCACGCGCTCAATGCAAAAATACGGCGTTGCGTTTCGCCATTCTTCAATGCTTCCGCGGTATGCATGTCGATACAATATGCACAATGGTTAATTTGGGAAGCCCTAATTTTAATTAATTCGCGTTGGGTTTTCTCCAAGCCACAACTGTTTAAATATTTTTCCATTTCGAAAAGCACTTTATAGGCTTGTGGTTCCAAATTGCCGATGTTGAGACGTTCTTTCATTCCTTTAAGATTTATAATGAATTGTTGTTTTTTCTGCAGTAATTTCCATGGAAATTCTTCGTCCAAAAACCAGAGCACGGTTGTCATAAATATGACCGGCCGGAAATTCGAAACAAACAGGGAAATCATATTCTTTCACGGTTTCTTGAATAATTTCCGCGGCTTTTTTTCCAAAAGGAATTTGGTTATCGTTCATATCGCTCATTCCACCAATTATCAATCCGTTAAGATCTTCGAACATACCGTTGCGTTTCAAATTTTGCATCATTCGGTCTATATGGTATAAATATTCATCCAAATCTTCCAGAAACAGAATTTTTCCCTCGGTTGAAATCGCTGATGTCGAGCCCAAAAGTGAATACAAAATGGATAAATTCCCACCGACAAGTTCACCTTCACACAGTCCGGTTTTGTTCATTTGTGAGGAAAGAATTTCATAGGAAACCGGTTTTCCAAAAAGAATATTTTTCAAAGTTTCCCGTGTGCTTTCCGATTTTTGATCAATATTATGGGCAATTTGCGCATGTAAGGATTCGAATCCCAAAATATTCAACTGCGAATGCAAAACCGTAATATCCGAATAGCCAATAATCCACTTGGGGTTTTCCTCGAAATTTGAAAAATCCAATTCATCAATAATGCGCACCGTACCATATCCGCCGCGCGCGCACCAAATAGCTTTAATTTCCGGGTCATCCAACATCATTTGAAAATCGGAAGAGCGCTCTTCATCATTTCCTGCAAATTGGTTGTTTTCCAAACCAATGCTTTTTCCGACTTTTACCTTCAATCCCAAATTTTTCAACAATTCAATTGCAGGTTGAATTTCTTCCGGGGAGATTTTTCGTGCCGTGGAAACAATTCCGATTGTGTCGTTAATTTGAACAGGGGGGATTTGGATCATTGAACAAAGTTATGAAAACAACTGCTTCATTTCGAAATACATTTTCATTTCGAATTTTGATTTATTTAAATATATACGTATTTTTGAAAAAAACATACGTAAAATGACCACAAAATTGACATTGTCTGTTGAAAAACAAGTTGTGCTAAAAGCAAAACGATACGCCCAAGAAACAGGCAAAAGTTTGTCGGAAATTATACAAAACTATTTGGAACATTTGACCAAAGAAGAAAAATATCCCGAAGTCTCCGAGAAGCTCAAGGGATTGTTGGGCGCGGTAAAACTTCCTGATGATTTTGACGAAGACAAGGCGAAACGAAGCTATTTGGAAAACAAATATCGATGAAGAAATTATTCTTGGACACCAATATTTTGGTAGATTTGATAGCCGATCGAAAACCCCACAGCAAATTTGCCGTGGCTATTTTTACAAAGGCGGAAAAACAGAAAGTAAAACTATTTACGTCCAGCCATTCCATTGCGACCTGTCATTATCTGTTGAAAAAGTATATGCCGGAGAAAAAATTGAGAATAGTGCTTTATAATTTGTTGGATTATGTGGAAGCCATTGCCATCGACGAGTCCATGTTACGGCGCGGACTGAAATCGCCCCATAAAGATTTTGAGGATGGGTTGCAAATCTTGGCCGCTTATGCTGTTCCGCATATTGATTTTATTGTAACTCGAAACATCAGAGATTTTAAAACCTCTGAAATTACCGTCCTTTCGCCTAATGAAGTTTTGATGCATGTAAATTAGCACTCAAAGCTATTATTCACGGTAGCGTTTTTCAAAATTTTGAAGCCATAAACCGATTCCGAATTCTTACTTTTGTGCATTAAAACATACATTTTTTTCCAATGCCAAAACGATTCACCATCACCGCAGCTTTGCCCTACACGAACGGTCCCATTCATATCGGCCATTTGGCCGGGGTGTATATTCCTGCCGATATTTATGCGCGTTATTTGCGGTTGCAGGGAAAAGAGGTTGCCTTTGTTTGCGGCAGCGATGAACACGGCGTTCCCATTACGATCAAAGCAAAAAAAGAAGGGATTTCCCCACAAGATGTGGTTGATAAATACCATAAAATAATCAAGCAATCTTTTGCAGATTTTGGGATTTCGTTCGACAACTATTCGCGGACCACGGCTCAAATCCATCACGAAACCGCTTCCGAATTTTTCAAAGAATTGTATGAAAAAGAAAAATTCATTGAAGAGACAACCGAACAATTGTATGACCAAGAAGCCAACCAATTTTTGGCGGACCGTTTCGTGACCGGAACTTGCCCAAAATGCGGCAACGAAGAAGCCTATGGCGATCAATGCGAAAAATGTGGCAGTTCGTTGAACGCAACGGATTTAATCAATCCAAAATCCGCCATTACCGGCGCTGTGCCAACATTGAAAAAAACCAAACACTGGTTTTTGCCCTTGAACGAATACGAAGCTTGGCTGCGCGAATGGATTTTAAAAGGACACAAAAACGACTGGAAACCCAATGTTTATGGCCAAGTGAAATCTTGGATCGATGATGGCTTGCGGCCGCGCGCCGTAACCCGCGATTTGGATTGGGGAATTCCCGTTCCGCTAAGAGGGGCCGAAGGAAAAGTGATGTATGTTTGGTTCGATGCACCGATCGGTTATATTTCTTCCACCAAAGAATGGGCGAAGCGGGAAGGAAAAAATTGGGAACCTTTTTGGAAAGACCCGGAAACCAAGTTGGTGCATTTTATCGGGAAAGACAACATCGTTTTCCATTGCATTATTTTCCCGGCGATGTTGAAAGCTGAGGGCAATTATATTTTGCCGGATAATGTTCCTGCCAACGAATTTTTGAATTTGGAAGGCCAAAAATTGTCCACTTCCAAAAACTGGGCGGTTTGGTTGCATGAATATTTGGAAGATTTTCCGAACCAACAAGATGTGTTGCGCTATGTTTTGACCGCCAACGCCCCTGAAACTAAGGATAATGATTTCACATGGAACGATTTTCAGGCAAGAAACAACAATGAATTGGTGGCAATCTTGGGGAATTTCATCAATCGGGTTACTGTTTTGACGCATAAATATTACGATGGAAAAGTTCCCGAACCGAATGAATTTTCGGAGCTGGATTTACAAACATTGAGTGAATTAAAATCCTATCCCGAAAAAATCGCTTCCAGTATTGAACGCTACCGTTTTCGCGAAGCGCAAGGCGAATTGATGAATGTCGCGCGTTTGGGAAACAAATATTTGGCCGATGAAGAACCTTGGAAAAAAATTAAAACCGATGAAGATAGGGTAAAAACCATCATGTATATCGGCCTGCAAATTGCAGCTTCCCTATCCATACTCAGCGAACCCTTTTTACCGTTCACTTCAGAAAAATTGAAACATACCCTCAATGTCACCCCGGGCGAAGTCGAGGGGTCTTGGTCTGCTATCTTCAAAAATCCAAATTTGCTAATCCCTGGTCACCAAATCAACAAAAGCGAACTATTGTTCAGCAAAATCGAAGATGAACAAATACAGCATCAACTCGATAAATTGATCGCTTCAAAAAAGGTCAATGAAATGGAAACCAAACAAATAGCCCCTCAAAAAGAAACCGCAACTTTCGATGATTTTTCAAAAATGGATTTGCGTGTGGGAAACATCATTGAAGCTCATAAAATGCCAAAAACCAAGAAATTGATGGTTCTGAAAGTCGATACCGGTATCGATAAACGCACCGTTGTTTCGGGCATCGCCGAACATTTTCAACCTGAAGAAATAATCGGGAAAAAAGTAACTGTTTTGGTAAATCTGGCTCCAAGAAAATTGCGAGGTGTGGAAAGCGAAGGCATGATTTTAATGACCGAAAATTATGAAGGGAAATTGGTTTTTTTAAACCCAGATGAGGACGGGGTTGAAAATGGTGCCGTAATAAGTTAAAATAAACCTTTTAAAAATTAACCGGTTTTTGAAACCCGTTAGTTTTGGCAATATTTCGCCACAATCTTGTCCACAATGACTTGTGCCAATTTCTCATGGCTTTCATACGTCCAACCGGCCACATGAGGTGACAGCAAAACCTTTTCCGATTTGATCAAATACTGAAAAGCTTCAGGGATTTCTGTTTTGTTGAAAAATTCTTCAAAAGAGGTTTTTTCATATTCCAAAACATCAAGCCCCGCGCCCAAAATTTTCCCGGATTTTAACGCCTCAACCAAATCGGAGGTTACCACGGTTTTGCCCCGGGCAGTATTCAACAACCAAAACCGATTGTGGAAGGCATTGATGAAATTCCGATCCACCATTTTGAATGTCAGTAGCGTTTGGGGAGTATGCAAACTTAATATTTGGGTTTTCCGTTGAAATTCCCGCAAATTTACTTGTCGAGCATCTTGGTTCCCGACATGTTCTTTTATATCGTAACAAAGCACTTCGCAATCAAATCCTCGCAGCTTTTTGGCAAAAGCTTTTCCCATATTGCCATATCCGATGATTCCGACTGTTTTTCCTTCTAATTCTATTCCGCGGTTTCCTTCCCGGTCCCAAATGCCATTTCGAATTTCCCGATCGGCTTTGTTCAAATTGTTCAAAAGCGATAGCAACATTCCCAACGTATGTTCGCCCACGGCATTGCGGTTTCCTTCGGGGGCAGAAAACAATGTAATACCTTTTCTCTCGGCATATTCGCAGTCTATATTTTCCAGTCCGGCGCCCAAGCGAGCAATGAATTTCAACTTTATCGCCTTATCTATGAAATCTTTATCAATGCTAATTCGGCTTCGAATGATAATGCCGTCAAATTCGGCTATTTTATCTTCAATTGCGAATTTATCCGAAAAATAATCTTCTACATTTTCAAAACCATGTTCTTGCAACCGTTGAAGCAGTATCGGATGGTTTGAATCTATATGCAAAATTTTCATGTGGCAGGATTTTCAAAATAAGGTGCTGTAATATCAGGGGTAATTCTGGTGGGACGAAAGTTTTCCAAATCCATTAGGCACCACGTGGTTCGGGCTTCGGCAATTAAAACATGATCTTCCTTTCGTATAACTTCCGTTCGTCGGATACTTTTCACATTGCCGTAACTTTCGATCCAGGTTTTTAAAATCAAGCGTTCATGTTCGAATCCCGGATGTTTATATTTGATAAAATGATCGAGAACAACCCATCCCAATTTTTCGCGCACGCTTTTTGGGGTTTTCTGTTTCCAATGTTTTTCGGCAACTTCCTGCACCCATTTAAGATAAAACACATTGTTCACATGCCCAAAATGATCGATGGCATTGTGGGGAACGGTAATTTCAAATTGAAAAGGAATCGGTTCCAAAAAAATAATTTAGGTTGAAATTTAAAAATAAGCAAACTGTCAAAATCCAAGAATGAATTTTGCAATGGTAAAATAAATTAAAATCCCACAAATGTCATTGCTTGTGGTAATAAATGGCCCTGTTGCCATTGCTGGATTTATGCCACGGGAATCCAAAATGATCGGCACAAATGTCCCGATCAGCGAAGCGATAATTATTACGGTAATAAGTGAAATTCCGACTGTAAGCCCCATAAGAAATCCGTATCCCAGTAGAAAAACACCGCCCAAAACAAGAATAATCGCCAGTGCCAATCCGTTCAACAAACTCAGGAAAACCTCTTTCACCAAACGGTTGAAAAGTGTTCCACGCAAATTTTTATTGGCCAAACCTTGCAAAACAATCGCCGAAGATTGCACACCCACATTTCCGGCCATGGCCGCAATTAATGGCACGAAGAAAAACAATGCCGCGTGATCCTGCATGGCACCGCTAAAAGTTCCGAGAACCGTCACACTTACCATTCCACCGAACAATGCGAGAATCAGCCAGGGCAAGCGGGCCCGCGTCAGTTGCCACACACTGTCGTCGGCCTCGACATCTTCGGATATACCTGCGGCCATTTGATAATCGCGCTCGGCCTCTTCCTTCACGAAGTCCATAATATCATCAATCGTTACGCGACCGACGAGCCTGCCCATTTCATCGATAACCGGAATGGCTTCCAAATCGTATTTCTGCATGATTCGCGCGACTTCCTCTCCTTTGGTATGAACGCTTACAAAATCCACATTTTTAATATATACATCACTGATGTGCGCCTTGCTCGGTGCAGTGAGCAAATCTTTCAGAGAAAGGCGACCTTTCAGTTTTCCTTTGTCGTCCACCACATAAATTGAATGAACACGGGTAACATTTTCTGCCTGCGCGCGCATTTCGGTCATGCACCCGGTAACGTTCCAATTTTCGTTGACTTTCACCAATTCTTTCGCCATCAACCCACCCGCAGAGTCTTCGGGATAACGCAGCAATTCCACGATGTTTTCTGCATGTTCTTCATCTTGGATTTCGGCAATTACCTGGGTTTTTATTTCCGGGGAAAGTTCAGCGACAATATCCGCGGCATCATCGGTGTCCATTTCCTCGATCTCATTGGCAATTTCACGGGGGGTGAGGTTATCGAGGATTTTTTCGCGATCGCTTTCGTCCAATTCCATCAACACTTCCGCCGTCTTATCGCTTTCGAGCAGTTTGATGATATAGGTGGCTTCGTCCAATTCGAGCTCGCCCAAGATTTCGGCAATATCGGCGTGGTGCAACTCTTCCAGATGCTGCAAAAGGGCCAGGTCCTCATTTTTAGCAATGAATTCCTGAACCAATTCTATTAGTTTGCTATCTATTTGAAACCGCATCATGCGCTATTTTTTTTGTCAAGCGGATAAATTGCGCCACATCAAGTTGTTCTGGGCGCTTTGCAAAGATACTGTCTTCTTTTAAATCCTCGGAAATGTTGAAGGCTTTTAAACTATTCCACAAGGTTTTTCGTCGTTGCTGAAAAGCGGTTTTCACCACACGAAAAAACAGTTTTTCATCGCATTCCAACTGAAAATTTTCTTTTCTGATTAATCGTAAAACACCGCTTTCCACTTTTGGTGGCGGATTAAAAACCTCGGGTTTTACGGTAAATAAATATTCGGCTTCATAAAAAGCTTGCACCAAAACAGATAATATTCCGTAGGTTTTGCTTCCGGCCGGTTCACAGATACGTTGGGCGACCTCCTTTTGAAACATTCCCGAAAATTCCGGGATTTGCTGGCGATATTCCAACATTTTAAAAACAATTTGAGTGGAAATATTATACGGAAAATTTCCTGTAATGGCGAATTCTTTGGTACCAAACAATTGCGATAAATCACATTTTAAAAAATCGGCCTCGACAATTCGAAAATTATTCTGTTCTGAAACCTTTGTCGAAAAATGCTCTTCTAAATACGCAATCGATTCACGATCCAAATCCATTGCTGTTAATCTAATATTGTTTTTGAGGAGGTATTTTGTTAAAACACCCGTGCCTGGACCGATTTCCAAAACTTCCGAATAATCTTGAAACGATAAGGTTTTTCCAATTTTTTCAGCAATGCTTTCATCGATCAGAAAATGTTGTCCCAAATGTTTTTTTGCCCGAACGGGGGAATTCGTGGTTGCTTTTGTAAAATTCCGCTCTTTTTTGACCTTGCTTTTCATGGTTCTGTTTTTTTTCGCATCAAAGGCACGATGTCACTGAATTCAGTGTGCGGTATTATTGCTTTCCTTTGATGGGATTGGGATAGGCTTCGCTTACGATTTCCAATTCGGTGCGAAATGCGACAAATTTCCCATCAAAAACTTTTGATTTCTTTCGGAGATGTTCGGCATCTTCTTTATAGTATTTGTCGAGTTGCTGTTTGCTTTCAGTAAAATATTGCACCGAATACGTTATTCCGCCCATGACCTCTTCCACCAAAACTTTTGTCATCAAGGCTTTTGAAAATTTTCCGGTGGAAAGCATTTCGGGAATATGTTCATGCTTCATCCATTTCAACCATTGGTCATGGACGTCTTCTTGAATATTGACTGTTACGTTGTAAATGTACATTTTTAGGCTTTAAGCTTTAAGCCACAAGCTTTAAGCTATAGGCCATAGGCAATTTGTCACTAAATATTGTCCCCACGCAGTTCGCGAAACCTTCTTCGTGCTTCCACAAAATAAATACTATCTTCATAATTGAAAAGTATTTGTTCGTAATATTCTTTCGCTTTTTGCGGCTGCTGCAACTGGTTTTCATACAATTCTGCCAACGCAAAATATGCATTGTCGGCCAAAATGCCATCTTTATAGGTGGTGATTATTTCGTTGTATGTTTGAATCGCGGAATTAAAATTACCCTTCTCTTCCAATATTTTTCCCTTTCTGAATAAAGCTTCATCACCAATTTTTTCATTTACATGTTCCGTTAAAATTTCATCCAGCAAAGCCAAAGCTTTATTGTTTTCATCTTGATAGGCGTACAAATCGGCGCGGGCAAAAAGTTTCAATGCGGTTTGTGTGGAATCTTCGAATGTATTTTCGCTGATCAGCAGGTCCAGTTCCATGGCATCGTTGGCAATGAGTTGCGATGTGGAGGTCTTCAAAACTTTCAACTGGGTTTGCGCCCAATCGAAATCACCTTTGTAATAACTGGTTCGTGCAACTTTAAAACGTGCTTCTTGCGCCAGCACATCGTTTTTTACCAAATTTTGAACTTGGCTGTAATAAATCAGTGCTTCATTGAATTTTTCATCCAAAACCAAAATATCGGCCAATTTGAGTTTTGTTTTGGCACGTTCGAACATGCCCAAGTTGGTTTCCAACAAATTTTTCAACAGCATTTCCGCTTCTTGTTTTTTTCGCTGATGGAAAGCCATAAAATTGGCTTCTTCAAGTTGAAGGTAAAAAGTGGTGGGGCTTTTACCGAATTTCGCGAACAAATCCGAAAATTCCTTTTGAATCGTTTGATAATCCTCCGGTGAGGAATTTTCCACCTTCATGTTCATCAAAATGCCGTAGGCTTTCAGTTTGCCGTCTATTCCAATATGGTTTTCAATCAGGTAATTCAGAATTTCAGTAGCAACTTCCGTTTCTCCCTTTTCCTTTGCAATGAGCGCCAAATCGAAAATTCCGTTTAGGTCGCCTTCACCCCGCATATAAATTGCCTTCTCTTGTAAAAAAGCTTTTTTGTATTCCTTTTGCTGAATAAACAACCAGCTCAACAACTGGTTGTACAGCACATTTGGATTTCCCTGCAGTTTTTTCAACAGTAATTTTCGAAAAATTCCGTTGGCATGATTATCCGGATTTTCAGAAATATATTGCCCAAAAACTCGATTCACGCTGTAAAATAAATTCGGGTTTTCTTCAATCAACCGTAAATAGTTCACAAACATTTTTTCCAGCTCGCCTTGTTCGCCATAAATCCGGGCCAACTGAATGCTGAAATTTGTATTGGGTCTCAGTTGGTTTGCGATTTCATAAGTTTCCGCAGCTTCTTCCAACAAATTGTATTTTTGGAAAGCGCCCCCGACCGTATAGGCAAAAGAAGGATTTTCGGAAATTTTTGCAATTGCTTGTGAATAGTAATTTTCAGCGGTTTTCAGATTTCCGGAGAGTTGAAAATTATAGCCCAATTCCACCAACAAATTCGGGTAATTAGGTGATTCTTTTATTTTGTCCGTCAATAATTCAATAGCAGAATCATATTGGCCCAGTTCCTGATTGGCAGTTACGAGCCCATAAAAAGAAGCCATATCGCGCGGGTTTGCCGCATATAATTCTTGGTACAGCGACAGGGCTTTTTCATATTCGCCTTCTTCCAAATAATTTTTCGCCAATGCCGCAGATTGAGCAAACCCCGCAGCAAAAGCAAAGAAAAACAGAAAAATGAAAACATAAAATCGCATGCCGCTAAAATAAGAAAATGCGGCGGCAATCTGTGTTTCTTGGGAATAATTCTGTTCCGCACAAATTCCTCGATTTTGACTGAAAAAATTTCTCGAAAATCAAAAATTCTATGGAAACTTTCGGGGGAACATTCCCGTTTTATTTTCCAAAACATTATAAATACCTTTATCCGGAAAAAACAGCAACTTTGGAAGCATACCAAAAAGCGACGGAATTTGACCACAGCGCTGCCACCGCGGTAACCATCGGAACCTTTGATGGCGTTCATATAGGCCATAGAAAAATCATCCGGCGATTGATCGAAGTAGGAAAAAAGAAAGGATTGGAACCAACAATTTTAACTTTTTTTCCGCATCCGCGCATGGTTTTGCAAAAAGATTCAGATATAAAATTGATCAACACAATCGCGGAACGCGTGATGATTTTGGAAAAAACAGGCATCAAAAACCTCATCGTTTATCCCTTCACGATGGAATTTTCACGGCTCAGCGCAAAAGATTTTGTAGAAAATATTTTGGTCGAAAAACTGCATGCCAAAAAAGTAGTGATC
>DASSWN010000040.1:0-11400 GCA_035704905.1 Flavobacteriaceae bacterium
TTAACAACGGTTTCAAGAAAACTTCTTGCCGATTCAAAGGATTGAAAAGTATTTAACTGGGAAAGTACACGGTCGTAATCGCTTGAATTTCCACCGAATAAATGCTTGATAAAAACCAACCGATCATTCAGTCCAAAAGAAATCCCCTTTTTTAAACGGTCGTTCAACGATTTTTTGGTTTCGGAATTTCCGGTCGAAATTTTAGATTCGGACAAATTTTGCAAAGATTTTTTATTGGGTGCAGCTGTATTTTCGGTTTTTTCTTCGGAATGCGAACCATCTTCCGATTTTTTGGAGGTCGATTTCTCAACCGGCTCGAACTGGGGCAAATCATCATAATGCACACCAAGTTTCCGCAGTTCGTTTTCAAAATCGTCGGAATGAAATATTTTTCCCAAAACATCCGGATTATCAGGCGGCATTTGTTCCACAATATCTTTTATCTTCTCGGTATTTGGTTCGGTGATTGCTTCGGGATTATAATGCGTTCCATCCGGTGCATAGCGATCTTCTTCTTCGGTTTCAGAAGATGATTTTTCTTCATCTATCCAATTTGGCGACACTTTCGTTTTATGGCCAAAGTTTCCTTTATTTTCCGTTTTATCGACTTTCAATTCTTCCAAATAGGAAAGGATACAAAGATTCTCGTATGCCTTTCGCGTCAATTTTTTCAATTCGCCGAGATCGGTTTCGTTATTGGAAAGAATTTTTTCAGCAATTAATTTTAGTTCCTGTTCAAGCGTCTTCTTCATAACTTTTTGATTTACTTTTTTGGTGCGGTTGTATTTTTAGTAAATTTATCACACAGTAAAAGCCGTTGTTTTAAACCCTTAAAATTACAAAATGTTTCTTGAAAATACCGTTAATCACAAAGAGCAATTTGGTTGGATCGAAGTCATTTGCGGAAGTATGTTTTCCGGAAAGACCGAAGAGCTTATCCGACGGCTAAAACGGGCGCAATTTGCAAAGCAAAAAATTGAAATTTTCAAACCGGAAATCGATCATCGTTATCACGAAGAAAAAGTAGTTTCGCATGATGCCAATGAAATTCGTTCCACACCGGTTCCTGCCGCGGCGCATATTCGCCTTTTGGCCGATGGCTGCGATGTGGTCGGAATAGATGAAGCTCAATTTTTCGATGCCGAAATTGTGAATGTTTGCAATGATTTGGCCAACAAAGGTTTGCGCGTGATCGTTGCCGGACTCGATATGGATTTTAAAGGAAATCCATTTGGCCCAATGCCTGCATTAATGGCAACCGCCGAATATGTTACGAAAGTTCATGCGGTATGCACGCGTACCGGCAATTTGGCACAATATAGTTTTCGAAAAGCGGCAAGCGACGATTTGGTTTTGTTGGGCGAAACCGAAGAATACGAACCGCTGAGCAGGGCGGCCTATTTTAAAGCCATGCTCCGGCAGAAAGTGAAAAATATGGAAGTAAAGGGCGAACAAGAACTTTCGGGAAAAACGCGGGAATAATGTCCAATATAACCGAAACTGTTCTAGAAATCGATTTGAATTCCTTGGCGCATAATTATTACTACTTGCGTTCAAAAATATCCGGAAAGACCAAATTCATGGCAGTTGTGAAGGCTTTTGCCTATGGCAGCGATTCTGTTCAAATTGGACAAAAACTGGAAAAATTGGGAGTCGATGCGTTGGCCGTTGCTTATGTTTCCGAAGGAATTGCCCTGCGAAAAAATGGTGTGAAATTACCTATTTTGGTTTTGCATCCACAGATGGGTCATTTTTCAGAAATAATCAACTATGAATTGATGCCGAGCCTTTACAGTCAACTGATTCTGAATGGCTTTATTAAAGAAGCGGAAAAATATTGCAAAAAAGATTATCCGGTGCATTTGAAATTGAATACCGGTTTGAATCGGTTGGGATTTGAAGGAAATGAAATAAATGCGCTTTTAAATTCTTTGAAAAATACGAAAGCAATAAAAGTTGAAGGTGTTTTTTCACATTTGGCAGCTAGTGAAGATGCTTCCGAAAAAGCTTTTTCTTTACAGCAAATGGAGGAATTTCAAAGCTTTACTTCCCAACTAATCAAAAACCTAAATTATCGTCCGTTGTTACATCTTTGCAACACTTCAGGAATTTTAAATTACCCGCAGGCTCATTTCGATATGGTTCGTAGCGGCATTGCTTTATACGGCTTTGGAAATTCGGCCAAAGAAGATGCAAATTTAATTCCCGTGGCTTCGCTAAAAACCCTTATTTCGCAAATTCATGAAGTTCTTGTTGGAAGTTCTGTCGGATACAACCGTGGGTTCATTGCAAAACGCCCGACCCGTATAGCAACGCTTCCGTTGGGTCATGCCGATGGAATCAATCGTATTTATGGCAAGGGAAAAGGTATAGTTTCCGTAAACGGAAATCCGGCACCCATTGTTGGAAATGTATGCATGGATATGATTATGATCGATGTATCGGGCATTGATTGCCAAGAGGGCGATGAAGTGCTTATTTTTGGGAAAAACAAAAGTGCAGAAGAATTCGCAAACCGTGCGGGAACAATTTCATACGAACTCATCACCTCCATTTCACAACGGGTGAAAAGAAAAATTTTGGACTGAAAAAACCCGTTCCAAAAGGAAAGCGGAAAATCTGCAAAAATTAAATAATTAAACTTCTTGTTGCGTAGAGAAATTATATTATTTGCGGCCCATACGAAAAATACTGGCCACGGTTTTGAAAAGAATGGCTTTTTTGGTCAATGAAGCAATAAAGTTGGCCGCCATGGAAACAGGCGAAAAATCTTCTTTGATTTCTGAAAAAGAAGACCGTATTTCTTCCCGTTCTATTTTCGACTGCAGTTTCAAAATTCGCAGATCGCGATCAATTTCATCAAAAGTTCTATAAATTTTCATAAGATAGGAATTGTTTATGAATCTGAAATTGGAAAGGAAATTTTATAATTCTGTTCGCCACGACTGCTCTTGCCCAGTATCTACAATATCCTCCACTTCTTCTTTCACACTTTCGCCATAATCTGTTTCGTTGAAAATGAATTTAGAAAATTTTTCCAAGAAAATGCGTTCAATCAGTTTTCTCCAGAAAACAAGGATAAGAATGAAAAGGATAAGGTATATCCCGCCAATTATGAAAAAACCTCCACTTAAACTATTAATAGATCGTCCAATCAGAATCGCAAAACCAAAAGAAATAAACGCCAAGAAAAACAAGAAAATGCTTCCGACAATCAGCAGTTTCCCAAACAAGGAAATGCCTTTCATGGACTTTTTGAAAAAGTCCAATTTATAATAGGCGACCATATTCGATAGATATGCCTCGATATGGTCGCCCAATTCATCAATATGATCGGTCAGTTGTTTGAATGCCATTGCGTATTAGGCTATTGCGTTCTTTCCTTTTACAGTAAGCTCTTCACTGTTGTTGTTCTTTTTTACATCTTTGTGCAGGCGTGCATTTTTGGCGCGCAATTCTTCCAATTTTCCTTCCAAAGCTACGATAATATCATCGGCTTTGTAACTTGCGGAAGAAAGTGTTTCTTCCAGTTTTGAATCGAAACTACTTTTTGCCTTTCTCGCCTTCTTGCTTAGCCGATCGGTGGTTTCGTGCAGTTGGCGATCGAACCTGGATTTTGCTTTCATAGCGCCTTCGCTTAATTTTTCGCGGGTAACTTCCCCCTTATCGGGCGCATAGAGCAAAGCTACACCTGCTCCAACAATTGCTCCAGTTATTAAAGCGACCAATGTGTTTCCTGAATTTTCCATAGTATTTGATTGTTTTTTTAATTAATTTACTAACTTTTCAAAGATAAAACAAAGAGCCGCCATCGCTTGTTAACAACCGGTTAATATATATGGAAAAACCCTTAAATTATTCTTAAGTAGTTTCATTTTTTTCAATAGAATGAAGTAGTTGGCCAAAAGCATCCCTTTCCGTTTTTGGTGGCTAATTCAGTTTCGAATTTTGAAAGAAAATTACTGAAACCGTGCTTATTTTGACCACGAATCCCGAAGCCCAACCGTTCTGTTGAAAACCGGTTTCCCGGGGGAACTATCTTTATCCACACAGAAATAACCAATGCGCTGGAACTGAAAATGATCGAGTTCTTTGGCCTCTTGTAAACTGGGTTCCACGAAACCCTGAATTATCTTCAAAGAATTTGGGTTTACATATTCTATAAAATCTTTTTCCTTATCCGCATCCGGGGATTCGACAGTGAACAAGCGTTCGTACAACCTGATTTCGGCTTTTAAAGCATGTTTTGCCGAAACCCAATGCAAGGTTCCTTTTACTTTTCGTTGCGATTCTTCCGTGCCGCTGCCACTCTTGCTTTTAGGGTCGTAACTGCAATGGATTACATTAATGTTGCCTTCGGAATCTTTTTCCACTGCTTCACCTTTGATAATGTAGGCGTTTTTCAAACGGACTTCTTTCCCCAGGGTTAAACGGAAAAATTTTCTGTTGGCTTCCTCTTTAAAATCTTCACGTTCAATATAAAGTTCTTTGGAAAATGGAACTTTGCGGGAGCCGGATTGTTCGTCTTCGGGATTACCTGCCTGTCCGGTAGGCAGGTTTTCGGCTTCCAGCCATTCTTCTCCTTCATAATTGTCGATCACCAATTTCACCGGATCCAAAACGCCCATAACACGTGGTGCGGTTTTGTTCAAATCTTCACGCGCACAAAATTCCAAATGAGCAACATCGATTAAATTTTCGCGTTTCCCCACACCAATGGATTCCGCAAATCGGCGAATGGAAGCCGGCGTGTAGCCTCTTCGTCGCAATCCTGAAATTGTCGGCATTCGCGGATCGTCCCAAGATTCCACAATATTTCTTTCCACCAAAGTGGCCAATTTCCGTTTGCTTACAACGGTGTGGCTTAAATTTCGACGGGCAAATTCACGCTGTTTCGGCCTAAACTCGTTTGGCGAGCTAATTTTTTCCAGAAACCAGTTGTACAATTCGCGGTGGGGCAAAAATTCCAAGGTGCAAAACGAATGGGAAATTTCTTCTATGAAATCACTTTCACCATGGGCCCAATCATACATCGGATAAATTTTCCATTCTTCGCCGGTTCGATGATGGCTTTTATGCAAACAACGGTACATTACAGGATCGCGCATGAGCATATTGGGTGCCGCCATATCAATTTTAGCACGCAAAACGTGGGCGCCTTCCGGGGTTTCCCCATTTTTCATGGCTTCGAACAAAGCTAAGTTTTCTTCCACCGAACGATTTCGAAACGGACTTGCTTTTCCGGGTTCTTTTGGGGTTCCTTTTTGTTCGGCAATTACTGCGGAAGCTTGGCTGTCCACATAAGCATATCCATTTTTTATCAGTTCCATCGCCCAGTCATACAATTGCTGAAAATAATCGGAAGCGAAACATTGCTTTTCCCAGGAAAAACCCAGCCATTCCACATCTTTTTTGATAGCATCGACAAAGGCTTGTTCTTCTTTAATGGGATTCGTATCGTCAAAGCGCAAATTGACCGGAGCACCGTATTTTTCACCCAAACCAAAATTCAAGCAAATCGCCGAAGCGTGGCCAATATGCAAATAACCGTTGGGCTCAGGCGGAAAACGGAATTTCAAATCTTCCAATTTGTAACCTGATCTCAAATCTTCTTCAATGATTTGTTCAATGAAATTGAGCGGTTTGTGTTCTTCTTTCATAATGAATTAAAATGGATGGCAAAGTTAGGAAATTGAATGGACAAACGAGTCCGTGCATAAATAGGAATTATGGAATTTTATTTAAAAATTTATTATCGTTTTTCGATATTTAATCTATCTTTGTCGATATTAATCCAAGAATATTTTATCATGAAACGAATCTACCGACTTCAAACCCTTCTTGAGCTGACCATCTGGGGAAGTGCAATTTTAATCGGTGTGGCTGCCATCGCTTTTATTTTCGCTATTGCCACCAATGATTTTTCTTCAATAAAAATCTACGGATTGGAAAAAAATCTTACCAATACAACTGTTTGGGAAAAAATAATTCTTGGTTTAAATGTGTTCGGATATGCAATTTTTTTCTGGGGTTTATTTAAACTGAAAGAATTGGTTTCGTGTTTTGTGAAGCGCAACTTTTTTACACCCAAAACAGTTCTGTTGTCCAAAGAGATCGGTTTCCTATTCCTGTTTTCAGCAATCGCAACAAATGTGCCCATGTATTTCTACCAAGTGTTTTCCAACGAAAATTTTCGGATTGGCGGGATTACACCTGATTCTTTTCTCTTTCTAATTATTATCGGAATTTTTTTTCGGACCCTCGGTTATCTCTTTCAGGAAGCCGGGCATTTTCAAGAAGATTCTGAATTAACAGTTTAAGCAATGCCCATTGTCATCAATTTAGATGTGATGCTCGCAAAAAGAAAAATGCGAAGCAACGATTTGGCGGAAAAGGTCGGCATTACACCGGCGAACCTTTCGGTTTTGAAAACCGGAAAAGCACGTGCGATCCGTTTTTCAACACTGGCGTGCATTTGTGAAATTTTAGATTGCCAGCCCGGCGATATTCTGGAATATCAAAAATGAAAAAACAGCTTGTTTCCAAAACCTAAAACCTCTGGAAATCTTTTAAAAACAAATCGCGACCTACTTCAAAACTTCTTTTGAGCCGTCCATGACTTTTTGTTTCAAACCTTCTTTAAAGGCCAAAATTTTATCCAAGGTACATTTATCCGCGATACCGATAATCTGCGCTGCGAGAATCCCCGCATTTTTTGCGCCATCCAATGCAACGGTCGCAACAGGAACTCCGCCCGGCATTTGCAGAATGGAAAGAACCGAATCCCAGCCGTCTATGGAATTTCTTGATTTTATGGGAACTCCGATCACAGGAAGTGGCGAAAGGGATGCGATCATTCCAGGCAAATGAGCCGCTCCCCCGGCACCTGCGATTATTACTTTGATGCCGCGCTCGTGCGCCCTTTTTCCGTAATCGTACATTTTCTCGGGAGTTCGATGGGCAGAAACAATATCTGTTTCCACTTCAATATCAAATCCTTTCAGAATATCGATGGCCTCTTGCATGACCGGAAGATCACTGGTGCTGCCCATTATAACGGCTACTTTCATAGTTCAAGGTTTAAAATTCAAGGTTCAGGGTTCTTTACTTATAACGTGAATCGTTTTCTTCACTTCTTCCGCAATTTTTCGTGCTTCGTTCAAATCTTTGTTCACGATGGTTACATGGCCCATTTTTCGAAACGGCCTTGTAAGTTTTTTCCCGTAAATATGCGGTGTAACACCTTTCAGTCCAAGAATTTCTTCCATATTTTGATATACCACATTTCCTTCGTGGTTTTCACTACCGACCAGATTCACCATCACCGCGCCAACTTTGCTTTCGGTATTCCCCAACGGCAAATCCAAAATCGCGCGAATGTGCTGCTCAAACTGATTCGTATAACTTCCTTCGATACTGTAATGGCCGCTGTTGTGTGGCCGTGGCGCAACCTCGTTCACCAAAATTTCATCGTCTTTTGTTTGAAACATTTCAACAGCCAATAAGCCTACGTGATCAAAAGCCTCCGAAACTTTTAAAGCGATATTTCTGGCTTTTTCCGCTACTTTTTCATCGATTCGTGCGGGGCAAATCACATATTCCACTTGGTTTGCTTCCGGATGAAACTCCATTTCCACCACCGGATAAGTTTTCATTTCACCTGAAACATTTCGCGCAACAATGACGGACAATTCATTTTTAAATCGAATCATTTCTTCCACAATACAAGCCACATCGGGCAAGGGTATTGCATCTTCATCATTTCCAATAACGCTTACGCCTTTTCCATCGTAACCGCCCGTGGCGCTTTTCCACACAAAAGGGAAAGCCAATTTTTTCAATACAAGGGCTTCGGTCATTTCTGCTTTTGTACTGAAAAAGTGAAAGTTGGCCGTGGGGATTTTATGTTTTTTATAAAATTCCTTCTGAACCGATTTATCCTGTATTTTTCGCAACGTTTCCGATGCGGGAAAAACTTTCTTCCCTTCTTTTTCCAATTGTTCCAAAGCTTCTACATTCACCGATTCAATTTCGAAGGTCAGCACATCCACATTTCGGCCAAATTGCAACACTGTATCGTAATCTATTAAATCCCCTTGTTCAAAATAATTGCATGAAATGCGGCACGGAGCTTCTTCGTTTGGGTCTAAAACATGGGTTTGAATATCGAATTTTCGGGTTTCATAAAGCATCATTTTGCCCAATTGACCGCCGCCCAAAATTCCCAATTTGAAATCGCTCGAAAAATATTTTTTCATTGGAAGTTCATTCAGTTTGCACAAAAATAATTGTTTCCGTGGGATTAGCGGAAACATTCCGAATTTAAATCGGCAATCACTATCTTTGCAAACCATAAACCGCCTTGGAATGTTGAAATTATATGATTTGGAGTTTGTTCCTCTTATTCCACAAGCGGAAATAGCAGCGGCGGTGCAAAAAATTTCTGACAGTATTTTAAAGGATTTTCACGATGAAATTCCGATATTCGTTGGCATTTTAAATGGTTCGTTCATGTTTATTTCCGATTTGGTCAAACAATATCCGGGCAAATGCGAAGTCGATTTTGTTAAGATGAAATCGTATGTCGGCACCGAATCCACAGGAAAAATAAAGGAAATTATTGGTCTTGGAAACCCTAATGGGAAACCATTGATTATTGTGGAAGATATTATCGATACGGGGAACACTATTGAAAATATCGTTAATACCTTAGAAAAAACGGGTGTTTCGAATTATAAAATCGCCAGCTTGTTTTTGAAACCGGAAGTATATAAAAAACCATACAAAATTGATTATCTGGGAATGGAAATCCCCAACAAATTTATTGTTGGATATGGATTGGATTATAATGGTTTGGGACGAAATTTACCCGAAGTCTTTCAATTAAAGAATAAAATAAAATGATAAACATCGTATTGTTTGGCCCTCCCGGCGCGGGAAAAGGTACCCAAGCTGAAATTTTGAAAAACAAATACAATTTGGTGCATATTTCCACGGGAGACCTTTTTCGAAATAACATCAAAAACTCCACCGACCTCGGGATTTTGGCAAAAAGTTATATGGAAAAAGGTCATTTGGTACCCGATGAAGTAACCATAAAAATGTTGAAAGCCGAAGTGGAGAAAAACTTGGATTCCAACGGGTTTATTTTTGACGGTTTCCCGAGAACAATTGCCCAAGCCGAGGCGTTGACCAAATTATTGGCCGAAGAAATGTTGAAAATCGATGCCATGATTGCCTTGGAAGTGGACGATGAAATATTGGTTGAACGCTTGACACAGCGAGGAAAGACTTCGGGTCGAACCGATGATGGAAACGAAGAAATAATTCGGGAGCGCATCAATGAATATTATCGAAAAACCGATATTCTAAAAGAACACTACCAGAAGAAAGACAAATATTATGGCGTAAACGGGGTTGGGAATATTGATGAAATTACCGATCGTTTGAGCCATGTAATCGACACTTTGTAGCAGATTCACCGAATTTTGAACCTTGCCACCGAGAATATTTTCTCAATAAACAGCTTACACAATAGATAACGCGCTCTAAAATGACCGAAGGAAATTTTGTCGATTACGTAAAAATTCACACCACTTCTGGGAAAGGAGGTGCAGGCTCACGTCATTTGCGGCGCGAGAAATATATTGCCAAAGGTGGTCCCGATGGTGGCGATGGTGGTCGTGGCGGGCATGTAATTTTGCGCGGTGACAAAAATTTGTGGACACTTTTTCATTTAAAATTCAAACGGCATGTTCGTGCCACCCACGGCGAACATGGCGGAAAACAAACAAGTACGGGTGCCAATGGCGACGATGTTTATGTAGATGTTCCTTTGGGAACGGTTGTGCGCGACACGGAAACCAATGAAATTTTGTTGGAAATCACCGAAAACGGACAAGAACATATTATTGCCCGCGGCGGAATGGGCGGTTTGGGAAACAATCATTTTAAAAGTGCCACAAATCAAACCCCACGTTATGCCCAGCCCGGCATGGAAGGCGAAGAAAGGAATATTACCTTGGAACTCAAAATTTTGGCCGATGTCGGGTTGGTAGGTTTTCCAAATGCGGGGAAATCCACTTTGCTCTCTGTGGTAACGGCGGCCAAACCGAAAATCGCAAATTATGAATTCACCACTTTGAAACCCAATTTGGGAATCGTCCAGTACCGCAATTACCAAACTTTTGTTATGGCCGATATTCCCGGCATTATTGAAGGTGCGGCCGAGGGAAAAGGATTGGGCCACCGATTTTTGCGGCATATTGAACGAAATTCCATTCTTTTGTTTCTAATTCCTGCAGATGCACCGAATGTGAAAGAGCAGTATGAAATTTTATTGGATGAACTACGCCGCTACAACCCGGAATTGCTGCATAAAGACCGTTTGATGGCCATTTCGAAAAGTGATTTGTTGGATGAAGAGCTAAAAGCTGAACTGAAAATTCAACTCGATCGCGAATTTCCCGATATTCCGTACGTTTTTATTTCTGCCGTTGCGCAACAAGGCTTGCAGGAGCTGAAAGATCGGCTTTGGTCACTTTTGAATTAGAAGAGCGAAAAAGGGAAAGAGTTAAAAAGGGAAAAAGTTAAATATTTCCTCGGTATTTTTCGTTTTTGTAATTTTCCTGAAAATTGCACCAATGAGAAAAACCTATTTTTCTGGATTTGTATTCCTCCTTTTGTTCGGATGCGCGGCGCCACAAATTTTTTATGATTACGATGTGCAAACAGATTTTTCCGTGTATAAAACCTATAATTTTTATACGGACATGGAAACCGGCCTAAATGATTTGGACGATGAACGCGTTTTTGTGGCGATTGATTCGGCATTGACAAAAAAAGGAATTCATCTTTCCACGACACCCGATTTTAAAGTAAATTTCTATGCATCCTATTTTGAAAAACCAAGTGGAAGCCGTATTGGTTTGGGATTTGGCAGCGGTGGCGGCGGAATTGGAATTGGCGTTTCGGGCGGAATCCCGGTAGGCGCGCCAGATGTTTATATGCATCTGACAATCGAATTTGTGGAATGGCCGTCCAATGTGCTTTATTGGCAAACCGTGATCGAAAGCCGATTCAATCCGAATATGAGTCCGGAAGAGCGCTCGGCATATTTCCAAAATATCATCTTGAAAGCCTTGGAAAAATATCCACCGGAAAAAGGGAAGAAGTAATGTTTCTATAATATCAAGTAAAATCTTCGAATAAAATCCAACATCGTTAAAAATAAAAAATGCTTCCCAAATAATTGGAAAGCAATCCTGTCCTAAACGATTTTAGGAGGAGTTAAATTTAACGCTTTCATTGGTTTCCCCTGTCGTTTTTTCTTTTTTTTAAAACAGAACCCCCTGTTGTATTTTTTGTTTTGGCGGCGGATGGTCATCGAACGGTTTGTCC
>DASSWN010000079.1:0-6629 GCA_035704905.1 Flavobacteriaceae bacterium
CGTGCAGCGGTTTTATTCGATTTGGTAACTTCGGCAGCGAGTGTCCATGGAGCGTATTGGATGACTGGTGCGGGCGGAATTTTTTGTGAAAACCGCGCAATGGAATGGCTGGTTTCATTGACCGGAATGCCAAAAGGTTCATTCGGTGTTTTCACAAGCGGCGGTACAGCGGCAAACCTTTCTGCAATGATAACCGCACGTGAAGCTTGGCGTTCGGAGAATCGGGAAAACAATGCTTTTCGGGCTTTATTGATTACTTCCAACGGTGCGCATTCTTCGATAAAGGCCATGGCCAAGGTGATCGATGCAGATATTCTTTTGGTCGAAGATGATGATGCCGATAGGCTTACTGGAGAAAACCTTCAAAAAGCCATTGATGAACTGAGTCAAATTGATCGAAAAAGACTATTTGCGGTCGTTGCCACAGGCGGAACCACAAATGCCGGAATTATTGACGATCTCGAATCCGTTGCGACGGTGTGTGAAAAAAATAAACTCTGGTTCCATGTGGATGCAGCTTATGGCGGTGGCGCATTGGCGGCACCTTCCGTGCGGCATTTGTTCCACGGAATCGAACGGGCAGACAGCGTAACCATTGATCCGCATAAATGGATGTTTTCGCCTTATGACTGCGGCGCGATTATCTATAAAAACATGGAACTCGCGCGGAATGCACATTCCCAAAAAGGTGCCTATTTGGAAATTTTTAAAGATGAAGGCGCACAAGGTTTCAACCCTTCCGATTATCAAATTCAACTGACACGTCGATTGCGCGGAATGCCACTGTGGTTTTCTTTGGCTATGCATGGAACCGAAAGATATGTTCATGCCATTGAACGCGGCTTGGAACTCGCACAAATTGCCGCCGACAAAATTCGGAAATTTGATTTTGTGGAATTAATCCGTGAACCCGGATTGTCTTGCGTTTTGTTTAGAAGAATTGGGTGGAAACCCGAAGACTATCGCGATTGGACATATACAAACCAACAAAAAGGTTTTGCACTGGTCACGCCATCAAAATGGACGAAGAAGGGTCATACTGAAACGATAGCACGTTTTTGTTTCATTAACCCCGATACTTCTGAAGAGGATATTCAAGCTATTCTGGAGTCGATGGTTTGAGGCCTTAATGCTTTAGACTATAAGCCGTAAGCTGTCGGATTCTTTCTCCTATTCGCTTTTCCCTTTAAAATAATACCGAATTTCCATTTTTTCTTCGGAAGCCATTTCTTCCGCTTCCGCTTTTTCTATTGCTTCTGGGAATTCAATAAAATTGCCGTCTTTATCGAAATGCTTCATAAACGGGTCGTTTTCTTCTTCGTAGGTGTCTTTTTCCCATTCGTACTGCGGCACTGGAAGTCTGTAGTTTTTATAAACCAAAGCCAGGATTATTCCCGAAATCAATCCCGATAAATGCCCTTCCCACGAAATTCCCTCTTTTCCGGGAAGAATTCCCCAAACCAAACTTCCGTATAAAAACACAACGATCAATGATAAGGCGATCAAGCGAAAATTTTTCGACCAAATTCCTTTAAAAAATAAAAATCCGGCCAAGCAGTAAATTATTCCGCTGGCACCAATATGAGTGGAATAGGGTTCTGCAATGCACCAAGTGAGAAACCCGGTCAGGATTGTTCCGAAAAGCAACACTTTCCAACTTATTTTTCTGTAAAAGTAAAATAATGCCAGAGAAAGGATCAATAGGGGAATGCTGTTGCTGTAAAGATGTTCCAAACTACCGTGAACAAACGGTGAAAAGATAATGCCGCGCAAACCTTTTGCTGAAAGTGGCTGCACGCCCAAATAGGTGAAATCGAATCCAAAACGGATTTCAAACCAGTAAATGATCCAAATCAGCAACACAAAAAGCAACGGATATCCAATTACGCCCGTGGTGAACTCCAAATGGTCCATTTCCGGGGAATTTCGTTGTGTGTTTTTTCGGGATTGCATGCTCGAGCTACAATTTGAAATAATTTTGCGAAATAAAAATACCCTTTTTTATTTTATCCAATTTCAGGTTAACCTTGAACCCTGAACTTTTCCAAGAGCAAAAAACCGACCAAAACCTAAAAACCGCAACTTTGTCGTTGTAAGTAGTATTTTTGCATTATGAACGAACCATTGGCCGAACGATTGCGTCCGAAAACATTGGCAGATTATCTTGGCCAAAACCATTTAGTGGGGAAATCGGGCGCACTTACCGAACAGATCAAAAGCGGGAATATTCCGTCACTCATTCTCTGGGGACCGCCTGGGGTGGGAAAAACCACTTTGGCGCACATCATCGCCAACGAAACCAAACGTCCGTTTTATACCTTGAGCGCCATTAATAGTGGTGTGAAAGACATTCGGGAAGTAATTGAAAAAGCCAAAAAGGGAGAAGGTTTGTTCACCGTAAAAAACCCGATTCTCTTCATCGATGAAATACATCGATTCAGTAAATCGCAGCAAGATTCGTTGTTGGCGGCGGTGGAAAAAGGTTGGGTAACGCTGATCGGCGCGACCACCGAAAATCCAAGTTTTGAGGTTATTCCGGCGCTTTTGTCGCGTTGTCAGGTCTATACTTTGGAAGAGTTCGGAAAAGAAGACTTGCTCTCTTTGCTGAAAAAAGCCATGAAAGAAGATTCGTTTCTTTCCAAAAAAAACATAGTTCTGGCAGAAACCAATGCCCTTTTGCGGCTCAGTGGTGGCGATGCACGAAAATTGCTTAATATTTTTGAATTGTTGGTTTCTTCCGAAACTTCCGAGAAAATCAAAATTACGGATGAACTTGTCATGGCAAAAGTGCAGAAAAACACGGTGCGTTACGACAAAACCGGCGAACAACATTATGACATTATTTCCGCCTTCATCAAATCCATTCGCGGAAGCGATCCCAATGCGGCGGTTTATTGGTTGGCGAGAATGATTGAAGGTGGCGAGGATTTAAAATTCATTGCGCGACGAATGATTATTTCGGCCAGTGAAGACATCGGGATCGCCAATCCGACAGCTTTAGTAATGGCAAACAACACTTTTCAGGCCGTTACAACGATCGGTTATCCCGAAGCGCGGATTGTCTTGAGCCAGTGCGCTGTTTATTTGGCCACTTCCGAAAAAAGCAATGCCAGCTATATGGCCATAAACAAGGCGCAACAATTGGTGAAACAAACCGGCGACCTCTCCGTGCCGCTTTCCATTCGAAATGCCCCGACGAAACTAATGAAAGATTTGGGCTATGGAGCTGATTACAAATATGCACATTCCTATGACAAGAATTTTGTAAAAGCGGAATTCCTACCCGAAGAGGTTAAAGGAACTGTTTTGTATGAACCGGGAAACAACAAACGCGAACAGCAATTGAAAGCATTTTTGAAAGATCGCTGGAAAGGGAAATATGGATACTGATAAGGCGGTTGACTATTAGCTTTTGCAACCTTCAACTTTGAACTTTGAACCTAAAACCATCGATTCAGAATCCTGCTCTAAGATTTTCTGTATTTTTGTGCCGAATCGTTTTATCGAATGAGCGAAAAAGAAAAAAAAACTCGGCGTTTTGGAGCAAAAAAATTGTTCCACAAATACCGATTGGTAATCCTGAACGAAGATACTTTCGAAGAACGTGTTTCTTTTAAACTGACACGACTCAATGTCTTTGTGGCCGTTTCGCTTTCAATTATTATATTGATTATCGGCACCACCATTCTCATTGCCTTTACCCCGCTGCGCGAATATATTCCCGGATATTCTTCGCCGGATATGCGCAGAAGGGCTGTGGAACTAACCTACCGGGCCGATTCCCTTGAAAATGAAATTCGGCAAAACAGGCAATATTTTCAGTCCATCCGCAAAATGCTGACCGGCCATGTAATGCCTGACAATGAAGAAGATTCCGTGGTTGCGGTTTCGCCTTTCGATCCGGGCGACGTGGATTTTTCACCTTCCAAAACCGACTCCCTTCTTCGGGAAAAAGTGGCGGAAGAAGACCGCTACAACCTTTTGGACATTGCGGTTTCCAAAACCGATTTCAGCCTGTTTCCCCCCGTAAAAGGTTACGTGTCACAAGAATTTAACACAGAAGAAAAGCATTATGGGGTTGACATTGTGACAGAAAAAAATATGCCGGTGAAAGCGGTTGCAGATGGCACCGTGATTTTGTCCGAATGGACAGCCGAAACCGGATACGTTATGATTTTGGAACACAGTTATGGTTTGATTTCCGTTTATAAACACAATGCCTCGCTTTCAAAAAAGCAAGGCGAAATGGTGAAGGCAGGCGAAGTGATCGCAATTGTTGGTAATACTGGCGAATTTACAACAGGGCCACATCTGCATTTCGAATTGTGGAGCGACGGATACCCCATGAACCCAACTGATTTCATTTCTTTTGAACAATAAAAAGTCTATAAGGTTTCAAAAAGAAAATTATGTCACTCAAATCCAATGCAGCAAAAATTTGGGCCAAAATTTCCCGGAAGAAAATAGATGAATGGGCGAATAATCCGGTTGAAACCCAGCAATCGATTTTTAAATCACTTATTTCCAACGCCAAAAACACAGAATTTGGAAAAAGGCACGAGTTTTCAAGTATCAAATCGTTTTCCGATTTCGCTAAGCAAGTTCCTATTCGGGATTATGAAGCCCTAAAACCATATATTGAAAAGGTGGTTGCCGGCAAAGAAAATATTTTATGGCCCGGGAAACCTTTGTATTTCGCAAAAACTTCGGGCACCACGAGCGGGGCGAAATACATTCCCTTGACAAAAGATTCCATGCCATCACATATTCGGGCTGCACGCAATGCAATTTTGTGCTATATCGCCGAAACGGGAAATGCTGATTTTGTGAACGGGAAAATGATTTTCTTACAAGGAAGCCCAGAAATGCAAACAAAAAACGGAATAGGAATAGGAAGACTTTCAGGAATTGTCGCTCATTATGTGCCAAATTATTTGCAGAAAAACCGGTTGCCGAGTTGGGAAACCAATTGCATTGAAGATTGGGAAACCAAAGTCGATAAAATTGTGGAAGAAACCCTTCCTGAAAATATGACGGTCATTAGCGGAATCCCATCGTGGGTTCAAATGTATTTTGAACGTATTCGGGAAAAAACGGGGAAAAGTGTGGGAGAAGTTTTTCCAAATTTCAATTTGTTCATTTATGGTGGTGTCAATTTTGAACCTTACCGTTCAAAATTTGAAAATTTGATCGGGCGCAAAGTGGATAGCATTGAACTTTACCCGGCTTCCGAAGGCTTTTTCGCATTTCAAGATAAGCAACAAGATAAAGGAATGTTGCTTCAACTGAATTCGGGAATTTTTTATGAGTTTGTAAAGGCAGATGAATTTTTTCAAGAAAATCCAACGCGTTATACAATTGGTGAAGTGGAATTGGGAATCAACTATGCCATGATCGTTTCCACCAATGCCGGTTTATGGGCATACAACATTGGGGATACCGTAAAATTCACTTCTTTGAAACCATATAAACTTATTGTTAGCGGCAGATTGGAGCATTTTATTTCTGCCTTTGGCGAACATGTCATCGGAAGTGAAGTGGAATTTGCGATGGAACAAGCCTGTAAGAAACTAAATATTGGCATCAATGAATTTACCGTAGCACCACAAACGAATCCGAAAGATGGGCTTCCGTATCATGAATGGTTTGTTGAATTTGCTGAAATTCCTGAAAATTTGGATGAATTTTCCGCAGAAATCGACAAGAACCTTCAGAAAAAAAATTCCTATTATTTCGATTTGATACAAGGCAATATTTTGCAAACTTTGAAAATAACCAAAATTGAAAAAGGCGGATTTCAGAATTATATGAAATCCATTGGAAAACTGGGCGGGCAAAACAAATTGCCGCGCTTGTCCAACGACCGAAAAATTGCAGCTGCTTTAACGCCATTTTGTTTATAAAAATCAGGTTCTGTTTTTAAATTGGAACTAAATAAGGCAAAAGAATCCTCCTGAAATCAGCGGTAAACTGCTAAAAAATGTCACAAGTATATTTCCTCCAATCACTTTGCAGATATTCGCGGATAAGAAAATATATGTCCGGAAGAATCTTTTAATTTAGGGTTTCAATTATTTAAAAAGGAATCTAAAATCATAAAATACCGTATCTTTCGCCCAATTATGGAAAAATTAAAAAATCAAGGACGTACGCGTGCACAACAAAGCACCAACGCCATTGAACGCATATATATCACCATGCGCCACCTTTTCAACCGTGGGTTTTACAAACCTATGGGGGTTTCTGGTGAAAGTTTACGTGATGCACTTTTAACGCTTCGACCTGAAATTTACGGTTCGGTGGCGGAAGAACGCGTGGAACTTTTTGGGTTGTTGTACGTTATCGAACGCTTGCCCAATGGAATAGAAGAATGCCGCTTCATCAACCTCACCAGTAATGAAGGTTACGCAAATTCCCATTTTGTGCCCATTGTTCCCCCGAAAAGAAGGCGAAATTGTTACCGCATCGACGAGGAGCAAATGAATATCGAAATTACACGTGGACGTTCCGAAATATACGACATCCTCACGCATTTGACCTTCCTTTATATGGAATCGTATAAAATTATGCGTCGTGTGGTGATCGATAATGGTAAAAATGTAACGCGCGATTGGGAGAAATTGGAGGCG
>DASSWN010000084.1:0-5318 GCA_035704905.1 Flavobacteriaceae bacterium
GTACAACGGAAAACTTATTTTCAATAGCCATGATTTCTTTGAACAATATTTGGATCGTCGGGCATCATGGAATGGTTTTGCATTCCACCGATGGCGGGAACAATTGGGTTATGAACAACACACTTTCTTCCGAGCAACTCAACAGCATTGCTTTTAAAGATAATCGCGGTTACATTGCCGGCAATAATGGAACATTACTGCAATCCAACGATTACGGAAATACCTGGCAGCCTGTTTCATTATCTATTATCGATGATTTATTCTCTCTTAGCATGACGGAAAGCAATACCCAGCTATTGGCAGGCCAAGCAAATGAAGAATATGTTGCATATTTTGCCGATGAAATTTACAAAACCGAAGATGACAGCACATGGACAAATTATTATGTGCCGAACTTTATGGATATAGGCGTTGCGAATCTTTACTTTCTTAATGACAATGTCGGGTTCTATCTCGATGCCGCCGCCGCTTTTTGCAATTGCAGCCATATGAATATTTTCAAAACAACCGATTCGGGTCAAACTTGGTCGATTAGTTATCAAGCTTCAACTTATAATAGCAACTCGCCTTTCTTTAGTGGCTTTTCGGACTTGATATTTGTAAACGACACGATTGGCTACGCCTATGTGAGTTCCAAATTTTTTAAAACCATCAATGGCGGAAGCAGTTGGTTGAGTACATCAAAGAAGGATTTTAATTTTGAATCATTCACGATTTATCCGAATCCGTCCCATGGAAATACTATAAATCTTGAATTTTCAAATCCTGCGACCTCCGATTTTACTTTTGAGATATCCAATATAAGCGGGAAACATGTTTTTTCGGTGGAAAGAATCGAGAATGGCCCAATAAATATTTCCAGCTTGGAAAACGGGCTTTATTTCGTGACTATTTTGGATGATGGAAAATTTATCGGTTCGGAAAAGTTCATTAAAAGCAATTGAATTTTTTCAAGAAAAAATCCAAAATCGTTAGTTATTAATCATTAATTCTTTATGCGAACACTCGTTATCGGCGATATTCATGGAGGTTTTAAAGCCTTGGAGCAGGTTCTGTTCCGAGGAAAAATAACCCCAAATGACAAACTGATTTTTCTTGGGGATTATATTGATGGATGGAGCGGTTCGGTGGAAGTGGTTTCATTTTTAATCGAACTTGCCAAACAAAACACCTGTGTTTTTCTTCGGGGAAATCATGATGACTTGGCGCATCATTGGCTTAAAACCGGCGAACTGAACGAAACGTGGCTGCAACACGGCGGGCAATCATCCATTGATGCATACCGAAAACTTTCCGAAGAAGAAATAGATCCGCACCTTCGTTTTTATGAAAGCCTGCTGAATTATTTTATTGATAAAGAAAATCGCTTGTTCGTGCACGCCGGGTTCACAAATATGCACGGGCCACAGCAAGAATATTCCGCAAATATGGTTTACTGGGACCGCACATTGTGGGAAACGGCAATGGCAACCGATGAGAATTTGTCGCAAAAAGACAAGCGTTTTCCGAAACGCCTAAAACTTTTTAATGAAATTTTCATAGGGCATACGCCCACCACACGCATCGACAAAACCCAGCCGGTGAACAGGATAAACGTCTGGAATATCGATACCGGCGCAGCGTTCAAAGGTCCGCTTTCCATGATAGATGTAGATACGAAGGAAGTATTTCAGAGCGATCCGCTTTGGAAGTTGTATCCGGACGAGAATGGGAGGAATTGAAATACTTTATTCATTCACCAAAAGACTTGCTTTTTGGTGATTCAATTCACCAAAAAGCATTACTTTTGGTGAATTGAATTTTAACTGATGATAGAAAGAATAATTAAAAACACCCTTTCCGAAAAATTGTTCAAAGGGAAAACGATTGTGATTATTGGTGCAAGACAAGTAGGAAAAACCACCCTTGTCAAGAAAGTATTGCATGGAAAAGATTTTTTGTTCCTTGATGGTGATGATCCATTGGTAAAACAAAGGTTGACTAACCCAAATACCAAAGAAATTGAAACAATTATCGGAAGTTCCAAAATTGTTTTTATTGACGAAGCTCAACGGATTGAAAATATTGGAATTACGGCGAAAATCATTCATGACCAATTCAAAAATGTGCAATTGATCATGAGCGGTTCCTCCGCTTTCGAATTGCGCAATCGAACAAACGAACCGCTAACGGGGCGGAAATCTGAATATTTTCTTTTTCCCATTTCATATGAAGAATACGAGAAATCGCAAGGTTATCTAAATGCCCTAAAAGATTTGGAAAACCGTTTGATTTATGGATTTTACCCCGATGTTATTAACAATAGGGGGGAAGAACGGGAAACCTTGAACGAGATTGCACAAAGTTACTTGTTCAAGGATATTCTATCTTTTGCGAACATTAAGAAACCGGAAATACTTGAAAAAATCCTTCAAGCACTGGCTTTTCAGGTAGGGAACGAAGTCAGTTACAACGAAATAGCCCAACTGACCGGAGTGGACAAAAACACTGTTGCCAATTACATTAAGCTATTGGAGTTTTCCTATATCGTTTATCCCCTTACTTCATTCAGCCGCAATCTTCGCAACGAAATCAAAACCAATCGCAAAATTTATTTTTATGATAACGGTATCCGCAATGCAATTATTCAGAATTTTAATCCGGTTGGATTACGAAACGATATTGGCGCATTATGGGAAAACTTTCTGATGACGGAAAGGCTCAAACGAAATCATTACCATAAAAAATATTGCAACCGGTATTTTTGGAGGACCAAACAGCAGCAAGAAATCGATTATGTGGAAGAAGCGGATGGAAAAATCATGGGGTTTGAGTTCAAATGGAACCCGAAGGCCAAAACAAATATCCCCGTCAATTTCACTAAAACCTATAATGCGAAGGTTGAAGTTATTTCCAAAGAAAATTTTCGGGTATTTGTAGGACTTGGAAAATAGAATTTTCAATCTTGAATAATCAAAACAAAATCCCCGCAGGATTTTAAAACCTACGGGGATTTTTTTCACAATACAATTTTAACTCCCCTCCTTTGGAGGGGTTGGGGGAGGTTTACAAATCAAACTTAATCCCTTGTGCCAATGGAAGTTCGGTTGTATAATTAATGGTATTGGTTTGTCTTCTCATATAAATTTTCCACGCATCTGAACCAGATTCACGACCGCCACCGGTTTCTTTTTCACCGCCAAACGCTCCACCGATTTCCGCACCGGAAGTTCCGATATTCACGTTGGCAATGCCACAATCAGAACCTAAGGTTGAAAGGAAACGTTCTGCTTCGCACAAATTGCTGGTCATAATCGCCGATGACAATCCTTGTACCACGCCATTTTGAATTTCGATGGCATTTTCTACATCACCGGAATATTTCAACAAATATAAAACCGGGGCAAAAGTTTCATGCTGCACAATATCATACTGGTTTTCGGCTTCAGCGATGGCAGGTTTTACGTAGCAACCGCTTTCGTAGCCTTTGCCTTCCAAAACACCACCTTCCACAAGAATTTTTCCGCCTTCTTCCACAACTTTATCCAAAGCGTTTTGGTAGTTTTTTACTGCATCTTTATCAATCAGCGGGCCAACATGGTTTTTTTCATCCAGCGGGTTTCCGATGCGCAATTGTTTGTAGGCATCGACCACGGCATTCTTTACTTTATCATAAATGTCTTCGTGAACGATCAAACGCCGGGTAGAGGTGCAACGTTGTCCGGCCGTTCCCACCGCGCCGAATACAGCACCGATCACGGTCATTTTTATGTCGGCATTTGGGGTAACAATAATGGCATTGTTTCCCCCCAGTTCCAACAAAGATTTTCCCAAACGGGCGGCCACAGCTTGCGCCACAATTTTTCCCATTCGAATCGAACCGGTGGCCGAAACCAAAGGAACACGTTTATCGGTGGTCATCATTTCACCTACTTTATAATCGCCTGTGATCAAACAAGAAATTCCGGCCGGAACATTGTTTTGTTCAAAAACGCGGGCTGCAATATTCTGACATGCAACGGATGTTAAAGGGGTTTTTTCAGAACCTTTCCATACGCAGGCATCACCGCAAACCCAAGCCAAAGCCGTATTCCAAGACCAAACTGCAACCGGAAAGTTGAAAGCGGAAATTATTCCCACAACTCCGAGCGGGTGATATTGTTCATACATTCTGTGCCCGGGGCGTTCGCTATGCATGGTTAATCCGTGAAGTTGGCGTGAAAGACCAACCGCAAAATCACAGATATCGATCATTTCTTGCACTTCGCCCAAGCCTTCCTGATAGGATTTTCCCATCTCGTAAGAAACCAGTTTTCCAAGCGGTTCCTTCAAACGACGCAGTTCTTCGTTGAATTGGCGTACGACTTCACCTCGTTGTGGTGATGGCCATTGACGCCATTCTTTAAAACCTTCCACAGCGGTTGTGATGGTTTTTTCGTAATCTTCCTTTGTGGTGGATTTTACTTTTCCAATTAAGGCACCATCGACCGGTGAGTACGATTCGATAATTTCACCATTGCCAAAAAAGTCAGATCCTGTTGAAGTTCCGTTGTTTATTTCAGTAAGCCCCAAATCTTTCAAGGCTTTGTCAATTCCGAAATCTTTTGCGATGTCGCTCATTTTTTTTATTTTTTTATTCGCTAAATACTAATTTGAGTGCGAAAATAAGAAATTACAGGCTCTTTCCATAGGAAAGCCCGGAATGTCTTTTTTTAAAGTGTTTTTTGGGTCAATTTCATTGAACAACGGACTTTTTGTAGTATTTTTTCCGAAGCCAAAATGAAACGCGAACCAATAAAATCAACGCAGGCACTTCTACCAATGGGCCAATTACGCCGGCAAAGGCCTGCCCGGAATTCAGTCCGAAAACGGCGATAGCCACGGCAATGGCCAACTCGAAATTGTTTCCAGCAGCTGTAAACGCCACCGAGGTGGTTTTATCGTATTCGGCACCCGATGCTTTGGTGACGAAAAAACCAATAAGGAACATCAATGCGAAATAAAGTAGTAAGGGCAGGGCAATAACCAGCACATCGAAAGGTATTTTGACGATTAGTTCCCCTTTCAAGGAAAACATCAGTACGATCGTAAATAGAAGCGCAATCAAGGTTATTGGCGATATAGCTGGTATAAATTTATTGGAATACCATTCTTCACCTTTAAACTTTATCAAAATCAAACGGCTCAAAATTCCCATTGCAAAAGGAATTCCCAAATATATTGCCACGCTTTCCGCTATGGTTTCGATTGAAATATCAACAATAGCTCCTTCAAATCCGAAGTAAGGTGGAAGTATTGTGATGAAAATCCAAGCATAAAAACTATAGGCAAAAACCTGA
>DASSWN010000145.1:0-17662 GCA_035704905.1 Flavobacteriaceae bacterium
AGGTTCAAAGGTTCAAAGGTTCAAAGGTTCAAAGGTTCAAAGGTTCAAAGGTTCAAAGGTTCAAAGGTTCAAAGGTTCAAGGTTCAAAGGTTCAAAGGTTCAAAGGTTCAAGGTTCAAAGGTTCAAGGTTTAAGGTTTGAAATAATTCATAATTCATAATTCATAATTCATAATTCATAATTCATAATTCATAATTCATAATTCATCTAAGTATTTTTCAAAAATAATCTTGAACCACTCGGTGTAATTTTGAGAGTTTTTCCGCATATCTTTTTGTACCGCTTCCGGTTTCATCCATTTCCAGTTCATTACTTCATCCGGATTTGGTTCCGGGCTTTCATTATAATTTCCCACCAAAATATGATCAAATTCGTGTTCGGTCAATCCATTGTCAAAAGGTGCTTTATAAATAAACGAAACTGTGTCTTCGAGTTCCACTTCAAAACCCATTTCCTCCCGCAACCGTCTTTTTCCGGCTTCGATATTGGTTTCACCGGCGCGTTGGTGGCTGCAACATGTATTCGTCCACAAACCCGGGGAGTGATATTTCGATAAAGCCCGTTGCTGCAGCAGCATTTCACCATTTTCGTTATAAATGAAAACTGAAAAAGCACGGTGCAATTTTCCCTTTTCGTGGGCTTCCATTTTGGGCATCAAACCGATTTGTTCATCACTTTCATTGACCAAAATAACCTGTTCTTCGTTTCTTTTCATGCTTGCAACAAAATTAAAGCGAACACGGCGTAGTTGACCATATCTTGATAGTTGGCGCCAACCCCTTCGCTTGCCACGGTTTTCCCATTATTATTTTCGATTTCCTTTATTCGCAACAGTTTTTGAAGAATCAAATCGGTAAGCGATTCGATGCGCATTTCACGCCAAGCTTCGCCATAATCATGATTCTTATTTTCCATCAATGTTTTTGTTTCGGAAATTTTCCTGTCGTACAATTCCACGGCTTTTTCCGGTGAAATATCAGGTCGTTCCGCCACGCCAATTTCCAACTGAACGAGCGCCATGATCGAATAATTGATAATTCCGATGAATTCGGGAATTTCCCCTTCATCAACTTTTCGGGTTTTATTTTCTTGCAAGCCTCGAATTCGTTGGGCTTTAATGAAAATCTGATCCGTTAAAGAAGGAAGTCTTAAAATGCGCCACGCACTTCCGTAATCCTTCATTTTCTTGAGAAAAAGTTCGCGGCAACATCTAATTACCGCGTCATATTGTTCCGAGGTTTCTTCCATAGAAATTGTCAAATTTTGCGTAAATTTCGGGGAAATATTTATCATTATCAAAGTTAATTCCCCTTTATGACCATAAATTGCAACGGCGACCTTATTTCCTTTGATTCCCTGAAAGTTATGGGAATTTTAAACCTTACCCCCGATTCCTTTTATGACGGCGGAAAATACAAAAAGGAAGCCGAAGTGTTTGCCCAAACCGAAAAAATGTTGGCCGAGGGAGCTACTTTCATTGATTTGGGCGGTTATAGTTCGCGTCCCGGAGCTGAAGAAATCTCCGAAGCAGACGAATTAAACCGAATTTTGCCCATTGTTGAAAAACTGATTTCCCGTTTTCCCAAAATTGTTCTTTCCATCGATACATTTCGAAGCCGCGTCGCAAAAGAATCTGTGCTTGCGGGAGCGGCAATGGTGAATGATATTTCCGCAGGAAATTTAGATGCAAACATGCTGCCCACAATCGCCGAATTACAAGTTCCGTATTGCATGATGCATATGCGCGGCACGCCCAAAACCATGCAAAATCTCACGAATTACGAAAATTTGATCGTCGATATTATGTTTTATTTCTCGGGAAAAATTGAAGAAGCGAAGAACTTGGGCATTAATGACTTGATAATCGATCCGGGATTTGGATTTTCGAAACTTCCGGCTCAAGGATTTGAAATATTAAAACAACTGGAATTGTTCACCAATTTAGAATTGCCCATACTGGTAGGTCTTTCACGCAAATCCATGATTTACAAAACTCTGGAAACCAATGCAGCGAATGCCTTGAACGGAACCAGTATTTTGCACACTATCGCCCTCCAAAATGGCGCAAATATCCTGCGCGCCCACGATGTAAAAGAAGCAATGGAATGTATTCATATATTGGAATTTATTGGTGATCGATGATTTGATGAAATGATGATTTCGTGATTTAGATGGCGCTCCGATAACTCATATCTTTTTTTTACATTTACCAAAACTTCACAAATGCCGGATATTCTCGATTTGAACTTTTTCGACATACTCGATATTGTCCTTGTTGCCGTTCTTCTTTATTATATTTATAAACTTGTAAAAGGAACCGCGGCAATCAATATTTTTATTGGAATCGTTTTTGTTTATTTGGCATGGAAGCTGACGCAACTCCTTAAAATGGAAATGCTCAGCAATGTTTTGGGTGAATTCATTGGAGTGGGAATGTTCGCCTTGATCGTGGTTTTTCAACAAGAAATACGAAAATTTTTGTTGATGGTCGGCTCCACAAATTTTGGAAACCGGCGTAGTTTTCTCCGACAATTGAAATTTTTCAAAGATGATTTTGAAACCCTGAACAACATACCAACCATTGTGAAAGCCTGTGAAAAATTGGGCAGCACGAAAACGGGCGCACTCATTGTCATCAAACGCAACACAAGTTTGGATTTCATAAAAAACACGGGCGATGAAATGAATGTGGAAGTGAACCAACCCATCATTGAATCGATTTTTTACAAAAACAGTCCGCTGCACGATGGTGCCATTGTCATTGAAGATAATAAAATAACGGCTACGCGGGCAATTCTGCCGGTTTCCAACGATCGGAGCATTCCCTTGCGTTTTGGTTTGCGCCACCGTGCCGCAGTTGGTGTAACCGAACGAACTGATGCTTTGGCCTTGGTCGTCAGCGAAGAAACCGGGCAAATTTCCTACTTGAAAAATGGTTCCTTCGAAATGTTCGAATCCACAGAAGATTTGATCGAAAAAATAAAGGAAGACTTGACGTAAAAGAAAGGTTTTTTCCCTTTAATCTTACAAATTCTATCTTAGAATAGTTCCCGCAAATGCCCCCAATTGCTTTTCACATTTTCCATAACCTCATCGGTGCGACCGTGAGCAATCATTTTCACCATAGAAGTTAAGAAGCCTTCCACTTGGTCCCACTCGACATCGGGCGGCATGGCCAACGCATTCGGATCGGTATAAACATTTACCAGAACCGGGCCCGGATGTTCCAATGCTTTTTGGAGCAAGGGTTCCACATTTTTGGTTTCCCTTATTTCAAAAGCAGTGAAACCTATTGCTTCCGCAACCTTGTCAAATGGCGGGTTCACCATATCGGTTTGCCAATCGGGGTAACCGGCCACCAACATTTCGAGCTTGACCATCCCCAAAGCGCGGTTATTAAAAACAATGATTTTAATAGGAAGTTTATATTGAACAACGGTCATCAAATCACCGAAAAGCATGGAAATCCCGCCATCGCCCGAAAAACAAATTATTTGCCTATCCGGAAAACTCAGAGCGGCACCAATCGATTGCGGCATCGCGTTCGCCATAGAGCCATGATTGAAGGAACCTGTAAGATAACGTCCTTTTCCACCTTTTATGAACCGGGCGGCCCAAACTGCACTCATTCCCGTGTCAACGGTAAAAATGGCATCTTTTTGCGCAAACCGATCAATTGTATGAGCCACAAATTCCGGATGAATATTGTCTTCTTTTCCTTTGTTGTTCACATAGAAAAGCATGTCTTTTTCGGTTTCCGCATATTTCTGACGTTGTTCCTGTAAGAAATCATCTTCGCTTTTTTCTTTTAAATAAGGAATCAAGGCTTGCAATGTATCTTTGATATCGCCGGCGAGGCCTAAATCTACTTTTGCCCTTCGTCCCAATCTTTCCGGTTTATGATCAATTTGAACAATGGTGTTTTCTTGTGGCAAAAATTCAACATAGGGGAAATCGGTTCCCAAAAGCACCAACACTTCGGCATCTTTCATTGCTTCATAACCAGACTTATGGCCCAAAAGGCCGTTCATTCCGGCCGCAAATTCATTGTCATCGGTTTCATAAAATATTTTTCCACGGAAAGAATAGGTTATCGGGGAATTTAAAATCCTGGCCAATTCCTTTGCTTCAGCCACTGCATGCCGACTTCCGTAACCACAATAAAGGGTGATTTTTTTGTGTTTGTTTAAAATTTCGGCCAATTTTTTCAAAGCTTCTTCGGAAGGACGATATAAAGGAAGCGGTTTGTAATTAACGGTGGAGGTGACAATTTCCTCGGCATCGGCAGAAGCCACATCGCCGGGAAGTCCAACAACGGCAACGCCTTTTTGTTCCAATGCCTGTTGTAATGCCATTTGCATGATGTGCGGAAACTGCCGTGGCGTGCTTGCCACATACACGTATTTGCTGCAGTCATCGAAAAGTTTAAATGGATTTGTTTCTTGAAAGTTATCTTGGCCCAATTTATAGGTGTTGATGGTACTTGCAATAACAATTACCGGATTTCCGGCCCGGTTTGCATCGTACAAACCATTTACCAAATGCACATGTCCGGGGCCACTGGACCCCATGCAACAACCGATTCCGTTCAATTCCGAATCCATGGAAGCGGCATAGGCGCCGGCTTCTTCATGTCGAACGTGAATCCATTGAAGCCTTCCATCCCTGCGAATCGCATCGTTCACGGGGTTCAAGCTATCACCGGTTACGGCATAAACTCGTTTGACACCTGCATTTACTAACATTTCCACCAATTGATCTGCTACTTTTTTTTTCATCAATTATATTTTAACATACCGTATTCTACTTTTCTGGGCATATTGAAAAAGCCATCAATTTACTTGGAAAAAATCGAAACAATTATGAATTACAGCAAGTTAAAAAGAATCTGTTGAAAGCTCCGACATTTTTTTCTGTTTAACCAAAGAATAACATTGTAAAAATCCTTGAAAATTATTTTTTGATAAGTTTCGACCAAAATCATCGGAATAACGTTCAAAACCCCATTAAGAAGAACTAAAATAAAAAATAACAAAATTTTTTATGCAATAAATTGCTATTGCCTTTCTAAAAAACTATTTTAGCAAGATTAAAATTCAAATTTATTTTTTTATCCTCACTCATTATTAAATAAAAAGTATTCGTATTATGCTAAAAAAAATTACTCTTGCTTGCGCATTGGCCTTTTGCATGTCAATGAACGCACAATTTTATGAAGGTTTTGAATCCGGTATTCCCGGAAGTATGACCCAAAACCATTTGGTTGGAAATGTGAACTGGGACAACTGTGGTGGAACTATTGGAGAAGGCACTTGCCCAATTTCAGGAAATACCAGCGCAGCCTTTCACTATGAATCCTACGCTGCCGTTTCCACTTCTTTAAATACCCCGGTTTTAGATCTTTCGACCGGCACCTACCGATTGACTTATAATTTCTCGAATGGGCAATGGACCGGTTATCCGGATGTAAATGACCTTTTTGTAGAAATCTCTACGGACGGCGGCACAAATTGGATAGAAATCGAACATTATAATTATGACATTCCGGATTTTATACCCGCTAATTTTGACTTAACCCCCTACTCCCCCTCGAGTACAACTGTTATCCGTTTTCGAGCTATTAACCAATATGGTTTTTCAACTATTTTGGATGACGTGGCGGTCAGTGAAATTTTTGCTGTTGACGCCAAATTGTTAAGTGTGAATTTAGATGACATTATTGTTAATGGAAACATGGCAATTTCGGGAGACTTGACCAATTTTGGAAGCAGCACCATCAATAGCTTGGACATTAACTGGCAGGTTGACGGAGGAACTACGTATACGGAAACCTTAACCGGGTTAAACATCGCCCCAAACGCAGACTATTCTTTTTCACATGACGACCAATGGAATGCCACACCGGGCGTTCATACCGTTCATGTGTGGGTTTCGAATGTTAACGGAGCGGGAGATGATGGAAACACAGAAAATGATGGAATCAACAAAACAGTGACCGTTGCCACACAAGCTGTCGCGCGTTTGCCTTTGTATGAAGAGTTTACCAGTTCCACCTGTGGCCCTTGTGCCACTTTCAACACCAATTATTTCAACCAAAATTTCTTTAATGCAAATGAAGGTGATTATGTATTGGTAAAATACCAAATGAATTGGCCTGGGGCCGGAGACCCTTATTACACCGCAGAAGGTGGTGTGAGAAGAAATTATTATGGAATAAATGCCGCTCCGACGCTTCTTTTGGACACCAAGGAAAGTACTTTCTTCAGCACTTCCGCACTTCAAACGGCATTGAACGATGCGTTGGCGGTTCCGTCTTTTATGGAAATTACCGGCGATTACACTGTCACTGGAAATTCAATAGAAGTGAATACCACGGTAACCCCATACTTGAATGGCCAGTTTAAGTTGTATGTTGTGGTAATGGAAGAAATGACTGTTCAAAATACCGGGGGGAACGGAGAATCTCAATTTGAACATGTAATGATGAAAATGTTGCCAAATGCCAATGGAACAGTTTTGAACTTCACTGCTGGAACACCGGAAAGCAATACCTTCACTGCCGATCTTTCGGGTACGAATGTGGAAGAATTCGATGATTTGATCGTTGCTGTTTTTGTTCAAAAAAATTCTACCAAAGAAATTATGCAGGCCAATTATGCCACAAATACTTTAGGTGTTAATGAAAATAGTGTAGCGGAATTAGCACTTTATCCAAACCCATCAAATGGAACCTTAAGAATTTCCACGCAAGAAAACGTAAATATTCGAATCACCGATATTTTGGGAAAAGTTCAATTTTCACAAAATGACGTTACGAGTGAAAGCATTTTGAATGTATCGAACTTAACAAGTGGTGTGTATTTTGCAACCATTTCCCAAAATGGAAACAGCAAAACCGTAAAAGTGATTATAAATTAGAATTCGGAATTTACCGATCTAACTAATTTGAAAACTTTCTTTTTGCAGAAAACCCGCTTTGAAAATTTCAGAGCGGGTTTTTATTTTGATGAATTTTGAAGAAATTTTTTCGCTGATTTACTCAGATTTCTGTTCGCATGTACTCATGAAAAAAATCAGGAAACCGCTTTCAATTTACCAACAATGGATTTGTTCAATGCTTTTTCAACATAGGATTTCGTTACGCGAAGTTCGGTTATGTTGGAATCCGGCAGTTCAAACATGGCATCGGTCAGAACAGCTTCGCAAAGTGATCGCAAGCCGCGCGCACCCAGTTTATATTCAATGGCCTTTTCCACAATATAATCCAAAGCACCTTCTGTGATTTGGAAATTTATCCCATCCATTTCAAACAACTTTTCGTATTGTTTGATAATCGCATTTTTCGGTTCGGTAAGAATTGCACGCAAAGCATCGCGATCCAACGGATCCATATAAGTCAATACTGGGAGCCGCCCAATGATTTCCGGAATCAATCCATAATCTTTAAGGTCTTTCGGAATGATATATTTCAGCAAATTATCTTTTTCAAAAACATCTTCACTTTTGGAAGCCGCATACCCCACAGCTTGCAAATTAAGCCGTTTCGTAATGTTCCGTTCAATTCCATCAAAAGCACCACCGGCAATGAACAAAATATTTTCCGTATCGACTTGAATAAATTTCTGATCCGGATGTTTTCTTCCCCCTTTTGGCGGAACGTTCACAGTGGTTCCTTCCAATAATTTCAAAAGAGCTTGCTGCACACCTTCCCCAGAAACATCGCGGGTTATGGATGGATTGTCGCTTTTTCGTGCAATTTTGTCGATTTCGTCAATAAACACAATTCCGCGCTCTGCCTTTTCCAAATTATAATCGGCTTCGGCCAATAATTTTGTGAGAATTGTTTCCACATCTTCCCCAACGTAACCGGCTTCCGTGAGCACGGTCGCATCGACAATAGCAAGCGGAACGTTCAACATGCGCGCAATAGTTTTGGCGATCAAGGTTTTACCTGTTCCTGTTTGGCCGACCATTACAATATTGCTTTTTTGAATTTCAATGGAATCTTTGTTGTCGGGCTGCAACAATCGTTTATAATGATTGTAAACCGCAACGGACATCACCTTTTTGGTTTGCTCCTGCCCGATTACATATTCGTCTAAAAAAGCTTTGATTGCTTTCGGCTTTCGCAGCACCAGTTCCGAACTAAGTTCCTTTTTTCCGTCTTGCTTCAGCTCTTCCAAAACAATTCCATGCGCCTGCTCGATGCATCGATCGCATATATGTGCATCCAAACCAGCTATCAATAAATTGGTTTCCGGCTTTTTTCTTCCGCAAAATGAGCATTCCAAAGTTTCTTTCGCCATCTTTTCATTTTGTGATTTAGTGAATTATCCGTGATCTAGTGATTTATGATCGGTTAATTGGTGATTGGTTGTTGGTTGTTCGTTATTCATTTTTAATATTCATTATTAAATTTTGAACCTTAAACCTTAAACACTGTTCAATCCCTTCTCAGAATTTCATCGATCATGCCATATTCTTTTGCCTGACCGGCTTTCATCCAGTAATCGCGGTCACTGTCTTCTTCGACTTTTTCATAGGTTTGTCCGCTGTGTTTGGAAATGATTTGGTACAATTCTTTCTTCAAACTTAAAATTTCACGTGCCGTGATTTCTATATCGCTAGCCTGTCCTTGAGCTCCACCCATTGGTTGGTGAATCATTACCCTTGAATGTGGCAAACCGCTGCGTTTCCCTTTTTCGCCTGCACACAATAAAACAGCTGCCATTGAAGCCGCCATTCCGGTGCAGATTGTAGCTATATCGGGTTTTATAAATTGCATGGTATCATATATTCCAAGTCCGGCATACACGCTTCCGCCAGGGGAATTGATATAAATTTGTATGTCTTTGTTGCTATCGGTGCTTTCCAAAAACAACAATTGTGCCTGCACGATATTTGCAATGTTATCATTGATGGCGGTCCCCATAAAAATAATGCGGTCCATCATCAAACGCGAAAAAACGTCCATTGCAACGGCATTCATTTGGCGTTCTTCGATAATGTTCGGGGTCATGCTTTGTGGCATCATACTACCCACAATTTTGTTGTAATAATTGCTGTTTATCCCCTGATCTTTTATTGCAAATTTTTCAAATTCTTTTCCGAAATCCATATATTTTAAAGGCTTAGTGTTTTCCTCTTTAAACAAAAAGGCGTTTCCCCGGTATGGTTCAACGCCCTAAAGGTACGTATTAATTGTAAAAAGAAATTATTTGTAAACTTCCTTAACAAAATTTTCGTAAGTGATTTCCTTTTCTTTTAAGTTGGCCTTTTCCTTAAAAAACTGCAACATCTTTCGGTTCATTACTTCGTCCGATATTTTTTTCACCTCTTCTTGGTTCGAAAGAATTCGGGCAGTAATATCGTCCACTTCTTTTTCGGTTGGGTCCAACTGGCCAAATTGCGCCATTTGCGTCCTGATACGATCACCGGTATATTTCTTGATTTCCTCAAACTGCACTTGCAAGTTGTTTTCTTCAATGATTTTTCCTTCAATCAATTGAAAACGCAATCCCTTTTCGCTGTTTTTGTATTCCTCTTTGGCTTCTTCTTCCGTCAATGGATTTTCGCCCATCTTTTGGATATATTTTTGAAGAAATTCCGAAGGGAGATCAAATTTTGTGTTCTCGATCAGTGCTTCGGTAACATCGTTCAATAACTGTCGGTCGCTTTGCTGTTTGAACTGGCCTTCCGCTTCTTGTTTTATTTTGGCCCGCAGTTCGGTTACATTTTTGATCACGTCTTTTCCAAAAAGTTTGTCGAACAATTCTTGATCCAAATCAGCCGGTTCTTGGGTATTTGCCTCAGAAATTTCAAAATCAACTTCAATATCGAGGCCGTGGGCTTTGTCGTGTTCCACTTTCAAATATTCCATCAAATCATGATCTTCTTTGAACAAATTTTTCGTTTTCAAAGAAACAGTCTCACCCACTTTGGCACCGATCAATTGATCACGATTTTCTTTCCCTTCAATTTGTTCCACGGAAAAACTGGCGGTGTTTTCGATTCCTTCAGCTTCATTTTTGAATGTTCCGGTGACCATATCCTCTTTTCCCACTTCAGATTTGGAAATTAATTTTCCGTATTGTTTTTGAATGGTTTTAATTTGATTGTCGATCATTTTATCATCGGCAACAATCTGGTAATGGGTAATGGGTTCCTTGGTTTTTATTTCCACTTCGAATTTTGGGGAAAGTCCCAGCTCAAATTCGAACGAATAATTTTCCTTGTCCCAGTTGAAATCTTCTTGCTCTTTTGGAAGCGGATTTCCCAACACATCCAATTTTTCTTCCGTCAAATATTTGTTCAAAGCATCTTGCAACAATTTGTTCACTTCATCAACCAAAACTGCTTGCCCGTATTGTCTTTTCACCAATCCCATAGGAACATGACCTTTCCGAAACCCCGGAATATTTGCAGAACGGCGGTAGTCTTTCAAAATATTTTCAACTTTTTGGCTGTAGTCATCTTTCGCGATATCGACCTTCACCACAGCATTCAATTCATCAATGTTTTCTCGTGTAATATTCATTATTGATCTAATAAAAATTGGTTGGCAAAAGTACGAAGTATTTCCCTGCTTGCCAAGTTTTTTTGTCGGAAGGGAAAAGTGGAAAAGTGAATGAGTGAATGACTGAATAAGAGCATGAAAGAATGAGCGCAGGACAAAACAAGTACATTTCAAAATATATTAATAGTTCCATATTTTTTTGAAAAGTTGGAAATGTGAATTTGCGAAATGGGAAAATCGGTTGATCGGTTAATCGGTTCTCCGGATCAGTCCAACACCGAAAATAAAATACTTTGAATAATGGAAAGTAAAACACTAAAAAACAGCGCATACCAAAAACCGAGGACTTCAAACCCGCCAATTAAATAATCGCAAAGTAAGATTATCAACGCGTTGATCACCAAAAGGAACAATCCGAAGGTGAGAATGGTGACAGGCAAAGTAAACAAAACCAAAATTGGTTTTACCACTAGATTCAAAAGCGCCAAAACAACTGCCACGATGATGGCCGTTAGAAAACCGGCGACTTCGACCCCAGGCAAAATATTTGCCAACAAGACCACTACAATTGCGGTGACCAATAAACGAATGAGCAATTTCATGGCATTTGGTTTTAAGTTTTTATTGAATTTTAATTTCTAAAGATAGAAAATATTTTTAGAGAAAATCCGTTAATTTTTCGAAAAATCCGTTGGGATTTTCGGCATGAACCCAATGACCGGCGCTTTCTACCATAACAAGTTCGAAATTGGGAAAATGCTTTCGGATTTCCACTTGATCTTTTTCCAATAGATAACCCGATTTTTCACCTTTTATGAACAAAGTTTCTTTGGAAAAAATTTTCTCTTGCGGAAGCGGTTCGCTCACGGCTTCCAGTTTTTTATTTAAAACTTCCAAATTCAACCGCAAGGAAAGTTCATCTTTTGTTTTCCAGTACAAGTTTTTCAGCAAAAATTGCCGTACATCAGGTTCTGAAACATAACGGGAAAGATGTTCATCGGCTTTTTCCCGGGACGTTATTTTTTGGGAATTTACGAAAGACAAACCTTTCAAGATCGTTTGATGATGGGGCGGATAATATTTGGTCGCGATATCCACCACAATCAATTTTTCAACCCTTGTGGGATTCTCTGTTGCAAAAAACATAGCTGTCTTTCCACCCATCGAATGGCCCATCAATACAATTTCTTTTAGATTATTATCATGGCAATATTCCAAAATATCTTTCGCCATCGCGGAATAACTGAATACATCGCTATGGGGACTTCTTCCATGATTGCGCTGGTCGATCAAATGGACTTGATATTCTTCTTGGGAGATTTTCCGGCCAATGGTTTTCCAATTATCGCCCATTCCCAAAAATCCGTGGAGGATCAAAAACGGTTTTCCCTTTCCGATTATTACAGAATGAAGTTTCATTTTTTTGGAATTTTGAATTCTAAATCACTTAAGCAGTTCCAAATACCTTTGGATCACTTTTTCCAAACCCTCGTACAAAGCTTCCGAAATGAGGGCATGGCCAATAGAAACTTCCAGTAAACCCGGAATATTTTCTTTGAAAAAACGAATGTTGCGAAGGGACAGGTCATGGCCGGCATTTATTCCCAATCCCAATTCATTAGCCCGGGTGGCACAGGTTATATACGCATCGATGGCCGATTTGTCACCCTTTTCAAATCCCCGTGCATAGGCTTCCGTGTACAATTCAATGCGATCGGTCCCGGTTTTGGCGGCTCCTTCTATCATCTCCGGAGACGGATCGACAAAAATCGAAGTTCGGATTCCATGATTTTTGAATTCGGCGATCATTTCTGACAAAAATTCCCGGTTTTTCACCGTATCCCAACCCGCATTGGAAGTCAGCACCCCAACGGCATCAGGCACCAGCGTAACTTGTGTGGGTTTATTTTTCATTACAAGATCCACAAATTCAGAAATCGGATTTCCTTCGATATTGAATTCAGTAGTAACAACCGGAAGCAAATCAGAAACATCGCTATACCGAATATGGCGTTCATCGGGTCGTGGATGGATGGTAATTCCTTCGGCTCCGAAACCCTGAATTCTTTTTGCAGCTTCCACCAAGTTGGGTTCATTTCCGCCTCGGGCATTTCGCAACGTTGCAATTTTGTTTATATTAACACTAAGTTTCGTCATTCTCCGTACATTTGGATTACAAAAATACAACCTTTGAAATACAATTTTGAGGGTGTTTTTGGTTTTGGGGAAAAATTAAGTTTTCATGTATGACCATTGAACAATATATTTTGAATGATATTCCGATGCAGGCTTGTACCGAAAAAATCGGTGCTTTACAGGAACTATTCGACAAACTTCCGCATTCGCATATTCCTGTGGGAAAAAACGGTGAATTTGTTGGTTGCCTGAGCGAAAACGATGTGCGAAGTTTCGATTCGTCGAAAAGCATTGCCGATTACCAATTTGCTTTGGAACATTTTTCCGTGCAGGAAGAAGATACTTGGTTAAGCGTTCTGGAAATTTTTGCGCAGAACCGCACTACCTTGATGCCCGTTTTGAATGCCCAAAAACGCTATGTTGGCTATGTGGAACTGAACGACGTCATCGGGCTCTTCAACATTATTCCGTTTTTGAGCGAGCCGGGTGGGGTTTTGGTAGTTGAAAAAGGCTTCACCGATTATTCGTTCAGCGAAATTTGCCAAATTGTGGAATCGAACAGTGGAAAAATTTTGGGGCTTTTCATTAGCCGAATCAAAAATGAAGTAGCTCAAATTACCGTCAAAATCAACATTGCGGGGTTGAACGAAATAATTCAGGCTTTTAGAAGGTATGGTTATAAAATAGTGAGCCATCACCACGAAGACAGTTACCAACAGAATTTGAAAGAACGTTCGGAATACCTTCAAAAATACCTCGGGATATGAAAGTAGGAATTTACGGCCAGTTTTACCACGAAGGTTCCGGAAAGTACATCCATGAACTACTTAGTGTTTTATCGGAAAAAAATATCGATGTGGTGATCGAGAAAAATTTCCTCAAACTGATTCATCAGCATAAAACCAGTTCGAAACATTATCCGAATTTTAGCACTTTTGAAGAACTGGATAGTTCCTACGATCTGTTTTTTAGCATTGGTGGCGATGGCACTATTTTAAAAACCGCCACATTCATCAAAGACTTGAACATTCCGATAGTGGGCATAAACACCGGACGACTGGGTTTTTTGGCGACCATTCAAAAATCGGGAATTCGGGAGGCCGTTTCCAATATTTTACAAAAAAAATATTCAATCTCGCAGCGCAGTTTGCTTCAAGTGGAAGCATCGCCGGAAAACGAAGGGATTTCAGGTGTGAAAATTGCATTGAATGAAATTACGGTCAGCAGAAAAAACACAACTTCCATGCTAACCGCCGAAGTATGGCTGAATGGTGAATATTTGAATGCCTATTGGGCCGATGGATTAATAGTTTCCACTCCCACGGGTTCCACCGGTTATTCGCTCAGTTGCGGCGGCCCCATTATTTCGCCACGCACAAACGCCCTGATAATAAATCCTATTGCACCGCACAACCTCAATATTCGACCGTTGGTAATTCCTGACGATATGACACTCAGCTTAAAAATTTCAGGAAGGGAAGACCAGTTCCTTCTTTCCATGGATGCGCGCACCATCACTTTTCATAAAGACACGGTGCTGACGGTGAAAAAAGCTCCATTTAAAATTAGTTTGGTTCTCCTTGAAGAAAGCAGTTTCATTAAAACTCTTCGTAAAAAACTGCTTTGGGGCGAAGATAAACGCAACAGGAAACAATAAATCGCTTCCAAATTTGTTTTATCATATTCATTACAAAATCGCCATATATCCAGTTAGAGAAAACTTAATTGTTATATTTGCAAACTTTTAAATCTATGAGATATTTAACGTTGGTGGTTGTTATGATGTTCTGCGTTGAAAATACATATTCCCAGACTTTTGAAGTTGGGGCCTTTGCAGGAGGCGCCAACTACATCGGCGATATTGGTTCCACCACCTATATCGCACCAAAAATTATAACCGTGGGGGCTATCGCCAAATGGAATAGAAGCACACGGCATTCCTTTCGTTTTTCCGTGATTCATGCAAAAATTGAGGCCAATGATTTTGAGTCGGAAGAAGGTTTGCGAAAACAACGGGGGTTGTTTTTCAAAAATACCATTACCGAAATTTCATTAGGACTCGAATACACCTTTTGGGAATGGGACCTGCACACCTACGAACCTCAAATGACCCCCTATCTTTATACCGGCATAACGGTTTTTCATGCCAATAATTTATATGTTGAAGACGGGTTGATCAAAGAAGATGGCGACAATTGGAATTTTGCTATCCCGATGGTTTTCGGTATAAAAGGAACCCTCACCCCCAATTTGATTTTAGGTTTTGAAATTGGGCCACGCTATACGTTCACCGATAATTTGGATGGATTCATTTCCACCGAAGAAGAAAGTTTAAACCCTGTTAGAAGCGACTGGTACCTTTTCACCGGTGTTACACTCACCTATACTTTTGGCCGCAAACCTTGTTATTGTAACTTTTAATGAATTTCAAAGAAAAAATAAATCCCGCAGGCCTTCCAAAGCATATTGCCGTCATTATGGACGGGAATGGCCGATGGGCAAAAAAACAAGGCTTGTTCCGGGTTGCCGGTCATGAAAGAGGAACGCGTTCCGTGAAAGATACCGTGGAAGCGGCACGGGAAATAGGCGTTGAAAACCTCACACTTTTTGCCTTTTCCACAGAAAACTGGAACCGGCCAAAACCCGAAGTAAAAACATTAATGAAATTATTGGTTTCTTCATTAAAAAAGGAACTGCCTACATTAATGGAAAACAATATTCAATTAAATTCGATCGGCTGCATTGAAAACCTTCCGCAGAAAGCGCAACAAGAACTTCGGGAAGTAATTGAAAAAACAGCTTCCAATACCGAGATGATTCTTACTTTGGCCCTGAGTTATGGCTCAAGGGAAGAACTATCGAGTATGGTAAAAAAAATATGCGAGAAAGTCAAAAACGATACAATTCAAACAGAAGATATTTGCGAAACGCTTATAAATGAGCATCTTTACACCCACGGTTTACCAGACGTGGATTTGCTCATCCGCACCAGTGGCGAACAGCGTATCAGTAATTTTCTGCTTTGGCAAATTGCCTATGCGGAATTGTATTTTACAGATGTTTTGTGGCCCGATTTCACAAAGGAAAATTTATATGAGGCCATTTACAATTACCAAAAAAGAGAACGACGATTTGGAAAAACCAGCGAGCAACTTAGTTAATGCATCAATGAGGAAACGATTATTTATTTTATTTATCGGATGGTTCGCATTCGGTTTCCACTGTTCTGCCCAAGACATGCCTTTTTCTTCAGGAGAAAAATATACCATTGCGGGAATTGACGTTACCGGCACCACCAGCTATAACGAACAAACGGTAATCGCCTACACCGGTTTGAGCATTGGGGAAGAAATCTATATTCCCGGACAAAAAATAAGCAAAATCTTGCAGAAACTTTGGGATCTCGGCCTTTTCAGCGATATAAATTTTTATGCCCGAAAAATCGAAGGTGACAAAATTTGGTTGGAACTGGAAATTAAAGAAGTACCTACCTTGGTGGATGTTCGCGTTGAAGGAGTGAGGCGAAAAAGCAAGCGGGAAGACGTTATTAAGGAAAACAACCTCAAAGCCGGCACAAAAGTGACCGAAAATCTGATAACCACTACCAAAAATTATTTGGAAAATAAATATAAGGAAAAGGGATATTTGAATGCGCAGGTTCAAATTCGAACCATTCCGGTTGAAGATTCCACAACTACCAACCAAGTGAATATGATCGTTCATGTAGATAAAAACGATCGCGTGAAGGTGAAGGATGTTAAAATTGAAGGCAATGAAGTTTTTTCCGATGCGAAAATCCGCCGGCAGATGAAAAACACCAAAGAAAGAAACTTGTTCCGGTTTTGGAAACGTTCCAAATTCATTGGTGAAAAATATCAAGAAGACAAAAAATCAGTTATTCAAAAATATAAAGAAAAAGGCTATCGCGATGCGCGTATCGTTTCCGATTCGGTTATAAAAGTCAACGATAAACTGGTAACTTTAAAATTGAAGTTGGAAGAAGGCGAAAAATATTATTTTGGCGATATTTCATTCTTGGGGAATAGCGTTTACAGCGACGAACAACTGCACAGAATCCTTCAAATAAACAAAGGTGACGTGTATAACGCCACGCTTCTGCAAAATCGCATTGCAAACCCTGACAAACCGGATGATCTCGACATCACCAATTTATACCAAAACAACGGCTATCTTTTTTCAAATTTCAATGTGGTGGAAACACAAGTTTACAATGACACCATTGATTTTGAAATACGCATTCACGAAGGAAAAATCGCCTATTTCGATCATATTACGGTTGTGGGGAACGATAAAACAAACGATCATGTCATTTACAGAAACCTTCGAACCCTTCCGGGGCAAAAATATGACAAATCGAATGTGTTGCGTTCCATTCGAGAACTCGGGCAATTGGGCTTTTTCGATCAAGCACATTTAATGCCCGAATTTAAAAATGTGAACCCGAATGCCGGAACCGTTGATTTGGAATATCCGGTAGTGGAAAAAGGCGCGAGCCAAATACAACTGCAAGGTGGTTATGGCGGCGGCGGATTTGTGGGCACATTGGGATTGTCTTTCAACAACTTTTCTTTAAGGGGAATTTTCGACAAGGAATATTGGAAACCAATTCCCATGGGCGATGGGCAAACCCTTTCCCTGCAAGCCCAAGCAAGCAGCTTTTATCAAACATACAGTATTTCATTTTCCGAACCCTGGCTTGGCGGCAGAAAACCAATGAGGTTAACCACATCGTTTTCCCATTCCATTCAATACCAATACGATTTCCGAACCCGCGATGCCGATAAAGACCACCGTTTCTTGATTACCGGAGGTTCGGTTGGCTTGGCAAAGCGCTTGACCGTTCCAGATGATTATTTCACACTTTCCACCGCCTTAAGCTTCAAACATTACGATTTGCGGAATTACGATGTGGGGCTGTTCAATTTCCCCAATGGATACTCAAATAATTTCGCTGTTACATTAGGTCTGAGCCGCGACAATACGGCTATTG
>DASSWN010000089.1:0-3683 GCA_035704905.1 Flavobacteriaceae bacterium
CCTTTTCCCATAATTCACGGGCTTTTTCCCGTTCGCCTACTTGATAATATCCGTTTATGTACGGATCTAAAAGTGAATAGAAACCAAAATATTTCACGGGCATTTTTTCCATAGCCAAATCCAGGACATTAGTTGCGCGAACCGTATCTTTTTCAGCTAATAAAGTATCTACCAAACGTGAAAGGTTCATGCGGTATGTGATGGCGTTGCGACGCGTTTGCGGATCGTGGTAAATTTCGTTGCTTCCGCTATTTCCCCATTCCCAGTCCATCACAATGTTATACATTTTATCTGTTTCGATTCGACCCATCTGGTAATAAATTTTCGGATCATGTGGGGTTTTGATAGGAACCAATTTATAGGTAACCCCATCCAACTGCAAGTAATCTTTCATCCACAAATAATCGGAATCGCCATAGGCGCCTCCCGTAAAATAAATGGGTCGTTCCCAATTGTTGCTGGCAACAATATCAAGCATCACCAAATTGTTTTTATAAAGAATATCATTCGGAATGTGGATGTCGATATAAGGCACGATCTTATTTTTGTCCGTAGAATCCACAATGCCATTTTCCAGTACATTTTCTTTATTTACCGGCAACCGAATATTTTTCGTTGGAAAGGTATTGGCAACTTGGCCGCTTTCCATTTCTACTTTGGTGGTTTGGTTGTCGCTCTCAATGTATTTCAACCACATGTCGATATTCATCGTATCTTTCACACGTGGGTCTTTTTGAAACCATATAAAATCGTTAGACCCATATCGATAATCATCATGTTCCAAGATTGTTTTCACACGATCACTTTCGTAGGCAGCCCTTCGAGCTTGGTCGATATACCAGCCTGTTGCCAAAAGACTTGTATTCAGCACGCGCACATCGGTTCGATAGCCTTCAACTTCTTGGGCATACCACAATGCAAAGGTGTCGTTGTCGCCAATTGTAAATAATATTGCGTTTTGATCAACGGAATCCAAATATTTTTTTGCCATAGCCAGCGCGGTATAACGGTTGGAGCGGTCATGATCATTCCAGTTTTCAGCAATTAAAATTCCGGGGACCACCAAACAAATGGCGAAAGCAACCGGGGCGGCGAGCTTGGGTTTTAAAAATTCTTTGAACCGGTCGAAAAGCGCAAAAACCCCAAAACCGATCCACAGGGCAAACACATAAAAAGAACCTACCAGGGCATAATCGCGCTCACGGGGTTCAAAAGGACGTTCATTCAAATACACTTTTAACGCAAGCCCAGTGAAAAGGAACAATACCATTAATGCCCATGCGGTTTTTTTATCTTTTTTGAAGTGGAAAACCAGTCCCAAAATTCCCAATAGAAGCGGAAGAAAATAATAGGTATTTCGCGCCGGGTTGTTTTTTACATCGGTGGGAAGATGATCTTGCGAACCAAGAAAAAGTTCATCAATAAAGTCAATTCCACTGAGCCAATTTCCATGCAAGTCGGTATATTCACCTTGAATATCATCTTGGCGACCGACGAAATTCCACATAAAATAACGCAAATACATATAACCCACTTGATATTCCAAAAAGTAACCAATATTTTCGGCGAATGTTGGTTTTTCAATATTCAGATAGCGTTGAAAGCGGTTCAAAAATGAAACATAATCGTCGTTGCTCATTTTTCCCAAGGCAAAATCCGTTTTAACTTGGTTGACCACCTGAACCAATTCTTCTTGTCGTTGAAACTCGGGTTTAATGGTGATTTCCAAAGGACCGGTAAATTCCAAATAATTACTGATATGTCCGGCACTCCACATTCTTGGAAAAATGGCTTTGTGCTCGTCACTCAGGTTCTGGTTGTAATTTTTGTAGTTGTTTATAACAACATATTCCCCGGAAATTGTGTCGCGTTCATAAACCGCTTGATCGTCGGTATATGGATTTTCTGCATCCAGTCCCGAAAAATTCTCGGTGAATTGCGGACCGTAAAATAAATGCGTTTCACCGTACTGATCGCGGTTATAATACGCGAGAAGTTGTCGAGCATTGCTTGGATTGTTCTCGTTGATAGTAGTTCCTGCATTTGCACGAATCGGCAACATGGTCCAACTTGAAAACCCTATCAAAATGAACAAAATGCACAGCAAAAAGGTATTGGATTTAACATACTTCTTTTTGCGGGTGTAGCGCAAACCATAATAAAAACCGACAATGATGGTCAAGAAAGCTATAATTGTTCCTGTGTTGAAAGGTAGCCCAATGGAATTGGTGAAAAACACTTCCATTTTCGCAAAATAGGCCAATGTATAGGGCAACAACAATTTAAAAATAAACATTAAGACCGCGACTACGGCGAGAGTCGCTATTACAAAATTCTTTACGGTAATGGTTTTATAATTTTTGAAAAAATATAAAAATCCAATTGCCGGAATGCTCAGCAATGCCATAAAATGCACGCCGAAAGAAAGTCCAATAATAAAAGAGATAAGAATGAGCCAACGATCGCCTCGGGGTGTGAACATATCACGTTCCCAAAGCAAACCAACATAAAAAAGGATGGACAACAAAAAAGTAGCCATAGCATATACCTCGGCTTCCACGGCGTTAAACCAAAAACTATCGGTAAAAGCGAAGGAAAGCGAACCGATTATAGCACTTGCCAAAATGGCCATGTCGGTTGCGCGGGATCGTGGTTTGGATTTATCGACAATTTTGGAAACCAATAAAGTCAATGACCAAAACATGAACAAAATGGTAAAAGCACTGGCAAAAACCGAAGTCATATTCACCATTAGCGCAATTTGATCCGGATCACTCGCAAAAATAGAAAAGAAAGCGCCCAGCATTTGAAAAAGCGGGGCTCCGGGTGGATGGCCAACCATCAATTTGGTGGAAGTGGAAATATATTCACCGGCGTCCCAAAAACTAAGGGTGGGTTCGACGGTCAGCGAATAAACAATCAGGGCGCACAAAAAAACGATCCAGCCCAAAATTTTGTTCCATTTCGCAAAATTAAAATTTGACATGTTGCTTTGTTTGAATGGTGTGGCGAATTTAAGAATAAAAAAACAATGCGTTCCAAACGTTTGAGAAAACACTTTTATTTTAAACTTGAATTCTTTAAAAAGGCTTTATGCTTGTTCGGCATCAATTTTGAATAAATAATGCAGAAATATTTGTGTGAACAAAACTTTGTTTTAAATTTGCACCCACCAAAACAGAAGTTGGTATTTTATTGGCCTATGGTGTAACTGGCAACACGTCTGGTTTTGGTCCAGAAGAGTCTAGGTTCGAGCCCTAGTAGGCCAACTGAATTGAAAACCGAATTGTGAAAGCAGTTCGGCATTTGTTTGAAAACATTTTTTTTAAGCGAGAAGTTTACCCCGCACTTGTTGCGGGGAGCCCTAGTAGACCAACTGAATTGAAAACCGAATTGTGAAAGCAGTTCGGTTTTTGTTTGAAAACATTATTTTTAAGCGAGAAGTTTACCCCGCACTTGTTGCGGGGAGCCCTAGTAGGCCAACTGAATTGAAAACCGAATTGTGAAAGCAGTTCGGTTTTTTTGCGCGGGCTTTAAATTTTAATTTGGTTGTTGCATTGACTTCAAATTCTTATTCCCTCCTGAATTTTTTGGTGTCCTCAAAAACACGTTCCAATATCTTTCGATCTGCATCCAATAATTCGATTCCACGTCGGTTCATAACAATTTCGGCAACTTCAAAA
>DASSWN010000183.1:0-3420 GCA_035704905.1 Flavobacteriaceae bacterium
TCCTTTGATTTTAAGTTTATGGGGAGTACTGAAAAGATAATAAATAATCAAATACAAAAATTCGCATTTCACTTATTCCAAATTTCGTAATTTTACACCTCTCCCCTTTATTTAATAGTCAAAACCCACCCAAAATTGGAATTTGTGATTTTAAACATTTGGAATTTACAAAGTATATGCGCTGGACCCTAAAACCAAAACCCGAACCCGAAAAGGTAAATTCACTTTCAATAGCATTGAATGTTGAACCAATAATTGCTTCACTTTTAATTCAGCGCGGGGTGGAAACGTTTGGGGAAGCCGAGAAATTTTTCCGCCCAAATATAGAAGATTTGCACGATCCATTTTTGATGAAGGATATGGACAAAGCCGTTGAGAGAATTGAAAAAGCAATTGAAAACGATGAGAATATTTTAGTTTACGGAGATTATGATGTGGACGGAACCACAAGCGTGGCGCTGCTTTCTTCTTATTTGAAAAGTTATTATCCAAATATTTCAACTTATATCCCGGACAGATATGACGAAGGTTACGGCGTTTCATATAAAGGAATCGACTATGCACACGACAATGGTTTTTCACTAATTATTGCTTTGGATTGCGGCATAAAAGCTATTGAAAAAGTGGCGTATGCTTCCGAAAAAAATATCGATTTCATTATTTGCGACCATCACCGTCCGGGAAAGGAAATTCCCAAAGCCATTGCAGTACTTGACCCAAAACGGGAAGATTGCGAATATCCATACAAAGAACTTTGCGGCTGTGGGGTTGGTTTCAAACTAATTCAGGCTTTAGCCGAAAAAAGAGGATTGCAAATTGAAGATTTATTGCTGTATTTGGATTTGGTCGCAACCGCAATTGCTGCAGATATTGTGCCCATCACTGGCGAAAACAGGATTCTTGCGCATTACGGCTTGAAGGTGATCAACAGCAATCCACGAACGGGAATCCAAGCCATTTTGAAACAAGTGAAAAAAGAAACCCTCACCATTACCGACGTGGTTTTCATCATCGCCCCCCGTATAAACGCCGCCGGCAGGATGAAGCATGGCAACCACGCAGTAACATTACTCACCGAAACCGATTTCGAAAAAGCTGAAACCTATGCTTCTGAAATTGAAACTTTCAATTCTGATAGGCGTGTTGCCGATAAACAAATTACTGAAGAAGCCCTTCAGCAAATAATTCAAAATAAAGAAGAGGAACGGAAAACTACAGTAGTTTATAAAGAAAACTGGCACAAAGGCGTAATTGGCATTGTGGCTTCGCGCTTGACGGAAACCTATTATCGCCCCACTTTAGTTTTTACAAAAAGTGGTGAAAAGCTCGCAGCTTCCGCTCGTTCCGTTAGTGGTTTTGATGTCTATAATGCCTTGGAAAGTTGTGCCGAACACATCGAACAATTCGGCGGACATATGTATGCAGCGGGATTGACGTTGTTTGAAAAGGATTTTGAAAACTTTAAAAACGAATTTGAACGCGTGGTTTCAGAAACCATCGATTCAAAGTTGCTTACGCCCGAAATTAGTATAGATGCTGAAATAAATCTGGAAGATATTACTCCAAAATTCTTCAGAATTCTAAAACAATTCGCCCCCTTTGGCCCAGGAAATATGACCCCAACATTTATGACGCATAACCTAAAAGACACCGGCTGGGGAAAATGTGTGGGCGAAGACAAAACGCATTTGCGCGTAGTTTTGAAACAGGGAAATTCCAAAGAATTTACTGGAATTGGATTTGGAATGGCAGAGAAACAAGACATCGCCTGCAAAGGAAAACCTTTTAAAGCCGCTTATTGTATTGATGAAAACGTATGGCAAGGCAATGTGAGTTTGCAGCTTCGGCTTAAAGATATTAAAGAATAAAATTGTCTGGTCGAGCTCTTCGACTGCGCTCAGAATAAACTAGTGTCGAGACCTCTTTTTAGGAAGATTGAAAATTTTTCAACTCAAATATTTCGCCGTCAAAAACGCCGTAAGTGTAATGGTTTATCCAATCGCCAAGATTATAATAGGTTGAGTTTTCACCTACCTTAATTTCCATCGGTAAATGGCGGTGCCCGAAAATGAAGTAATCAAAATGTTTGCTTTCCAGCTTTCGTTTTGAATACTGCGCAAGCCATTCCTGCTCTTCGCCTAAAAACTTTTTGTCTTCATCGCCGGAAATCAATTTGTTTTTTACGGAAAGGTGCTGCGCCACGCGAACGCCAATATCGGGATGAACCCACCGGAAAAGCCATTTGAAAAACGGATTTGTGAAAACTTTTTTCATCCGTTTGTAGCCTTTGTCGCCCGGGCCTTTGCCATCGCCGTGGCCAATAAGGAAATGTTTGTTGTTTAAAACAAATTCTTTCGGTTTATGGTACACTGGAATATTCAATTCCTTTTCAAAATAGTCGTGCATCCACAGATCGTGGTTTCCCACAAAAAAGTGGATTTTGATTCCGCTGTCGCGAAGTTCGGCCAATTTCCCAAGAACACGCACAAAGCCTTTTGGCACCACCGTTTTGTATTCAAACCAAAAATCAAAAAGATCGCCGAGCAAAAATATCACTTCGGCATCGTGCTTAATGCTGTCCAACCATTTCACAAAAATCTTTTCACGCGGCAAGCTTTCGGCCCAAGTTGGCGCGCCAAGATGGTTGTCGCTGGAAAAGTATATTTTTTTGCCCTGTGAAATTTGCATATTCAAAGATAGGGAAGTGATTTGGTTTAATTATCTGCTGCAAACCATTCGGCATAACTACTGTCGGTTTCCTGTAATTTTAGGGAATGAAGCTGAATATTTTTTGGCAAACGATTCTTTATTTTTTCGGAAAAATCAATTACCATCATTTCGCTGGTAGGCTGGTAATCCACGAGCAAAACACTGTGCCCGCGATCGCTAAGTTCCTTTGCCAATTCAACGTGTGGTGTGTTTTTATTGAAAACTGTGGCGTGGTCAAACACATCTACAATTTCTTCTTTTACAATATTTTTAAGGTCGGTAAAATCAATAACCATCCCGAATTTTACGTTTCCGTTATCTGCAATCGGGTTGCCAATTACGGTGACAGAAAGCTTATAGCTGTGGCCGTGCACATTTCTGCATTTGCCATCATAGCCGTAAAGTGCGTGGCCTGTTTCAAAAGAAAAAATCTTGGTTATGCGTATCTGTTCCATAACAAAATGTTGGGCACAAACATACAATTTTCTGCTCCCTAACTTTGAATGGTAGCTTTTGAAAAAACAATCGATTTCTAAACTATATTTGTCCACTTTTTAATTGCTAAGAAATATGACGGAAGAGCTTTTTGAACAACTGGAATTTGTTGAGAATCCATTGTTTGAAACCATTATTGAAAACTTGTTGCAGCAGCAATACAGCGTTGTTAACGATTTTTTTGCTGCGGAAGAAGTTGAGTTTCTTCGAAATTCA